>NZ_DDGH01000072.1:88650-105164 GCF_002337565.1 Rhodopirellula sp. UBA1907 | reverse complement strand
AAGACAGCCAAGTGTGGCGTGAAAAACAAACGCCTCACTGCGGGATGGGACGACAGCTACATGGAAAAAGTCGTTTTCAGCCCGTGATTCCCCGTGCAATCGCCCTGCGCTATGGTGAGCAACATTGGGAGAGATTTTTCGAAGAGAATCAAAGAGTTGGGAGGTTAGGGATCACGGCTCATTCGGTATTTCGGGCTGAGATACTGGTGTCGAAGACTGGATGATTCCATATGGTCGGACACTTGCTATGTTTGCCGCTTTCACTCGGATTGATTGAACGATCATCTGCGACGTTCGGCCCACGCCACCGGTATGCAGCATCACGCGAACGTTGTTCGGATCGATCGGCAGTTGCGAAGTCACCATGGTACCGATGATCGACTCGGATTGACCGGGACCGTGTCCCGCGACACAGAAAACTTGTGATCCACGACGCACGACACGAAGAACGTTCACGTCGTCGATGGCTTGATTGCCGATGACTTGGTACAGAAAACGTCCGTCGTACTTCATTCTTGCAAGCGCCTGTGCGGCGACAGTGTTTTCGTCAGTTTTTGTCAAGGTTGCGCTGATCTGTGTCCGGTCTTTGTCACTCAATTCGACTTCTAAAAGAACTTGTGTATTTTGGTCTTTGGCAGGTTTTGGAAATTTGACCGTTGCGAATTCAAGTGAGATATCAAAATCACCCGCGATGGCATTTTGAAAAGCAAGCCCGGCGCTAGTCCAATCATCCGTTCCCGGCGAAGTGACTTTTAGTCCTTCGTCCGACTTGATAGAGTTTCCCCAGTGGGAAAACGCTGTTCTTGTTTGGGGTGATTCGGTGAAGTCGTGTGAGAACGAATCTGGCAGTTGAGCGACGTTTTGGTTCAAAGATTGGATGGTTGCAATTTCGTCGATCCCGGTGTTTCCGCCAAGATGTTCGGCACGAACGTACATTTCAGTGAATCGACCGCTAACTTTTCCTGCCGGGCCTTCAATGTCCACGCCGAACTGAATCCCCAATCGAACCAGATCGTCGACAACGAATGACTCTTTCCCCAGATAGTAGAAATAGTCGGATTCGCCATCGGCCGCCGAGTAGTGGATCGTATCGCCACGTCTCGATAACTTCATCCTTCCGGAATCTCCATCGCATGGAACCTGACCAAAATAGCGACGCCGTTGGTTGCCCTCGGTGGTGAACATCTTCATGCACTGAATCAACTGCGCATTTCTACGATCTTCGACTCTTTGGATCATCGCCTCATCGCTGCCGATGGAGTCGGCTATGACCCGGACGCGAACGCTGCCGACCCGTTCGAGCAACGAATCACATTGAAATTGATCGTATGACACGATAACGTCGAAGTCGCCGCCCACTTCGATCGTCGGAGCCACGTAGGCACCGCGAAAACCGGCGTCGCTCGACTGCCTGACCACCAAACCCCGATCGGTCGCGTTGACTGTTCTCGTCGGGTCGCCGTGCGGTTGCGCGAACGATCCTGTCATCATTGAAGATCCATCAAACCGGTGCCGCATTTCTTCCCCAGGATTGGTCGACGTCCATTTGAGAAAGCTCTCGGTCTTTGCAGCCAACTGTTGTGCATCCCTGGAAGGAAGCTCCTTTGGCCAATCTCCTTCCCATCGTGGATTGCGGACGCGCAGCGAAGTTTGGTCGGCGAAGTGAAATAAGCCGAAAGACGGTGGCACGGTTGACGGTTCTATTTTGGACTCACAAATCAAAACGCCGTTCAGATGCAGCCGGATCTGATCACCGCGACGCGAGAGGCTCAGTTGGTTCCACGCGTTTGACTGCAGCGGAGGGGGCGACCCGGACTGCGCGTCAATGCTCCGTTCGTTTCCGGGACGTAATTCACTTCGATCGAACCTGCCGTCGGTCAGCCGATGCAAGCCAACTCCGTCTTCACGGATCAAAAAACAGTTTCGGCCGAGCGCCGGGTGCGCCATTGTTTTGCCGGGCTCGTACCAAAACTCATATTCGATAGTACCGTTCTCAACCATCGGCCGCATATAACGTAGGAGATGCTCGTCATGACTCCCATTGGGAAGCCGAGTGACCTGTGGATCTGAGATTTCACGGATGACCGACGAACCAATCTCCGTGCCAATTTCAGCGGACCAATTGGCGAGCGGATGATCGGTTTTCCCAGGTGCTTGAAAGTAGTCATACCAACCCAGCAGTTCTTCGGAATCAATCATCTCGAGACTATCTGGAATAACGGGATTGCCCGAGATCCTCAAATTATCCACGCCACCTTGGATACGGTAGTTCGTACGAATCGCAACCCACGGATCGGCCGAATCTGCGATCGGCTGCTGGTGAATTGTTCGGCCACTGATTGACGTGGTTGCAGTGCCGTCGCGGACGTGCACTCTTGTACGCAGATACCCATAGCTACCAGTGTCCGTGAGAGGCCGTCCGATGTTATGGCGACTAAGTTCCTCGCGAATATTGCCAGTGAGGCATTGTTCATGGTCGAAAACGAGGCCAGCCCAGTATCCACCAACCATCAGTTCAGCCTCCTGGTAGCCGAACCCTGTCGCGAGCGCGTCAATCGTAAACGAACCACGCAGCGGCGATTGATAAAAGAGATACTCGTCACCGTAGTTCCACAAGTTGCGATAGTGACCGGTACCAATGATTGGGGATGGAAGCGGGAACGCATTGCCGTGTTCAAAGGCTCGTTCACGACTCGCGATGTACCACTGAGGACTCACTTCGTGCCCCGACGAGCCTTCCGCTGTTGATCCGTCCATTTTCGCTCGCGCCGCAACCAAATGTCGAATCCAAGCGGGACGAACGTAATCCTTCTGACGAGCAAGAATGACGAACAAAACGAGTTCGCGAACCGCAAGGCTGGAAGGGTTTGATCGAGCCGCTTCGTCTGCGAGCAGTAAAGTTTCGTATCCGATTTCGTCCGAAATTGACTCATCCGTTCGAACCGCTTCTACCAGATGTTCTAAATGCTGTTCCGCACGCGCCGCATCGCCTTGTTGCATAGCAATCAAAGCGAGTAGCGTGAGTTGATTGCGTTTCATCCGTGGCGATGTGGCTGGGCAATTGGTAATTCGCCGACGTAACGCGTCCGACGATTCAAGCTGTCCCGCCAATCGGATCAAATCGACAGCCGGAGAAACAATCATTGGGTGTTCGGAATACTCTGCTCCGTCTCTGTCGCTCGCGCGCACCCAATTCGGCGCGCCAGCCGCTGAGAAATCCGCGGTCACCCGAAATCCGGGATGACGGATCGTTGGGATCACCCATGAAAGCAAGTACTCATAACGATCCGAAGGGGACAGCATTGATGCGTTCCGACAAATGACGATGCCGGATTCGATGAAGGTTTGCTCACCAAATATCTCACCAAATGCCGTCAGATCAGATCGTGTGACAGCGTTAAAATTTTGGTTTTTATCTTGAGCCGTCGCGACTCCTACCCACGACGCCGCGAGGAAAACCGCCATCAAAAACGTTCGTGATGTCTGCGACGGACATTGCCAGGGGAAGACGGCGTGCATTTGTGTTAACCGATAGGGTCGGGAACGGTCGAAGGCATGGAGAGCAAAGAAAAGGGACGGTTCGCGGATCTGCCAGCCGAAGGACACTTTGAGCTGCCTTAAGAGATTCAACCAGAAGTGTTCGAGAACATTTCGACGCTGAATTTCAGGTTTCGTGATGGGTTTGAATCGATGGACGGGTTTCAATTGATTCCATTTGAACGCATCGGATTGATCCAAGATGAGTATCGAGACTCGCCGGTCAATCGCTCCTACCGTGCCGAAATTTACAAACGTTACTTGCGTGAAAGCGGCGGTCACTACGATCCAGAAGTGATCAACGCATGCTATCACGTTCGGTCGAACGAATCAGATCGGTAGCAGCGATTGAGGGCAAGCATGGGAGCCTGTGGGGCGCTGCCCAGTTGTGCATGTGAACCGCGACTAACACTCAAACGGCTCGTATATCCGATCCTGCTTGAGTCAAAGTCAATGAAACGGTCTCGAGGATTGCTCCTCGAGACCACTCCGTTCCCATGGCTCAAAGGGCGACCGTTACGGTTTTGCTTTCCAAGTAAACCTTCAGGCCTTCGGTGCCTAGTTCGCGGCCTTGGCCACTCATCTTGAATCCGCCGAATGGGGCGGCGGCGTCGAAGACGTCGTAGCAGTTGACCCACACGGTTCCCGCGCGAACGTTGGCGGCGAAGTGATGGGCTTTCTTGATGTCTTGTGTCCACACGGCAGCGGCCAAGCCAAACATCGTGTCGTTGGCTCGTTTCAGAATGTCATCGCTGTCTTTGAACGACAGCACGCTCATCACGGGGCCGAAGATCTCATCGCGAGCGATCGCCATGTCGTCTTGAACGTCAGTGAACACGGTCGGTTCAATGAAGTAACCACGGTCACCAGAACGCTTGCCACCACTGACGCAGGACGCGCCTTGCTGGTTGCCTTTGTCAATGTAGCTCATGATCTTGTCGAATTGAGCTTGGTCGATTTGGGGACCTTGTTCGGTCGCTTGATCGAACGGGTTGCCGACGACGCGTTTGTTCGTCAAGTCGGTCAGCTTTTCGACGAAAGCTTCGTGAATTGATTCTTGGACGAACACGCGACTGCCAGCACAGCAACATTGGCCTTGGTTCAGATACAGACCCACGAAGCTGCCTTGCACGGCGGCATCCAAGTCAGCGTCGCTGAAGATCACATTGGGACTTTTGCCGCCCAGTTCAAACGTCAGCCGTTTCAACGATTGGGCGGAGTTCTTCATGATCAACTGAGCCGTTCGGTGTTCTCCCGTGAACGCGATTTTGTCGACGCCGGGATGGTCGACCAAGGCGCCACCGGCGGTCGGGCCAAAGCCGGGCACGACGTTGATGACGCCATCGGGGAAGCCAACGTCCTTGGCGAGCTGGGCCATTCGCAGGCAGGTCAACGGTGTTTGTTCAGCGGGCTTCATCACGATCGTGCAGCCGGTGGCGAGAGCCGGTCCCCACTTCCAGGCGACCATCAGCATGGGGAAGTTCCAAGGGATGATCTGCCCAACCACACCGACCGGTTCTTTCCGGGTGTAGCACAGATAGTTGCCACGAATGGGAACCGTTTCGCCTTGGATCTTGTCCGCGTAGCCGGCGTAGTAACGGAGGGCGTCAATCACCAAGGGCAAATCCGCGTGCCGCGATTCGCGAAGAGGTTTGCCGTTGTCGAGTGTTTCGAGTTGAGCCAGCTCATCGATCTCGTTCTCGATTGCATCGGCCAACTTCATCATCAGCCGTCCGCGATCGCGAGCGTCCATCGTCCGCCAGGGACCCGACTCAAACGCTTTGCGAGCTGCTTTCACCGCAGCGTCGATGTCTTCCTTGTCACCTTCGGCGACTTGAACGATCTCTTCTTCGGTCGCGGGGTTGATCGTGGCGAAGGTTTTTCCGCTGGCTGAATCCCGCCACTGGCCGTCGATGAACAACTGGGTGTGACGGACTTTCGGGGGTGCGATTTCTGGAAGGGTTGTCGACATCAAAGATCCTCGTCGGCTGCGATGGGGATGGGAATCAAGCCTTCAGCTTAAGGCTTCGAAGGCGAGGATGCCAACAAATGCGATCGCGAAGATGCTTCTTCGAAACGCATGGGGGCGAGGGGCGATGTGGTCCCTCGCTGACCGGTTTGTCGGTTTTGCTGCAGGTTGGCCACTCTTGGCCGACATCCACCACTCCGACGGGCAAGAGTGCCCATCCTACATGCGTTCAAACGTCGTTGATGGCTCAATCGACAAGCCGTGACGCTTTGGTTTGTGATCGACGGGCTTGGAAGCCCATCGTACGAGAAGGCCAACACAAACGATCACGTATCTGCTCAGCACTCGGGATCGGGCGTGGTGGTCAGAGGATGTCCGTTGATTTGGTTGATCAACATCCGCAATCGACCGAGACCACGACGGTTGAAGTGGAACACCAACCTTGGGAAGTCGGCCAGCTCGGGCTCGCCAGCTTCTTCTGGCAACGGACCGGTTTGTTCGAACGTGCCGTCTTTCAGAATATCAGCGAAGTTGGTCCGGATAGATTCCAACGCTTCCTCAGAAAGCTTTTGCTTCATCCGCAACACCAACTGGTGACCGACGTAACGTTGGGAGTGATACACGTCGTAGAACGTCAGCAGTTCCTCGACGGCTTCATCGACTGAGTTGGTGATCTTGTAGAGGGCCACGTCTTCGGGACTGATCATGCCATTGCACATCAGTTGCTTGTCGATGAATTTGCCCAAGTCCTTCCAGTAACTGCCGCCGGGATGATCAAGAAAGATCAACGGCATCATGGTTTGCTTGCCAGTTTGCAACAGCGTCAGCACTTCGAGACCTTCGTCGAGCGTCCCGAAACCTCCGGGCAAGCAGACGATGCCGCTGCACTCTTTCAAGAACATCAACTTGCGAGTGAAGAAGTACTTCAGCGTGACTAACTTGGGATCATTCTCGATGTATTCGTTCGCGCCTTGTTCGAACGGCAACATGATGTTCAGGCCCATCGATGCATCGCGTCCGGCACCTTTGTGACCGGCTTCCATGATGCCGCCGCCGGCGCCGGTGATCACCATCCAACCGTGAGCGGCCATGCGGCGACCCAAGTCCACAGCGGCTTGATAATCGGGGCGATCGGGAGCCGTCCTGGCCGATCCAAAAATGGTGACTTTGCGTCGCCGACGATACGGCCGGAAGACTTTGAACGCGTACCGCAGTTCCCGGATCGTGCGGGAAAGGATCTTCACATCACCGCGAGCCGTGTTGTCCTTTTCCAATCGCTCGATCGTGTGCCGCATGACTTGGTACAAGTCCTGCGACTGATTGTCGGAGATCGGATCGTCGATCGGTTGCGGCCGTTGCAATTCATCTTCGCCAATGGCTTCGGCTGGCAAATTTTCGTTTTCGTCGGTCATGAAAAGTTCCGGAGGAGATGACAAGCAAGTTGCGGTAGGCAGACAAGTTACCACGAATCAGGTGTTCACCGGAACGCGATTTGTGGACGCCCAAGGTGAGGTTTTGATGAACCGTCGGCTTGGTGAATTCGATTCGTTTTGCTCCATTATCCGCATGACAAAAACACTGCACTTTGACTGTTTATCGGGAATCAGCGGCGACATGACCTTGGGCGCTCTGATTGATTTGGGCGTGTCGGTCGACCAAATCCAGCAGGGGCTGCAATCGCTGAACCTGCCGGATTTGAAGCTGCGGACCGAGGAAGTGAAAAAGTGCGGTTTCCGTGCCGTGCAGATTCACATCGATCATCCGCCAGAAAAGGCTCACCGGCATCTGCATCACATCGATGCGATGATCGACGAAGCCACCGAGATCAACGAATCCGCCAAGGCTCTCGCGAAAAAAATCTTTCTGTGCGTGGGCGAAGCGGAAGCCAAAGTCCATGGATGCTCGCTTCGAAAAGTTCACTTCCACGAGGTCGGCGCGATCGATTCCATCGCGGATATCGTCGGCGTTGCGATCGCGATCGATGCGTTGGACATTGAACACGCGACGTCATCGACCATTCCGACCGGAACCGGTGCGATCACGATTGATCACGGACGTGTTGCCGTGCCGGCTCCCGCGACTGCAGAGATTTTGACGGGCGTACCGTTGATGGCTTGCGACATCGAATCCGAACTGACCACGCCCACCGGGGCCGCGATCATCAAGACGCTGGCTCGATCGTTTGGTCCGCCTCCGGCGATGACTCCGTTGCGAGTGGGCTATGGATCGGGAACACGTGATTTGGAAGGCCAGGCCAACGTGTTGCGGGTGACGCTAGGTGAGCTTGCCGAAGCGAGTTCTTCCCAAGGTCAAATCGAAACCGATCGAGTCACCTTGCTGGAAAGCAACATCGACGATGCAACGGCGGAGCAGTTGGCCAATGTCAGCGAGCTGTTGATGAACGCGGGAGCGCACGATGTTTGGCAGACTCCCATCGTGATGAAAAAGGGACGTTTGGCGACAACCGTTTCGGTGCTGTGTGATGCCAGCCGAATCGGTGCGTTGCAAACGTTGCTCTTCACCCAAACCAGCACGATCGGAATTCGTCGAACGGAGATGAATCGTTCCAAGCTGGCTCGCGAAAGTCAGATCGTGGAAACGCCGGACGGACCTGCGACGGGCAAGACGGTGCGATTGCCTGACGGCACGCTGCGTTTCTCATTGGAAAACGACGAGGTCAAACGTCTGTCTTCCGCGACCGGAAAACCGGCTGACCAAATCCGTGTCGAGGCTCAGGCTGCGTTTGCAGAATTGTTAGCGGTAGGGCGCGAGCCCTCCAGTGTCACTTGAGATTTAGCCTCGTAGGTCGTAGGCCACGGTTCCACCTGGCGAGCGCGAGCACGACTCACATTACTAACGGGTTGGAAGTGTCAGCACGCCTCGCTTCTTTCGAAGCATCGGCTGGGTTGCCAGGTGAAAACCTGGCCTACTTGCTACAAAGAGGCCACAAAGCGCGAAGCTGGATTTTTGGCGCCCCTGCTAGCGGGTGATCTGGCCTGGGGGAGCATGAACGCAAAAACAATTTCACTCGGCTGTCTGGGTTTGCTGTGCGTCGGTCTGTTGTCGGTGACGTTCCCGATCGGGCTTCGGCAGTACCGGGTTCGGGCTCAGTTGCAGGCCATTGCATCGAACGGTGACCCGATTTCGCTTTCGGAATTGGGTGATCCAACTACCGTTTCTGTTTGGCCGATGGCGGACAAAGTCGATGCGCGAAGTGAAATTCTGGAGGTGATCGAACCGGCAGAACGCCTCTACAAGAAACTGCAGCCCTATCTGATTTCCGATGCTGCCGCTGATCATCACCAACCATTGTCGGCACAAAACGAGGGGTTGTTTGAAGACGCTTTTCAAAAGCACCCGCAGGTCTTGCCCGCTTTGCGCGACGCGTCGCATTGCCAGCGCTATGCGTGGCCATCGCCGCTGACGCCGTCCGGTGTGATGCCGCCCGATCAATACATGCAGGTCTTGCTGAAAGAAGTCAGCCGATTGCGAATGGTTGGCCGGTTGATGCTTTGTGGTTCTCGGTTTTTGGCGACCAAGGGCAAGGTCGATGAGTCCGCGATGCTGTGCGTCGATTTAATGCGTTTGACAGGATTGCAAGAGACGGGACCGACAGTCGTTGTTTATCAAACCAACGTTGCGATCCGGCAGTCCGCTATTGATCAACTCAACGCGATCTTGCAGGCGGAACCGCTGGATTCCGGCACGCACGCGGCAATCGAACAAGCGTTGGCGGAGCATGAATCGAGCGACGCGTTCTTGCATGCTCTTAAAACCGAACGGGCGTACGGGATCGCATCATTCGAATCCATGGGCATGATCCGGTCCATCTCCGGAGGACTTCAGGACTATCTGTCGGCGATGAAGACACAGATTGACTTGGGCAAGACACCAACGTGCGACTTGCCGGCAACCCGTGGACCACCTCTGGGTGGTCTGAGCCAAATTGCGATGACGGCGGTGGATGCTTGCCGTGCATCGTTTGAACGAGACCGTATTCGATGTCGTTGCTTGAGAATTCTCAACGCGATTCGAATGCACGAATTGACCGGAGAGGAGTTGACGCATGACCAATTGGATTTGCCGGTCATCGCAACGCAAGATCCGTATTCCGGAGATCCGTTGAAGATCGAGAAGACTTCCGGCGAGGGATGGCGGATTCATTCCGTGGGGCCAAATCCGTTCAAAAATGTGGCGAATCAACAGAATTCGGAGGATTTGGGACTTGGTCCGTGAGGCGGTGATGGCGGTTTGAGTCCGGTGTTAAACTATCGCCCTCAATCTCGTCTTCACTCCTCTCACCAACGATGCTCCACGGATGAACGCACCCGCCGCCACGAAATTGCCAACCCGCGACGAAGTCGCTGCCAGCGATTGCTGGGACCTGTCCAGCCTGTACGAATCCCAGGAGGGTTGGCAGGCCGATTTCGACACGCTGACGTCGAAAATTAACACCTTCGAAACCTTTCGCGGGCGCTTGGGCGAATCGGCCCAAGTCATCCGTGAATTCTTGGATTTCGATGGCGAGTTCGACCGGATGGCAGAACGCTGCGGCACCTACGCATTCTTGCGAACGACCGAGAATCAATCCGACAGCGATCACCAAGCCCGCAAGTCGCGGTTTCAAAACTTGGCTGTGAAGGCGTCGCAGGCCAGCAGCTTTGTTCGTCCCGAATTGCTGAGCATCGAACCGGAAAAGATGGAATCGTTTTTGAACGATCCGGTTTTGGAACCCTACAAGTTGTTGCTCGAGCGAATCGTTCGGTATCGACCGCACACGTTGACCGATCGCGAAGAACGTTTGCTGGCGATGCAAGGCGAGATGGCTGGCGCGGCGGGCAATGCATTTCGACAACTCAACGACGCTGACCTGCGGTTCGGTGAGCTGGAAAACGAAGACGGACAACGGATGGAGTTGTCGCACGCGACGTTCATTCAGTTCCTGCACAGCACCGATCGCGACGTTCGCAAGCAGGCGTTTGATCAGTACTACCAAGTCTTCTCGGAACACGAGAACACACTTGCCGCGACGTTGGCCGGCAGCATCCACCGGGATGTGTACTACGCTCGAGCCCGCAACTACGAGAGCAGCTTGGAATCGTCGTTGTTCCCCGACAACATGCCCGTGTCGGTCTATGACAACTTGATCCAAGCGGTGCGAGATTCGTTGCCAGCGGTTCACGAATACTTGGACGTGCGTCGTCGCAAGATGAACTTGCCCGACATGCATCACTACGACACCTACGTGCCGATTCTGTCGGGAATCAAGAAGCATCACACGTGGGATCAAGCCGTCAACGTGGTGCTGGAATCGTTGCAACCGCTTGGCCAAGAATACGTGTCGACGTTGGAAGAAGGGCTGCGTGGACGTTGGTCTGATCGCTATCCCAACCGAGGCAAACAGAGCGGCGCGTTCAGTTGCGGGTCGTTCGATGGCGACCCGTTCATCTTGATGAACTTCAAAGAGGAAGTGCTCAACGATGTGTTCACGCTGACGCACGAAGCCGGCCACTCGATGCACAGTTGGTACTCATCGAAGAACCAGCCTTATCAGTACTACGACTACACGATCTTCGTGGCGGAAGTGGCCAGCACGTTCAACGAACAATTGCTGACGCATCACTTGCTCGAGAACGCTCAAGACGATGCCGAGCGAGCCTATTTGATCAACAATGAACTCGACAGCATCCGCGCCACCGTGGTCCGCCAAACGATGTTCGCGGAGTTCGAAAAGAAGACGCACGAGATGGCGGAAGCCGGCGAACCGTTGACGGTCGCGTCATTCCGCGCGGTGTATCGCGAATTGCTCGACGCTTACTTCGGTCCCGATTTCATCGTCGATGACGCGTTGGAACTGGAATGTTTTCGCATCCCTCACTTCTACCGTGCGTTCTACGTTTACAAGTACGCCACCGGACTCAGTGCCGCCGTGGCTCTCAGTCGTCGCGTGCTCGGCGGTGGCGAATCAGAACTGAACGACTACCTGAACTTCTTGCGTGGCGGTTGCAGCCAAGACCCATTGGATCTGCTTCGTGGCGCCGGTGTCGACATGACTCAGCCCGAAGCGGTGAAGACGACCTTGGATCACTTCGCCAGTCTTTCCAAGCAACTCGACGAACTGCTGTGATCGACGCCACCCATCGTATGGAACTGACCGGAATTCGCAAACACTTTGGATCGACCAAGGCGCTCAACGGCGTGGACTTGGTCGTTGGTCCGGGGGAAGTGCACGCGATCATCGGCGAAAACGGGGCTGGCAAGAGCACGTTGATGAAGGTCTTGTCCGGCGCTCATCGCCCGGACGCCGGTCGGATTCGTATCGATGGGGAAGAAGTCGATCTGAGCAACCCGCGATCCTCCCAGGCCGCGGGCATCGCGATGATTTATCAGGAGCTGAACTTGGCTCCCGATTTGTCGGTCGCGGACAACATCACCTTGGGTGACGAACCCTCTCGATGGGGCGGACGCGGCGGTGGTTGGCTGGATCGTGGCCGTCAACATGCGATCGCCAGGGAAGCTTTGAAGCGGTTGCACTGCGAAGACATTGATCCGGCGCAACCCGTTCGCGAATTGTCGATCGCTCAGCAGCAAATGGTCGAGATCGCTCGCGCGGTTGTGGACGGCCGCAAGCTGAAACTGTTGATCTTGGACGAACCCACCAGCAGCCTGACCCAGGTCGACACCGAGAACCTGTTCGCGGTGATCGAGCGACTGAAATCCGAAGGCGTCAGCGTGCTGTATATCAGTCACTTCCTAGAAGAGTGTCAGTTGATCGGTGATCGCTTCACCGTCCTACGTGATGGCGTGACAGCAGGCTCAGGCAGCTTGACTGAAAACGACCCGGATTGGATGCCGATGGATTCCATCGTGCAGATGATGGTTGGTCGTGAGATCTCGCAACTCTATCCCGACCTCGACCATGTTCGCGGTGAACCCGTTTTGCAACTCGGAAATGTTCGCGGGTCACGTTTGCCTACCGATGTTTCATTGACGCTGCACCGAGGCGAGATCTTGGGGCTCGCCGGATTGATCGGCGCGGGACGGACGGAAACGATTCGAGCCCTGTTTGGGCTGGATCGATTGGCGTCTGGCAAAGTCGTCGTGATGGGTCGCGAAGATGCGCGGCGGGATCCGCAGAAGAGTTGGATTCGAGACGCGATGGGTTTGGTGTCCGAGGATCGCAAGAACGAAGGGTTGTTCTTGGAACGCAGTCTGACCGAGAACCTGACGCTGACTCGTACGGAACCTTACCGACGAGGCCCGTTCCTTCGCCGATCGGAAATGAAGAAGGCGACCGAGCATTGGATGAAAGAATTGGCGGTTCGGGCGAGCGATCCCGATCAGGCGATTGGTGAGCTATCCGGCGGCAACCAGCAGAAAATCGCCTTGGCTCGTTTGCTGCATCACGATTGCGAGATCCTGTTGCTCGATGAGCCCACCCGCGGCATCGACATCGGCAGCAAACGCACGATTTATCAAACGATTGGTGAACTGGCGGCGCAAGGCAAAGCGATCTTGTTGATCAGCAGTTATTTGCCCGAGTTGCTCGGCGTCTGCGATTCGATCGGCGTGATTCACCAAGGCCGCCTGACCGGCATCCGCCCAGCAAGCGAATGGACCGAACATAGTCTGCTGACCGAAGCGCTCGGCGCTGCGGCAACAACCTGACCAAGTCATGGGGCTTTCGGTGCGAACCCGTCGGTGAACATGGTGATCCAATCTCGAGATCCGTGTATCACAGCAGCGACTTCGATGCCTCCGGATATTGGATAGAAGAAAATGATGTAGTTGTTGGCGGGACGAGGAGGCGAGAACACTCGGATGCCGGGCAACAGGTCTTCGCGAAGTGTTCCGACTTGAGGATGGTTGGCTAACACCTGAAACGTATTGTGCAACGCTTCCAAAATCGCAACTGCGTTGCTTGCATCGCACGCAATTTCATCGAGATTCGCATTCGCGGAGTGCGAAAGTAGATAGCGACTCACATCTGCGACCGAGAAGATGCTTTCGCTTTCAACTCATCAAATCGTGCGGCCAGTGTTTTGTCGTCGTATTCAACCAGTTCACCTTCGTCGAGCTGACGACGGCTCTCTTTCAAATGAGCCACCAACTCGTTGCGTTTGCGAAGCAATGCAACGCCTGCATCAATCGCCTCTTCGCGAGAGGTGTAGACACCGCCTGCGACTTGGTCGTCGATATAGGCTTGGTTCTCAGGAGATAGATTCGGGCTCATTTTGGGGTGCTCCGAGTTGGATTTGAACATTCATCATTCTACCAAGCCGTCATTGATCAGTCGAAGAAAGAAGTTTGATGATCGTTTTTGTGGCTTCCTTCGTCGTGTTTCACCGGTTGGGCCATAGCGATTGCGGATTCGCTGCTCGAACACTCACGCGACAGATTGTCAGTCGTTTTGAGGTGTGTCGAAGATGCGGTCGCCGGCGTCGCCGAGGCCGGGGACGATGAAGGCTTGCTCGTTCAAGCTGGGGTCAACCGCGGCGACGAACAATTTGACGTGGGGGAAATCTTTGGCCACGCGGTCGAGTCCGGCTTGGGATGCGATGATGCTGAGAACACGGATGTCTTCGACTCCCCACCGCATCAAACGACGAACGACCATGTCGATCGATCCGCCGGTGGCCAACATTGGATCGAGTATCAAGGCGACGTTCGGTGCGCCTTTCTTCGGCAGTTTGTCGTAGTAGCCAACCGGTTCGGCAGTTTGCTCGTTGCGATACAAACCCAGGTGCCACACGGAGGCATCGGGAATCAAATCCAGCAACGGATCGACCATTCCCAGTCCCGCTCGAAGCACGGGCACGATCCCGATGTCGGCCGCCAACTCGTGACAAGGTGCGTCCGCAACCGGAGTTGGAATGGTGACGGGTTGTGTCGGCAAGTCATCCGTCGCGCGGACTCCGATCAACATCGCCAGCCGTGAAACGGCGGATCGAAACTCGGGCGGCCGAGTCCGTTTGTCTCGCAATTGACAAAGGTGATGCGAAACCAAAGGGTGCTGCAAAACGTGAACGTGCGACATGACTTGGTTGGCTAGGGGCGAATGAATGAGATGGGTGCAAGAGCATGATCGAAGTCCGCCGATGATCGATCAAGTCAGTGAAGCAGAATGAGCAACGGAAAGCCTGCGTGGGTGTGCAACCTATCAGGCGTTTGTTGGGCCGATGCCGTCTGCCGTGTTCCAGAAGCCGCCGCGGGCGTGATCGAAGATGGGTTTTTGGCCGCGAATCTTTTCTCGAAAACCGCCGTCGATGGACCACACGATCGAACCGTTCACGATCGTCGTGACGGGCCAGCCGCGAAGAGTCTCGCCGTTCCAGGGACTCCAGCGGTTCTTCGTGTGTTGGTCTTCGTCACGAATGGTGCGCTCGGAATTCATGCGGACCAAAACCAAGTCGGCGTCATAGCCATTGGCGATGCGGCCCTTGCCCGTGATGCCCCAAACTCGCGCGGGCGCGTCGCTCATCCAATGTGCGATCTGTGGCATCGTGACTTTGCCAGCGTTGCATTGATTCAGCATCAACGCGAGTGAGTTCTCAACCGCTGGCAAACCCGATGGTGACTGCGGGTAGGGTTGGGCTTTTTCTTCCAGCGTGTGAGGTGCGTGGTCGGTCGCGATGACTTGGATGACATCGTCTTGCAGGGCTTGCCAAAGTTTCGCGTTGTCCTCCGCGGTTTTGATCGATGGGTTCATTTGGATCCGTGATCCCAAGCGGTCGTAATCATCGACGTTGAAGAACAAGTGGTGTGGGCAGACTTCCGCGGTCAGGTATGGCGATGGATCGACGAGCGACACGAGTTCCGCGCCGGTGGACACGTGCAAGACATGAAAACGATGTTGATGACGACGGGCCAACCCGGTGGCTCGGGCGGTCGAGATCACCGCGGCGGCTTCATCGCGAATGCGAGAGTGATCGTGAATGTCGGTGGTGCCCGCCAGTCGTTCCGCGTTGGCTCGCACGGTCGTTTCGTCTTCGCAGTGGGCGCAGATCGGCAGAGTCGTCTCAGCGAAGATGCGTTCCAAGGCGGCTTGTTCATCGACCAACAAATTGCCGGTGCTGCTGCCGATGAAGATTTTGATGCCGGGAACGTTTTGAGCGGCATTCAGCTCGGCCACGTTGTCCGGTGTCGCACCGATGTAGAAGCCATAGTTGACCAACGATTTTTCGGCGGCCAGTGCTTCTTTGGCTTGGACACCTTCGATGGTGATCGCGGGCGGTTTCGTGTTGGGCATTTCCAAGAACGTGGTCACACCACCGGCAGCACAAGCGTGCGACGCGGTTGCCAAGTCTTCTTTGTGCGTCAGGCCTGGTTCGCGAAAGTGGACTTGGTCGTCGATCACGCCGGGCAGCAGAAACAGATCGTCGGCTTCGATGAGGTGATCGCACGAGGCGGTGGAAGAAGCGTCGGCGTCGAGAATCTTGCCGTCTTCGATCAGCACGTGACGAAGATCGACGGTGCCGGAAGAACTGTGGATGCCATCGCCAGGCAAAACCGCCTGCGCGTTTCGGATCAGAGTGCGTGCCATCAATGAGCTCAAGCTGAAAAGACCAACCAAACGGAGTGTCGAGTTCGGTCGATCAGTTTAGCACTGATGCGTGAGGGCATCGGTACCCAATGAGTCATGAACCACGGTTCGCCGCCATTTCAGCAACGCAAGACGAACCCGTGTCAGCGGCACATGGTGGACGAGGTGATGAGCTGTTGACTGCCCGCGAATGACCCGGGAGGGAGGTGGCGCGGATTGCCCTTCCCCCGAAATCTCGCTTTCTGACCCCTCCCAACTTCGTCGGGCGTGCAATTGTCTGCATTTGAGAACCTCTCCCGAAACGAAGTTTTGGGGGAGGTCAAGCGACGCCGTTCAGGCGTACGCGAGGGAGGGGGCCGAGCATGGGAAACGGCTCGCACTCCCCCTCCCCGGAATTCTCGCTGAACGCTCGCATTCCGACCCTCCCCAACTGCGTTCAGGAGGGTGATTTCAACCTTGCGAGCA
>NZ_DDGH01000072.1:55943-88506 GCF_002337565.1 Rhodopirellula sp. UBA1907 | reverse complement strand
CTTGCGAGCACAGCACTTAAAAACTGCACGACCTCCTCGTCGGGCGGGGTTCTCAAGACGCTGCTGGCACAGCATTTAAGAGTCGCACGACCGCTTTGCGGCCGGGCCTCAGACTACTCGACGCGACCGGCGGCCCAGAGCATGCCGCGGACCAAGTTAGCCAGGAACACTTCATCCTGGAACGTTTCGTTGGAGTGACCATAGGTCGTTCCGTAAACGCGAGCGTCGCCGTATTGGTTGGTCCAAATGACGGGATGCGATTTTCCATCACGCTCGCTTTTGGATGTCGCCAAAACGGTCGTGTTGGGCCAAACCTTTTCGATGATGTACAGCTCGTCCATCGCGGACACGTGGGCGGCGGGATACTCACGCATCACCGGATGGTCTTCCGCGACCACTTTGATTGGGTAGTGGCTTTGGTGATCGTGGCGGCGGCTGGTCACGCCGAGGAACTCGCGCCAATCATCGATTTCCGCGTCACGATAGGTGTGCATCGCACAGTGAATCACCACGGCGGGAACGCCAGCGTGGTGGGCTTTTGTGATTTGGCGGATGTAATCGGGGTTGGTCGTCGCGGCGAAGCATTCGTTGTGAATGACGACGTCGAACGGTTTGGCCCAATCTTCATCGCCGTAGAAGTCGATCTCGGCTTGGGTGCCTTTGCCACCATCGTTGACGACGGTCCATTTGGCTTCGACGCCGGCTTTCGTCGCCGC
Source organism: Rhodopirellula sp. UBA1907 (assembly GCF_002337565.1). Lineage (NCBI taxonomy): Bacteria > Pseudomonadati > Planctomycetota > Planctomycetia > Pirellulales > Pirellulaceae > Rhodopirellula > Rhodopirellula sp. UBA1907. The sequence continues at coordinate 87,790 of NZ_DDGH01000072.1, read as the reverse complement.
CATCTGGATGGCTTTGGCTTGGAAGTCGTAATCGTGGCAGCAACCACTGGTGATGATCAGGACACTTAGCGAATCGTCGGCTGATTCGGCTTTGGATGTGTCGTCTGCGGAGGCGAATCCGGAGAAGAGGACTGCGGATGCCAACAAAAAAGTCGCGGCGAAACGCCGCGACAGGGTGGAGTGAGAGGTCATGCTCAGTTGTTCTCTTGAAGTTCGACGGTGTCCATGACTTTCGTGTTTCGCTCGATCGCGATCACGGTGGTGCGTTGGCGAAGACCATCGCGTGTTTCGGCGGTCACGGGAAGTACCTGACGTTTGTCGGGGAATTCCATGCGAACCGTGAAAGCACCATCGTTTTGCAGTTTGACGGGATGTCCGCCCACCATCACCGAGGCGGTTGGGTCGGCTTTTCCAAACACGATCAGTTCGGCTTCGACATCCAAACGCAGTTTGGTTTGACGCAGCAGCGAGGGATCGCCGGTGGTCGAGCCCGAATCGTTGCGATGAGGCATCTTGCGTTGAAGACGCTCTTCGAAGACTTCTCGCAGATCGTTGCTGCGGGATTCGTAACCGCCGCTGAGAGCGTAGATGCGCTCGTAATCCTCAGCGATGTCCTGCCAGTGTTCGTCGAGACGTTGGCAATCGCCGGGCACGGGGGTTTCGACCACGTTGCTGCGGCACAGGCAGTGGAATTCACCGTCGCTGGCCAAGTATCCGATTGCGACGCGGTAGCGAGACGGCGGGTTTTGGACGTCGACGTACCAGTTGCTGACTCCGCCATGCACGGTGATATCGCGGGCAACCGTTTCGGCACTGTTGCTGGTCACGTCACCGACGGCCAACAAACGCAGCGTTGGAACGGCGGTGTGCCATTTTTCGGCCATCGCCGACTGAGCACGTTGGACGCTGGTTTGGGTGATCTCCCAGCTGGCCTGCAACCAATAGGCGTCGCGAACGACCAGGACGATGCGATCTTTGTGAGGAGCATCAGCACGGTGACGCTGCGCACCGTCGGTGACGGCGGATCCGGCAACCAGCGTTCCGGTTGATAGATCCTTGTGTTTTTGAACCAATTCGCGGCGGCGACGCATCTCAGCCCGGATGCGTTCGGTTTTCGCGGAAACCTTGGGTTCGGTCAGGTCCGTCATCGGTGCGTCCGGGCGAGTTCGCACGGTCGTTTTTGGTTTGCTGGTGGCAGATTTGCGAGCTGGAGACTTGGTGGGAGCCTTGCTGCTCGTTGTGGAGCGAGATTTTTTGGCGGCGGCTCTTGGCTCGCTAGGTTTGGAAGTGCTTTTCGCCTTGGCGGATCCAGCACCGGCCCCTGCCCGGCTTTTCTTTGCATCGCTGGCGGCTTTTCGGCGCAAGCGTTGCTGTGCCTTCTTGATCTCACTGATCAAGTCATCTTTCCGCATCGAGTGCCAACCTGTGATTCCGTAGTTCTTGGCGATTTCAGCCAATTCGCGACGGGTTTGCGACGGTAGATCAACAGTACTAATCAAGGTGGGCTCCTCGAGATGAACGCCTCACTGAACACCCCAAGGTTGGGGGCCGGAGAGGCGTGAATGGTTGATTTGAGGCAACAGATTGATGCCAAAATTCACCCAGGCATAATGCTGGGGAAGGAGGCATAATCGGTTAGTGATCGCACCTTAACGGGGGAATCTGCTGCCCAACTATTATGGCAAGGGGATGCTCAATGTTCCAGTGTCCGATTGGCGAAAAGCCGGATTGAGAAGCGAAAAGACGGACCCTCGGATGACAAAAACCCTCTGATCGTCCAATCTTTGCACAGTTCGAGCAGAACGAATTGGCGAAGCATTGGGTGAGATCATGTTCGCGACACTATAACTGACTCGCTGAGAAAATCGAGCAAACAGCTTAGGAGAGGGGGGTTGGCATGAGTGATCCAAAGAAACGAAACGGCGATGGCGGCAACACGCAGCCGATGCTTCGGTTGGCCTCCGCGGGGTTCGAATTGGCGTCATTTCCCTTGCTGCTGGGCGCAATGGGTTACTACTGGCTCGATCCATGGATGGGGAACGAGACCCCGTATATCGCAATCGCCGGAGTTTTGGTCGGATTCTGTTTGGGGTTCTACCGGCTCATCTTGATGGTGAATCAGCTTCCGTCTTGAAATCAGCCTTTGGAACGTGTTTGGCACGCTCATTTCTTTAAAGACGGGCTGTTGATTGAAAGAACCGTACCGCGTTGGCGGCGGTCAACGTTAGCGGCGGTTAATCAGACGCCAAATGGGGCTACTACCCATCGGTAATTGTTGTCATTCAATCACACGACTAAATCAACAGCCCGTAGGCGGTGACAATTGACGCAAGCGAGTTCGAGCAGAGTTATTTTGATCACGGTTGCAGCGATCACCGTGGTTTGGCTGGTGTTGTGCCTGTTGGTGATCGCGGTGAGCTTTGTTGAGAACGCGATTTCGCCAAATTCGACCTGGGGCATTGTGTCGCTGGTCAGTCCCTTTTTGGTGTGGCGAAAGTTGGCGATCGCGAGTTGGGTGATCGCTTTGGCCTCGGTCTTTCCGCGATTGATGTCGGTCCAGATCAGCACAGACCGGTGGCTGGCTACGCAAGGCTTTCTGGCTGGGATGCTGATTCGGATCAGCGGGACCGTTGCGTTGCTTTTGGTCAGTAGTTATTACTTGGACGCTCCCGAGACTTGGACCGCCGGCTGGGTGCTGTTCTGGCATGTCAGTTTATTGGCCGTCGAAGTCATTGTGATCGCACGGTTCGCTCACCGTGACGGTGCCTGAAATCATCCCGACCCAATTTCATCTGTCATGTTGCCATTCTTAGCCGCAGCCGGTCACGACCCGACTGATCACGCGATTCCGCACGCGTTGCATGGTTCGCCGTTGCTCAAGATCCCGTTTGGTGGCGAAGGCACCGACATACCTGCTTTGGGAGTTCGCGACGGGTTCTATCAGTTCTTCATCACCAATCACTTGATGATGTCGGCTTTGGTGGGTTTTCTTCTCATCGTGACGGGTGTGTTGTGCTCCCGGAAGATTAGTATCTTTCACGGGGAGGGACTGGGGCGTTATCAAACCCGCGGTCGGTTGTCTCAGTTATTCGAAACGATCTGTGCCTTCATACGCGACGAGGTTGCGTATCCAAACTTGCACGGGCTGACGGACAAATACATTCACTACATTTGGACGGTGTTCTTCTTCATCCTGTTTGCCAATATTTTGGGTGTGATCCCATTCGGTTACATGTTGGAACTAGTCACTGGCAATGACGCCTATTCGCATTGGGGCGGCAGTGCGACCGGGAATTTGTCGCTCACCAGTGTCTTGGCTCTCACCTCTTTGTTCGCAATCATTTTCATCGGGATTCGAGAAACCAGCGTCAAGGACTTTTTCAACCACTTCAATCCCATCGGATGGGATGGCGGCATACTGATGCTGCCGATTGCTTTGATGCTTTATGTACTTGAATGGCTCAGTTTGTTGATCAAGTGCTTCGTGCTCGCGATGCGGTTGTTCGGCACGATGATGGCAGGTCACTTGGTTCTCGCAGCATTTGTTGGTTTGATCTTCGCTGCGGGTGAAGCGAGTAAGGGAATGGGATACGCGGTCAGTGTTCCAGTGGTCTTGGTGGCAACGTGCTTGACGTTGTTGGAGTTGTTTGTTTGCTGCTTGCAGGCGTTCATCTTCACCTTCCTGACAGTGCTGTTCATCGCCGCGATGGCGACTCATGAACACGACGAACATTTGGACGACGACCCGCACGCAATGACGGACGCCAACCAAATGGACCCAGACAAGATTTTTGACCCCAGTCGCATCAGTCCAGCCGTGGGTGCCAGTCATCCAGCGGGTGCCTGATCGGTTTTGAAAAACCCGCGACGGTCGACTTGAATGAACGGAAAGCGATGTGGCATTTTGTCGCTCGTTTTCAAGGCTCAGAGCACGACGAAATTGCCCTGAGTCCGCAAACTGTTTTGATTCGCGCCGTCAGGCGTTCGGGACCGAAACCTTTTTCGGCTCCTTTCTGACGAAACTACAGCAGGGTGGCATGACGGTTCGACTTAGTTGGACTATTCTTCCGCGTACAAAAAACACCTTTCCCCTTTCACTCGCTCAAAATTCTTACGGAGCAATCAGAAGATGTTAGAACTGGCAATGATGTTGGCCCAAGAAATCGCTTCCTACGACTTCGGCCGCATGGGTCTGGGGATTGGAATCGGACTGATCATTATCGGTGCCGGGCTGGGCATCGGGCGTATTGGCGGCAGTGCCGTCGACGCGATGTCACGTCAGCCTGAAGCTGGTGGACGCATCCAAACGGCGATGATCATTGCGGCAGCACTGATTGAAGGTGCGACCGTTATCGGTTTGGTTTTCATTCTGTTGTGCCGCGGCTAGGTCGAATTTGATGAAACGCTTGCTTGCAATCAGCTCGCTTCCTTTGCTGGCTTCACTGATGTTGTTGGTGGTTTCACCTGCAAGTTTTGTGTCAGCACAAGATAAAGTGACCGTGGTGGACGCTCATGCGGACGCGGCGGACAGCGAAGATGGCGATCACGACCATGATCACGAAGGTGATGACCATGGGCACGATGAAGCCGCCGGAGACGAACATGGTCACGGCGACGCGGAACATGCAGCGACTCCTCTGTTGTCGTTCGACGGTGGGTCGGCCATTTGGAACCTGATCATCTTCCTGTGCGTCTTGGCGATTCTGTCTAAATTCGTTTGGCCAGCCGTCCTGGGCGGTTTGCAGGCTCGCGAAGAAAAGATTCGCGAAGATTTGGAATCGGCTGAAAAGGCCAGTGCCGAAGCGAAGCAAATGCTGAGCGATTACCAGTTGAAATTGGACGAGGCAGCCAGCCAAGTTCAAACGATGCTGGCAGATGCTCGTCGTGACGCCGAAGCAAACGGTCAGAAGATTGTCGATGCTGCCAAAGTGGAAGCCGCCGCTCAACGCGAACGAGCTTTGTCGGACATCGAGAATGCAAAGAAAGTTGCGATGGCTGAAATGGCCGGACAAACGTCCAATTTGGCCATGCAAGTCGCTCGCAGTGTCGTCGGTCGCGAATTGTCGGCTGACGATCACGCGGATTTGATTCGTCAATCGATGGAACGGCTTCCCAGCCAGAACTAACGCCTTTGACGTGGTCAAACTTCCTTCCCTGAAATTCCTACGACGCTCAACCGACGAGACCCCCAACGTGTCCGAAACCGCCTCGCATTCCACCGTCCTTGACGTCGGCGCCGAAAAACTCGGCAAGACCTACGCTCGGGCGTTGCTCGCTGCGACTCAAGCGGATGGATCCACCGATGCGGTTGTCAGTGATTTGAACGCGATTTGTGACGAAGCTTTGTTGCACAACCCCAAGCTGCAACTCGCATTTCAATCGCCGCAAATCGACGCTGACGAAAAATGCCGAGTGGTGGATCGTTTGTTTGGTGGGAACAGTCATCCAACCTTGGTCAAGCTGATGAAGGTGATGGCCAAACGTGGTCGACTCGGTTACTTGGTCGCAGTTCGCGATGCGGCGGTCGAGTTGTTCGACGAAGCCGCAGGACGAGTCGTCGCGGAAGTTCGCACGGCGGTTCCAATGACGGAACAGCTTCGTGGTGAAGTCACCCAACAACTTTCCAGCCGCTTTGGCAAAACCGTTCGCCTTCGTGAGTCAGTCGATACCGGACTGATCGGCGGAATGGTGATCCGAGTCGGCGACACCGTTTTTGATTCGTCAGTCGCCAGCCGGTTGGACAAGCTCGGCAAGGCCGCTGCGGCTGGTTTCGCTCGTCAATTGATCGAACAGTCGGATCGATTCAGTTCATCGTCGTGATCCAACGCGGCGACTGAACTTCCACCCCAAAACATTTACGCACAAACCACCATCGGAAAACACGGTACGGTCCAGTGAAATTCAATAGCGACGAGATCGCCTCTGTCTTGCAGGCCGAGATCGAACAGTTCGATAACAAAATTGACGTCCGCGAAGTCGGAACGGTCTTGGAAGTTGGTGACGGGATTGCTCGCGTCTACGGCCTGTCTGGCGTCATGGCCGGTGAAATGGTCGAGTTCGCCAACGGATCGATCGGTCTGGCCTTCAACCTGGAAGAAAACAGCGTCGGGGTCATCATTCTGGGTGACTACCTGACGATCGAAGAAGGTCAAGAAGTCAAAGCACTCGGAACGCTGTTGTCCGTTCCAGCCGGCGATGCAGTTATCGGTCGCGTTCTCGATCCACTCGGGAACCCACTGGACGGCAAAGGCCCCGTCCAAACCGACATCACTCGCCCGGTGGAAATCATCGCGACGGGCGTTGCTGAACGCAAACCGGTGACCGAGCCTCTGCAAACCGGTATCAAGGCCATCGACTCGATGACCCCGATCGGACGCGGTCAACGCGAACTGATCATTGGTGACCGAAAGACCGGAAAGACCGCTATCGCGATCGACGCGATCCTGAACCAAAAGGGTCAGGGCGTGAAGTGTTTCTACATCGCCATCGGTCAAAAGGACTCCGCCGTTGCTTCGGTCGTCGACGTCCTCGAGCGTCACGGTGCGATGGAATACACCACCGTCATTGCCGCCGGTGCTAGCTCGCCTGCTCCTATGCAGTACGTGGCTCCTTATGCCGGTACCGCGATGGCAGAACACTTCATGTTCAACGGCGGACACGCCTTGGTCGTCTACGATGACTTGTCCAAACAAGCCACCGCGTATCGCCAAATGTCCTTGCTGATGCGTCGCCCACCAGGTCGCGAAGCTTACCCCGGTGACGTTTTCTACTGTCACAGTCGTTTGCTCGAACGTTCGTCGAAGTTGTCCGATGAGCTCGGTGGCGGTTCGATCACCAGCCTTCCGATCATCGAAACGCTCGAAGGCGAAGTTTCGGCTTACATTCCAACCAACGTGATTTCGATCACCGACGGTCAAATCTACGTTCAACCTGACTTGTTCTTCTCGGGCGTTCGTCCCGCTATGAACCCTGGTATCAGTGTTTCTCGCGTGGGTGGTGCCGCTCAAACGAAGGCCATGAAGAAGGTCTCCGGCGGTTTGCGTCTTCAGTTGGCTGCCTTCCGTGCTTTGGAAGCATTCGCCCAGCTCGGTACCGACTTGGATCCTGCGACCCAGGCCGAACTGGATCGTGGTTACCGCATGGTCGAGTTGCTCAAACAACCTCAGTACCAACCGCTATCCGTTGCTGAGCAAGTCATCAGCATCTATGCCGGTACGAACGGTCACCTCGATGACGTTGCTGTCAAAGAAGTGCAAAGGTTCGAGAAGGAATTGTTGCAATACGTCCATGACAAGCACAGCTCGTTGATCAGCGATCTGACCGCGACGCCAGCCTTGAGCGATGAAATCGCTGAACGCATCGTTGCGGCGGTCAAAGAGTTCAAGACTGTCTACAAACCCGCCACCCCTGCAGCCTGAACCCGAAAGGCGGAGTGATTCATGGCCAACGCACGTGCCCTCGATAAACGACGCAAGTCGATTCGCAACATCCGCAAAATCACGCGGACGATGGAGCTGATCGCAACGGCTCGGTACAAAAAAGCAATGGACCGCGCTGCCGCGGCCACGGCTTACACCGAGCAGATCACCAAAATTGTCTCGCGGCTCGCTGATGCCGGGTTGGACGTGCAGCACCCGCTGTTGGAACAACGCGAAAAGATCAACACGACTCGCGTTCTGGTTCTGGCCAGCAACCGTGGTTTGTGCGGCGGATACAACGCGTCGATTTTGCGAACCGCTCTGCCCCGCATCAAATCGCTTCGCGAATCGATTCCGAACGTCATCATTGACGCCAGCGGCAAACGCGGTGTCAACGGTTTGAAGTTTCGTGGCATCGATACCGAACAGCAGTTCCTGCAGTTCGAAGACCAACCTGCATACGACGACGTCGAGAAGATCGCTGAAGGTTATTTGGCCGAATACATCACCGGCAAAATTGACCGGTTGGATGTCGTCTACACCAAGTTCATCAGCACATCGAAGCAAGAGGCCGTGATCGAAACTTTGCTTCCACTTGGTTCACTGGCCGATGAATCGGATTCCGATTCGGCTGGTTCAGACGACACCAATGCCGAATACGAATTCCTTCCATCAGCGGAAAGCATTTTGGAAGAGGTCGTGCCGACCAGTTTCAAAGTCAAGTTGTTCAAGTGTTTCCTGGATGCTGCGGTGAGCGAGCAAGTCGCTCGAATGATCGCGATGAAGGGAGCCACCGAGAGTGCTGGCGACATGATCAAACAGTTGTCGATGACCTACAACCGAGCCCGTCAAAGTCAAATCACCGGCGAAATCATGGAAATCATCGGCGGTGTCGAGGCCCTGGAAGGCTAATGCCCTCGGGCAGCTTGAGAGCTTCTAGCGACTTGCCACTAGCTACTTGAGACATCGATTTTCAAATGACGAATCGTCACAGCAAACACACCACCCCATTCAATTCATAAGCTAATTGCTAGTAGCTAACCGCTAGGAGCTTCTCCCTCATGTCCACTGCAACCGCCACCGGCCGCGTCACTCAAGTCATCGGTTCAACCTTTGATGCCGAGTTTCCTGAAGGTCAACTGCCAAAGATCTACAACGCTTTGACAATCCAAAGCGAGCACAAAGGGGTCACGATTGACCTGACCGGCGAAGTGCAGCAACACCTCGGCGGTGGTCGCGTTCGTGCGATTGCTTTGGGCTCGACCGAAGGCATGATGCGAGGCATGGACGTCGTCGACACTGGCAAGCCAGTTTCGGTTCCTGTCGGAAAAGCCACCTTGGGCCGCGTCTTCAACGTTCTCGGTCAACCCATCGATAAACGTGGTGATGTCCAAGCCGACGATTACTGGCCCATTCACCGTCAAGCTCCTCCCGTCAACGAACTGTCGACGAACACGGAGTTGTTCGAAACGGGCATCAAGGTTGTTGACCTTTTGACCCCGTTTGTTCGTGGTGGTAAGGCTGGTTTGTTCGGTGGTGCGGGTCTGGGCAAGACCGTGATTCTGACCGAGCTGATCGCTCGGATTGCATCGAGCCACGGTGGTTACTCGGTCTTCGCCGGTGTGGGTGAACGAACTCGCGAAGGCACCGACCTTTGGTTGGAAATGCAAGAAACCGAGATCGGTTCGACCGGCCGCAACGTGATCGAGCAAACCTGCATGGTGTTCGGTCAGATGAACGAGCCACCAGGATCACGTCTTCGTGTTGCTCTGTCCGCACTGACCATGGCGGAATACTTCCGCGACACAACCGGTGCTGACACGCTGCTGTTCGTCGACAACATCTTCCGCTTCTCACAAGCCGGATCGGAAGTGTCCGCACTTCTCGGACGGATGCCATCGGCTGTGGGTTATCAGCCCACACTGGCAACCGAAATGGGTGCTCTGCAAGAACGGATTACTTCGACCAAGCAAGGTGCTATTACATCGGTGCAAGCCGTTTACGTGCCTGCCGATGACCCGACTGACCCCGCTCCGGCCACGGCGTTCGGTCAGCTCGACGCGTTCATTTACCTTGAGCGTTCGATTTCGGAAAAAGGGATTTATCCCGCCATCGACCCGTTGGCTTCGAACTCGCGAATTTTGGACCCTCAGTACGTCGGTGACCGTCACTACACGATCGCTCGCCGCGTTCAAACGATCTTGCAACGTTACCGCGAACTGCAAGACATCATCGCGATTCTCGGTGTGGACGAACTCAGCGAAGAAGACAAGACCATCGTTCACCGCGCACGCCGCATCGAACGATTCCTGTCGCAGCCCTTCCTGGTCGCAGAAGTCTTCATCGGCAAACCCGGTGAGATCACGTCTCTCGAAGACACGATCCGCAGCTTCGAGGGAATCTGTGACGGCAAGTACGATCACTTGCCCGAGCAAGCGTTCATGTATGTCGGTGCGATCGAGCAAGCCGAAGAGCAAGCCAAGAAGATGGAGTCCAAGTAACCGATGTCCATTCGATGTGTCGTCGTCACGCCCGAACGAACCGAACTGGATCGGGAAGCTGACTTTGTAGCCTTGCCGATGTTCGATGGCGAACTTGGCGTCCAGCGCGGTCGTGCACCGATTATTGGCCGTCTCGGCTATGGTGTGTTGCGTTTGCAAACGGTCAGCGGCCCCGAGCGTTACTTCGTCGATGGCGGCTTCGCCCAAGTCGAAGATGATGTCGTGAACGTTTTGACCGGACGAGCGATCCCTGTGGATTTGCTCGACAACGACGAAGCGACCAAGACCTTGGCGGAAGCACTGGACATGCCCAGCAGCACTCCCGAGCAAGCTCAAATCAAAGACGCCGCCGTGCGTCGAGCTCGCGGGCAACTGCGAGCCAGCCGCTAAGCTTCACCAAAGCTTCGAATCAGAAACAACGTCCACACGTCAGTTCTCGCTGACGTGTTTTTGTTTGCGCCGAGTTGGACCTCTGAATCGTTGATGCCCAGCTTGATCAGCCTCCCCGGATCGTGGTTGGCACGATTTGGCTCCACCCCCGTAGCCGGATTCGCCAAGAATAGGTCTGCTGGATGGTGCCACCCACCAAACCTTGACTCCCGTGCAAATGGGGCAAGTCGATGTAGTTGGCAACTGGAGTTCCAAGGAGATGCTCGTATGCAAGAAGAAAGGGAGGTCCTTTTTGAGAAGAAAGGGCGATTTATCCTTGAACAACGGCTTGGCGATCTTGGCTACACCTTCAACACATGCATGAATGAAGGCAGGAGTTTGGTGTTGGCATTTCACCAGCAGGACTCTTGGTTTGTTGTCACGCTCGAGGATGATGCTGTCTACGCAGAAGCGATGGTAGGGGATGATGCGGGAGGTTGGCAGCGAGTCGATATCAATGGCCTCTTGTACCATTGTTGTGGTATTCGTCTTCGAGAAATTAGTGGCTGGGAAGCTAATCTGCATCGGATCAACGAAGAGCTTTTCTCTGCTTGTAAGCCATATGTCTGTTTGCAATATGGCCTTGAGTCTGATCCGAGGTTTTGCTTCCCAATTTCCCTAGAAGGCAAAAATCGCTGGTTGAAGTTATCCGGAATCTTATCATCGGACTCGGTCCGCTGGCCTGGCGAGCGTTTAGAGTGACTTTGGGTGGTCGGCTGTTGCCACCCACCAAACCTTGGCTCCTAAATTCCGCTGCCTAGGGTCCAGATGTCTTGTCAGTCGGTTCCGAGATAGAGAGCACAGCCATGCCGCGGCCTCAGCGATGTGTCCGCCGGGCCTTTCTGGCTGGAATTGATCACGCAACCGGCAAGGATTTCTCGTTTCGCAAAGAATGAATTTGTCGGCGGATGGAGGCTCTGGCGTCGGTGTTCGCCGTCGACGTTCTTTCGTACGCGATAATGAGCAACCACATGCACCAGATCCTCCGCAATCGGCCGGATATTTGTGCTCAGTGGAGTGAGCCGAGAAAGTGGCTGGCAACTTTCGCTTCTCGTGCATTTTTCGTCCGTTCGCCACGGGAATTTAGCGTGGTACAATGAACGCTTGCTCATTACAAGACGCAACCATGACGCTGCAAGAATCACTTCGTTCTCTACCTCCCGACCAGAAGCTCGCGATCGTAACGCAACTCTGGGACGACTTGGCTGCTTCGGCACCGCTAACGCTACCACCTGACGAGTTTGCCGAAATGCAACGTCGGCGTGACGAAATGCTTGTGGACCCTTCTATCGCAATTGACGCTGACGAAGTCTGGCGACGTGTCGATGGCGACTGAACGCTACCATCCATTCTTCGCCGTCGACTTGGCTACTGCTTGTTCTTACTACGATTCGATTGCTTCCACGCTCGGCAACCGCTTCCGGGCTAACGTGCGGCGGTGAGAAGGGGCCACCCACGTTTTGACTTGCCTATTGCGGTGTCGTGCGTAGGATTGCTGCATCGCTTCCCCTGGCTGGAGACACCTCATGGCTCGCAAACCTCGTTACGAAGTTGCTGACCCCGCAGAAATCCAAGTCTTTCATGCTGTTCAGCGGTGTGTCCGGCGAGCATTCTTGTGCGGCGATGACCCGTTCTCGGGGCAATCGTTTGAACATCGGCGGCAGTGGATTCGTGATCGACTGGAGTTCCTCGCAAGTGTCTTTGGAATCGATTGTTTGACCTACACGGTGCTCAGCAATCACTTGCACATCGTGCTGCGTAGCCGTCCGGACGTGGTGGCGGCTTGGACGGACGAAGAAGTTGCCCGTCGTTGGTTGCGGTTGTTTCCCCATCGTCGCAAGCCTGACGGTTCACCAGAGATTCCGTCCAAGCCAGAAATTGACATGATTGTCAATCAACCTGAGGTGCTGGCCCAGCGGCGTCAGCGGCTATCCGATGTCAGTTGGTGGATGCGGTGCACGGCGGAGAACATTGCTCGGCGAGCCAACCGGGAGGATGAGTGCACCGGCCGATTTTGGGAGGGCAGATACAAGCTGCAAAATCTTCTTGATGAGGCGAGTTTGCTGGCTTGTGCGGCGTACGTGGATCTCAATCCGATCCGCGCCGCCATCGCTGAAACGCCGGAAACCAGTGATTACACCGGAGCGAAGGATCGGATCGACGACCTGGCGGAGCGGGAAGATCGCACTCGGCCCAACACTCACGACTGGGAACGCAGTCGGCGGCGTCGTAAGAGTGGTTGGATGAGCCCGATTGAGATCAACGAACAGGATGATCCGGCGGGCCCTTGCCTCGAAAGCTCTGGACGCAGGGCGAGCTCCAAGGGATTCTTAAGCGTTTCAATGGCTCAGTATTTGGAATTGCTCGACTGGACTGGCCGGCAGTTGCGAGACGGGAAGGTGGGAGTGATCCCCGAACACTTGTCTCCGATCTTGAGCCGCATGGGCTTGGATGCGACCGGCTGGTGCGATGTCGTGTGCAAGTTTGGGCGAGTCTTCAAGCGTGCAGCGGGAACCCCTGAGAGCCTCGCGAAAGAGGCGATACGGTGTGGCCAGCACTGGCTTTGCGCCCACCAAAACCCGCTTGGATTGTCATCGGACTGATCCAGCCGTTTTCGAAGCCGACGATTGCCCCTGAATTCCGTCTGAGTTGACGGCTGCGCGTTGCCGGCCAATACCGTGGTTCCGTCCTGCGCAAGCTCGCAATTCGTTACTCATGAGCATCCGAGGTGTCCTCCTGTGGCAACAGCGGGTCACTGCCGCTGCTAAAGTTTGTGGGTGGCCCCAAGTTTCCGGCCCCAAGTTTCCCAAGTTTCGATTGATCGACGGACATGTCTTGCAGCTTTGCAATCTCCAAACGCATCGCAGGCTTCATTGCGTCACCTCCGATCGTTTGTCGTTCTTCACTTCGCTTCGGCCATTGCAGTCCGTTCGATCATCAACATCGCGATCATCGTCCGTTTCAATCGCTCGCACCCGAGCGATACCGCGAGCCAAGATGGCCGCGACTTGTTCATCATTCTTTTCAGACATTCAGTTCTCCACCGTTGATCTGTTTCCATCGGAAACGTCTCTCGGCCGATCCGAGAGAGCGTTTGGAACAGAGAGCGGTGAGTTGGTCGAAAGCTCAAGCCGCTTGGGTAAAGAGTTCGCAGAAATTGCAGAAGTCGGCATCGGATGACGCAGTCGCCACCGCAAGACACCGCGAGCCAACAGCACCGCGACCGCCCGCCGCCGATCATGCGGCGAGAGCGCGGGCAAAGAATCCGATTCAGAAATAGCGTCACCTTTTGGAACGAGTCATCAAGTCACCAAGCCAGACCCAACAACCTGGCCAGGTAACCTATGCCGTTCCCAAGCAACGCCGCCCAAAAAATCCCACCGAGCAAAACCACCACCTCGCCATCCCCCACCGCGAAGCGGCAAGGCGCAACAATCCGCGAACTTTGAAAAGAAACTTCAAAGGTAACTGCCCCCAAAGAATCACCTCATCCGCCTTTCACACACTCTTTGGAAAACCGACCGACCCCCACAACTTGAGTGGGACAGGCACCTTGCCTGTCATTCACTACCGAATCAAAAAAGCCGACGTTGGTCACTGACCGACGCCGGCTTTTTTCGTGGCCCGCCACAGCCGAGCGGCGACAGATCGCCCCGCTACACCCTGACCTAGCCGACACCTGCTGGACGCGTTCAAACGGAACTGGATGTGCTACCAACCCGCCGACGATCCTTGCCGGGAATTTTGAAACCGAATCGCCGGAGGTTAACTGTTCTTGTGCTGAAACCGATTACGCACGTAAACTGTTTGCATCTGTCATCGACAAAGGAAAGCACATGCAGTTATCAGACGCCGAATGGATCGTAATGAATCTCATTTGGGAATCTCAGCCAACCGAAGCGAGCGACGTGATCGCTGCACTGGGAGCGGACAACGGCTGGTCCGACGCGACCGTGAAGACAATGCTTCATCGTTTGGTCAAAAAAGGTGCATTGTCGACCGAGCAAATCGGCAAGAAATACCGCTACACCACCGCAGTTCGACGCAGTGCGTGCGTCCGAAAGGCAAGCCGTTCGTTTCTGGATGTTGTTTTCGGTGGTGACGCGGCACCGGCACTACTGCACCTCATGAAGACCTCGAAGCTGAGCGAAGACGACTTGGATCAGCTTCGTGAATTGCTCGAATCCAAGACCGGAACCAAAACCTCCAAGGACAAGGGATCAAAGGAATGATTGACCAAATTATTGAACCATGCGCTCAGTGGATCTATTTCGCGATGCTGGCCAGTTGGCGAGCGTTGCCCGTGTTTGCCATTGTCGCCGTTCTGGCGATCGTGCTTCGTAAACGGGTACCAGCTCGATATCTGTGTTGGCTGTGGCTTGTAGTGATTGCAAGGTTGTTGTTGCCGTTCTCGATCGAATCCAGTGTCGCGATCAGCTCGGTTGCTGACAAGCCCGCAATTTCTCTGGTTTCGGGCGAAGAAGAGTCGCCTGACAAATCGAGCGATTTTGATACTTTCACGTATGAAAACGAAGAGGGGGAATCCGTGACGGCCGCACTCTTGCCACCGGGTGCAACCCCAGAAGAACAGGCGGCAGCGGACGCGATCGCCGCGGAAATCGTCGAGGCCGAGAATGCGGCTAAAGCAGCGTCTGCCGCCCTCCCGAAGTTCAATCAGGTCAATAGCGCTGAGTCGTTCATCGACAAGATCGAACCAGCTCTTGAGGTACTAGCGTATGCCGTCGCCTTCGGCATTCCCGCCGTTACCATTTTCATGCTGTTGCGCGGTCTCCTTGCCCATTTACGCTTTGCTCGCAAACTATCGGCTTCTCCGTCGATCACGGACCAAGCCACGGTTGATCGGTTGCTTCGCATCTGTGACGACCTTCAAGTTGGTCGAAGACCGCAAGTTAAGGAAGTGCCAGCGCTTCATGCACCGGCAATTTTTGGTTTGCTTCGACCCGTCATCTGCCTGCCCCAGCGATGGCAAGAAGAACTGACGGCTGACCAGCTTGACTGGGTGCTGCGTCATGAGGTCGCTCACGTCAAGGGACGCGATGGCTTGCTACTTTCGATAGCGACGTTGGCCCGATCGTGTCAGTGGTTCAATCCTTTGTCATGGGTCGCTGTTTCAAAGTTGAAGCAAAACATGGAGCGAGCCGCTGATGAACTTGCCACTCGTCACTTGGATGAGATGCAGGTACGTGAATATGGCAAGCTTCTGCTCAGATTTGCTGCGGGACAACCGTCAAAGCGTCCGCGGCCGACGATCGGATTGTTGGCGATGGCTGCACCGAAAGGGTTGCAGCAACGAATTGAGTCCTTGGGCATGCCGGTCAAAAAACGTGGATGGCTACACGGTCTGACGGCTTTGATCGTGGTCGGTGTGGTTGGCGTTTGTGGATTGACTGACGCTAAACCGGTCATGGAATCCGAAATCGTACAGCGTCCTGTACCAAACTTTGAAGTAGCGACCGAGAAGTGGGAGCAACATTTGTTGAACGATGCGAAGACGGTGCAATCAGGTGAATGGCCACCGATTGCCGCCGACGCTGCGGAGTTGAAGCACACCGTTGAAATTGACGTCACCAACGCGATTGCAAAGGCTGCTGAACTTCAGCCGGGAATCAACGCGGAAAAGTTCTTGGTAAACTACCTCGTGCCTTACACAGTCGCCTCTCCCGACCGTGCAGAAGAAAAAATCACCGATGGCATTCTGAGCGTCGAATTAACGGAACAACAAGAACTGTTGTTGAGGCAGATGCTGTCTGGTTTGGAAACGTCCGGTCCGTGGCAGATTGTTACTCAGCTGTATACGATCGAAACGGATATCCGAATGCTCGACCAGTTTGACTGGAGTAGTACAGATTCGACAACACGGTTTGCGAGACTTGATCGAGCACCTGTGCTAAACGATCCGAAGCATTGGGAAGAGGCAACGCTAAGGCTGAATCGACAGCCCCTAGCGTCGCCCCAACCCGAGCACTATCCGGTTGAACAATCCGCATCGATTCCGATTCGGGTTGCGAAGATCAGCCGTCTTCAAAGCGAACGTTTTGTTCGCCAGGTGCAGAAAGACACTCGGTCAAACATCATGCACGCCCCTAAAGTAACGTCATTCAACGGTCAATCTGTTGCAATCGGAGATGTTTTACGGCGTCCGTTTGTGACCGACGTGGTCGAGGTTGTCGGCAATGAGGCGAGTGCATATCAGCCGAAGATATCGCTGTTCGAGGAGGGGTGGAGATTCTTGTTCAAGCCGACTGTTTCTGGAGAGCATCAGGCTAAGTTCAGAATGGCATTTACGCATTCAAGCGTTGACGATGTCAAATTAGCCAGCCTTCCAAACCGCCGCGGTTCCACAACAGATGAGCGAACCACGATACAAGTCCCGACCGCGCGAACCGATTCGGTTGCGGTCCAGTGCGACCTAAAGGAATCTGAAGCGTTGCTGGTGTTCTGGCCAAAACCGTACTCCAGCGACTCTGCTGCCGATGTCGACAACCATCGCACTCATAACGAACGTGTATTCATGATTCGCACTCAAATACTTTCAGACAACGAACTCTTGGAGAGTTTTGTTCCCAAGAAAGTTGACTAGTGAACCGTTGATTCCCGCCCTCTGCATGTCAAGAAATGCCAAGCTGGTAGAACGCGAGCGATCCGATCGTAGCCGTCAGAAACGCAAATGGCGTGAACGCGATCGCGCGTTTGGGGCCGAGGCGGATCAGCCAGATGCCGACGGTCAGCTCGGCCGCGGTCAGCAACATCGCGATCCATCCTGAGTCATGGAATGGCTGTCCGAGCAATCCGCCGACGATGGCTGCCGGGTAGAACGTCGGCATGCCTGGGAACATCGAAATCAACGCCGGCAGGATTCGATCGAGCTCTTCGTAACGCACGACCCACGCGTATGGCAGCATCATGCACGCCAACAACGCGATGGCTGGCAACCGGACGTTCGGGAATCCGAAAAGGGGACGGGGGCAATAGTGTTCGGCCCGGCGTTTGCCGGCTGGAATACTGGCGGATGGTTGGCGAGTTGAGTGTGGGTTCATTGCGAAGGAAGCGAAGCGATCCGGCTTGCCCAGGGCCGTTGCGTTTTTGTGTTTGGGACCGCGCAGCATTTACGCCGAGACCAGTCAGGCAAAATGACTTCCCGCAACGCCGATTAGCAAATTTCTCGACGCTCCTCTTTGGCACGCTTTGCCTCTTCTGCAGCAGCTTGCTTTTCGATGTGAGCGATCAACTCCTCTTCACTGGCTAAGCCTTGAAAATAGAAGCTGATCATTTCAAATGTTCGTTTGGTGGGGCGAGATCCAGTCCACAGGTTGATCAGCAAACAGGCGATCATCGAACAATAGACTTGGATCTTGATCCCATTGACGTTGTGACTGATCAGGTGATCGCCGCCCATCAATTGCTTGTAGAACCGAAAGAAGATTTCAATTGTCCATCGGTAGGAGTAGATCAGGGCAATGATTTCAGCAGGTACATTCAGTAGATTGGTGGCAATGCGAAGGATCCCATCGCTGTTAGGTGCCTTGGAACCTCTCGCCTTTCCGCCAGTGCGGTTTTGATGAGGCGTGCAGCGGATTTGAATCAACCGGACCGGGTGATCAGGGCAACTTGAGTTGCTGCTCGATCCTCCAAGCTTCACTATCGCATCGCTGAGTACCCCCGCAGCACGGTCACCCTCGGTTAACTCAAGTTCTTGAGTCGTCTCGTAGACCGTGTTGTCACGTAGTCGGCAGACATAGCTACTCGATGACGCGACGATTGAATTGAAGAGCGAGAACTTGGCATAGCCACGGTCCATCACGTACAAGCCATCTTCTTCGAGCACTTGTTTGAGCACGGCCCGTTCGTCGTACTCTCCACCGCCATCAGGTGTCACATCGACTCGTACGGGCAGCAGGTTATTGACTTCGAAGTGTGTGTGTAGTCGCCATCGCACCAACGCTGAGCCCGTTGTTTGCTTCAGGATGGATGCGGCAATCAGCGACGGCAATGCGTTGACAAGTGAGCCATCCACGGCGGTGATCGTTTGCTTGATGCTGCTCAGTCGCGGGTCCGGGGCAGCATCGTTGACTTGAGCAGACAGGGCCTCAATGATCGGCTTGAGAAGGTCTGCAGAGAACAGCCCACCGGCTTCGGAGAGCGAGCTCAGCGAAGCTTTCTCGTTGCCCAGTTTGTCGCGTACTTTCGTCAACTCACTGGCCTGCGAGATCGCTCGCAAACTCGAGACAGTGGGGTTCAGGACATACAGCAACACGAGCATGCAATACTGATCGTAGTGCAGCGTACGGTTTCCAGCGGTATCACGCTGGCACTCATGTTCGTGAAGATGCTCGAGCAGGGGCTTGAGCATGGCGAAGTATTTGAGTCCTTCGATTTTGATCTTCGGCTTGGCGAGAGATTCCTGTGTTCGCTCGCCCTGGTCTTCAGGAAGCTTTCGTCTTTTAAGTCGTTTGGTTTTGGTTGGCATGGCAAACCAACGATTGCCCGCTCAACGCAGGAGTAAAGCAAGATCGACGCATGAGCCAAACCGGTTTCACGCATCTCCCTCTTGCGAATACAAGCGATCGAAAGTTTCACATCATCGCAACTGCCCGCCAGTCCCCTTGAAGCTCAAACGAGACACTCTCGTCCAGAGAGCTAAGACCAGCCAAATTGTCGATGCTAGCAATTCAGCGTCTGCCGGCAAACGTCGGGCCGAACACTATTGGGACGGAGGTAAATTAACCATACCACTGCACCAGAGAACTGCGGTAGCGTTCTTGCTCACGGATCGTTCGATGCTGCTAGTCAGCAACGTTCCGGCCTTGTTGAGTGGAACGAAGGTGAGTGCCGCCATGCAGAGTCCGTCGCTCCGCTGCGATACGGCCTGCGAATGGTGGAGCTGCATGTGCCAACGTGGGGCGACGTGTCCGGGATGGCGGACTAGCGTTTGGCGAAGGCTCGTTTGAGTTCGTCGAGGCTAGTCAGTCCTCGCGCGACCGTGAGGACGGCTTCGGATTGGACGGGGCGGAAACCTTCGGATTTGGCGATCGCGGTCAACTGGCCGGCATCTTGAGACTTGGCCAATGCCGCTTTAAGTTGCGGGCCTGGTGTCAGCAGTTCGTACAGCCCGATGCGACCGTGGTAGCCTCGTGAGTTGCAGACGGGGCACGGTGTGATTGGCGCAGGCCGCCCGTTCTCGTCGACTTGTTGTTCGATCGGAGGTGGGATAAACGGCTTGTAAAGCAAAGGAACTCGACCGGCGGGGATGCCCAGTTGAGCGAGCAGCTTTGGAGGCGGTTCAAACCCGACTTTGCAGTTGTCACACAAACGTCGAACCAATCGCTGATGGATCACACAGCCGATGTTGTTTGCGATCAGGCTGCGACATTCCGGGTAACGGCCCAGGAACGTGAGCAAGGCGGGCATGGCACTTTCGGCCGCCATCCGGTGGATGACTTGTCGGTCAGCCGCGACGACTTGTTCCAACGCAACCTTCAGTGATTCAGGCTGCGGCGGGTTGGGGAACATCAACACGTCCGGTTCACGCAGAACCATTCGGTTGACCATTTCCAGTTCGGTTTTCCCTGTGTCTCCGCCGAACAAGTTGGGCGAGATGTTGATGATCTCGGGTTCGGGTGATTCCGCAGGTTCGAACGATTGGAAGTCGCGGACCAACCGGTCGGCGGCGCTGATGGCGACGTTCCAGAAAGTCGAAACACCTTCGCTTTTCTTGGCTGTGATAAGGACGATGTTGCCCGAACCGTTCAGTTTCTCTTTGAACTGTTCGATCATTTTGTCCCGCATGCCGAGGTCGCCCAATTTCTTGAACGGCATCTCTTCGGCTTCCAGACGACAGATCACACGCTCGCCGGTGGGCACGCCTTGTGATTGGACGTTGAATTGATATTTGTCTTTGACCAATTTGACTCGCATGCCGCCCTTTTGGCTGCCACGACGATCGGCCGGGTTCATCAAGCACAGTTGTTTCAACGCGTACAGCATCGCATCGCCGCTTTCGCGATCCAGCGGCGGTAGCTGTTCCCATGCCCCGTCGATTTGATAGCGAATCGCACAAGCGGACTTGGAAAAGTCCATCAGGATGTGCGTGGCTCGCGAAGTGATCGCGTGCGCAATTTGGCCGCCGGCGATGGCATAGCCGGCGCCTTGGCGGGTGCTGATCAGCAACGCTTGCAATTCGTTGTTGTCTTTGATCCGAGGAGCGAATTCCACGGGAGCGACGGTTTGCCAGAGTTGTACTTCTTCGTTGGATTGCTTTGCCACTTACAGAATTCCTGGTGCTTTGACGTCGATGCCCTTGAGCGCCATCTTCAGCGCGTCCTTGTTCGGTGCGACTGCGAACGCGGTCGGCCGATCAATCAATTCATCGTCGATCAATTGTTTCAAACTCATGGTGAAGTCTTGCATGCCGTCTTCGGCACCGATGCGAATTGCGTCGGGTAGTTTGTTATCGTGGCCCTCGAGGACCAGTTTGCGAATCATCGGCGAGAACGTCATCACTTCGCAGGTTGGCACTCGCGAGACGCCGGGCTTGATGCTCTTGAGCAGTTTCTGGGCGACGATGCCTTTCATGTTGAAGGCGATGGCGCTGCGGATGGCGTTGTGCATTTCTTCGGGGAACAAGTCCAGGATCCGGCCGATGCAGGTCGAGGCACTCGCGGCGTGGATCGTTCCGAAAACCAAGTGACCTGTTTCGGCAGCGTGAATCGCCGTCATGAACGTTTCTTCGTCCCGAAGCTCACCGACCAGAATGATGTCGGGGTCTTCCCGCACGGCGTGTTTCATTCCGACGGAGAAGTCCACGACGTCCTGACCAATTTCGCGTTGGTTGATCAGCGATTTGTCTTCCGTGAAGATAAATTCGATCGGGTCTTCGAGCGTCAGAATGTGTTTTCGATAGATGCTGTTGATGTAGTTCAGCATCGAACCGATCGTGGTACTTTTTCCCGAGCCCGTGACTCCGGCGAGCAGAACCATGCCCTGTTCGTAGTGGCAAAGGTTTTCGATCGAGTCGGGCAGGAAGAGGCCGCGAAAGTCGGGGATGAAGTTGCTGATTCGGCGGGCGACCAAACCGATGTTGCCCAGCGATTTCAGCATGTTGATCCGGAAACGCCAGCGGACGCCGTCGACTTCGCATTGGTATGAAAAGTCAGCACCGCCTTCTTCTTCGAAGATGATCAGGTTGCGATCGTCCATCATCGGGAGCAGCAGCCGCACCATTTCTTCGGCTCCGATTGGTCCCCGATTGAGCGGTTTGAGTTCACCGCCGACGCGAACCATGGGTGGCTGATCGACTTTCAGGTGAAGGTCAGAACCTTCCAGTTTGACCAGGGCCCGGAAGATTTTGTCGACTTCGAGTTCCTTCTTTTCCTGCAGCAAACTGCTTTTCAGTCGCGCTGCGACCGCATCGGGCGACATATCGCGGGGGGGGCCTGCGGGAACCTTTTTCGCTGCGCCGTGTGCCATTCGTTTTGATCTCGCGTGACCGGGAATGTTCACCGGGATGGCGAAATTCCCCGTGAATCGGAGGAAGGAGGAAAAGAATCTTCAGGTTGAACCCGGGCCTTAGCTTAGTCGATCAAGGCCAATTGTCGAAAGACAAGCCAGATGTTTGTAGGATGTCATCCCATGGTTTTCCAGCGGGCCTCGGCGCATCACCTCCGCGACCCCCGCTCGCCCCGTTTGACTCACCGTCCTTCTTCAGTCTTTCGCAAGGCAAGTGCTCGATGCTGACCGCCAATTTGATCCGGACCAAACGGGACGGAGGGGTCCTGAATGCCGACCAATGGCGGTTCCTGATCGAGGGTTACTGTGGCGGCGAGGTCACGGATTACCAAATGTCAGCCCTCGCGATGGCGATTTTCTTCCGCGGACTGGACCGACGCGAAACGGCTGAGCTGACCCGGTGCATGGTCGACAGTGGTGTACGTCTGCCCCGGGTCAACGATCGGCCTCGAGTCGACAAACACAGCACCGGAGGGCTGGGCGACAAAGTCTCGCTGATCTTGGCTCCGTTGCTCGCGTGTTGCGATGTGGACGTGCCGATGATCAGCGGTCGCGGCCTTGGGCGAACCGGTGGGACGCTGGACAAACTGGAATCGATTCCGGGCTACCAAACACAGCTGTCGATTGAACAATCTAGCCGAGTCCTGAAGGAAGCGGGTTGCTTCATCGTGGGAGCCACCGAGTCGATTGCACCGGCGGACCGTCGGTTGTATGGACTGCGCGACGTCACCGCGACCGTCGAATCCGTGGGTCTGATCACGGCCAGCATTCTGAGCAAGAAGCTGGCAGCAAGTTTGGATGCCCTGGTGATGGATGTGAAGGTTGGATCGGCTGGCTTCATGCCGACGATTCAGCAAGCAACCGAATTGGCGGACTCTCTGCAAGCAGTTGGTGCCGAAGCCGGGCTGCCGACCATTCCTGTTCTGTCCGACATGGATCAGCCACTCGGACGAGCGATCGGGAATGCGAACGAGGTCAACGAGTCACTCGATGTGCTCGACGGCGGTGGACCGGAAGAGGTGCGAGCGTTGACGCTGCGATTGTCGGCCGAGTTGCTGGTGGCAACCAAACAAGCCGATGATCTGCGAGCGGCGGAGGAATTGTTGGCCCGCAAACTCGATTCGGGCGAAGCGATGCAACGATTTGAACGCATGGTTCACGAACAAGGCGGCAAGCTTTCCGGTCATCTGCCGCTGGGCAAACAAAGCGACACTGTGGCGGAGCGTTCCGGATGGGTCGAAACGATTGATTGCCCCGCGATCGGCGACGCGATCATTTCGATGGGCGGTGGTCGACGCAAAACATCCGATCCAGTGGAACCGTCGGTTGGAATCGATCTGCACGTTCGCGTTGGCGACCGCGTCGAGATTGGTCAACCTCTTTGGACGGTGTACGAAGGCCAAGTCACTTGTCCGCCGATCCAACCCGTTTTGTTGTCGGAAACAAGCATTCCGGCTCGACCATTGATCCTGCAGAGAAACACAGCCGGTTAATGCCGTTGCCGCGGTTTTGGAACCGCGGCGAACGTTGATCGGCTAAATTGTGAGATCCAAATTTTTCTTTGGATGTCAACATGTCACCACGATTCGAAGGCAGGTCTCTTATGGTCGCATCATCATTCTGTTGCCATCGATTTAGCTCGCGGTCGCGAGCGCCAATGAAATGCATGTTGGCTTTGTTTGCGATGGCGATTTGCATCCTTGCAAGCGAGGTGTCTGCGGTTTTCGCAAACGACCAACCAAACGTGTTGATCATCCAAACCGATGAGCACAACTTTCGGACGTTGGGTTGTTACCGCGACACGTTGCCAATCGAGGAAGCTGAGATTTGGGGCCAAGGTGCCGTGGTCGAAACACCCAGCATCGATTCCATCGCTGCACGCGGAGCGATTTGCACGTCGTTCTACGCGACGTCTCCCGTTTGCACGCCATCGCGAGCCGCTTTTTTCACGGGGCGATACCCACAAAATACAGGTGCTTACCAAAACGACCGACCGCTTCGCGGTGACATGGTCACATTCGCAGAAGTACTGCGGCGAGACGGTTACGCGACCGGCTATGCGGGCAAGTGGCATTTGGACGGACCCGGGAAACCTCAATGGGGACCGGAACGCCAATTCGGTTTTTCTGACAATCGATACATGTTCAACCGCGGCCACTGGAAGAAATTCGACTTTGAAAACGGACAGCCGATCGTTGCGGCGACGAACAAAAAGGGCCAGCCGAACTACGACCTGGACGGAGCGGATGAGAAGACTTTCAGTACGGATTGGTTGTGCGATCGAGCTGCTGATTTCATTCGTGAGCATTCGCAAGAACCGTTTTGTTATCACCTGTCGCTGCCTGATCCTCACGGTCCCAACACGGTCCGTCAGCCCTACGACACCATGTTTGAAGACATGCCGGTCCGGCCACCGATGACGTTTCAGTTGGACGGGACGAAACCAGGTTGGTTGCCGGGGACCAATCGCAATGCGGAACAGAGATTCAATGCGAGGTTGATGACGCAGTACTTTGGAATGGTTCGATGCATCGACGACAACGTTGGCATGCTGCTGGCTCTGCTCGATGAACTCAGCTTGACCGAGCGAACCGTGGTGGTGTTCACTTCGGACCATGGCGACCTGTGCTATGAACATGGCCGCCTGAACAAAGGCAATCCATACGAAGGCAGTGCGAAGGTCCCGATGATCGTCGCGGCACCGGGGCTTGTGCCGGCCGGATTGCGAATTGATGAAGCGATGGGCACCGTCGATTTTGCTCCCACTTTGTTGTCGCTGCTGTGGAAGGAAGTGCCTGAGGGAACGCAGGGACGAGATCTATCAGAATGGTTTCGAGACATTGAGTCCTCCGACCAGGAATCCCATCGAAACAGTGTCACGTTTTTGCGGGCCGCTTCCAGTCAAGCCGCTTGGATCGCCGCGGTCACGGATCGGTACAAGTTGATTGTCTCGGCGGACGATCAACCATGGCTGTTTGATCTGAAAGAGGATCCGCATGAAACCACGAACCATATCGGCAAGCCGGAGAATCAAGCGATCGCCGCGAGGCTGGCGCGTTCGCTGCTTCGCTATGGAGATCTGATGAAAGATCCCCAACTGAGCGAAGGCAAGTTGCGGAGCGATTTGCAAAAGTTGCAGATCCAACCCTGAGACCGTGTGAAGCCGACGCGGCGGAGTCTTTTGATGATTCAGCCGCGTTGTGTTTGTCGCGGTTTCTGTTTGTGATCGGGGCCGATGACTGACCGGTTCATGGGTTTTGAAGATCTCTGCCCGCTCGATTGAAACGCAGAAATTTGCATTTCAGCGGCTCAGACGCCATGATCACCTTCAGGGTGTGACCGCCCTCCCCCCTTTTCTGCTTTTTCAAAGGCGAACGAATGAAGCGAGCTTTGTTGGTGATCGATGTCCAGCGTGAATACTTCGATGGTGCGTTTCCGATTCGACACCCGGTCGGACACTTGGAATCGATCTTGGAAGTCATGGACCAAGCCCGAGACGCAAAAATTCCAACGGCGGTGATTCGTCACCATCAACCCGATCCGGATTCACCCGTGTTCTGCAAGAACAGCGAGATGTGGCAATTGCATCCCGAGGTGGAGTCGCGGCACCGAGATGCGTTGATCGACAAGACCTTGCCAGGTTCGTTCACCAACACTGACCTCGACGATTTTCTGAAATCCAATGACGTCGACACCGTCAGTATCGCCGGTTACATGACACAGGTTTGTTGTGACACGACGGCTCGCCAAGCCTTTCACCGTGGGTATCAGGTGGAATTTCTAAGCGATGCGACGGGGACGTTGGATGTTTCTAACAAGGCTGGTTCAGTGACAGCGGAACAGTTGCACGAATCCATCTTGGTGGCTCAGCAGATGTTTATCAGTGACGTGATTGATCGAAACGAATGGTCGGGACGCTTGTAAGCGAGTGGAGAGACGCCAACGCGTTTGCCACGGTTTGAACACGTACGTCACGCTCAGATTTCTTTTTAGGTGGGATGAAGTCATGGGAACGAAGTATCACTTAAGGTTTGTCGATGTCATTACGCTCGGTGTTGCGTCGATGGTGGGTTTGGTGTTGCTGGCCGGCGTTGTCCCTCGAATGAGACAAAATGCGAGACGGTCCAGTTGCGAGATGAATCTCCAGCAGGTGGGGTTGGCCCTGCACAATTACCATTCGGCTTACAGCATGATGCCGAGGGGATGCGGTGGAACATCCTCCGGAAGTTCGGATGAGCCGACATTGGGCAACGCGAATCGTTTGAGCCCGCTGGTGGGTTTGACTCCATTCTTTGAACAACAACCGTTGTGGGAAAAAATCTCCAACCCATTGCGAGCCAATGGGAAGGTCTTCCCGGCGATGGGCCCGGTTCCATGGTTTGATCCAAAGGTTTACACGCCTTGGAACGAACGGCCCGAGGTGTTGGTTTGTCCCGCCGATCCAACCGCAAAGGATTTTCCGACGGTCGCCAGTTACACGATCAACTATGGCGACGCGGTCATGAATGTAGGGGCATCGCCGCTAGAAGAAATGCCACCCTATGGACGAACGCCCGGTGCTCTAAGAGGGATGTTTGGCTATCAAATGGTCTTTCGTTTTCGCGATGTGCTGGATGGGTTGTCCAATACGTTGCTGATGAGTGAAGCCCGAATCGGCGGTGTCCGCGTTGCGAAAGACGTCTCCGGATTGATCGAGCGACCCGCGGTTTGCCTGGACGCTCATGAGGACGATCAGACCAAGTACTGGCCTGAGGGACGCGGTGCGTGTTGGGCCGACGGATCGCTGTTGTCAGTGGGTGTTCAAACCATTTTGCCACCCAATTCTCGCTCAGCGACATCGGAAAAAGGTGAACTCGAAGGCGTGATGTCCGCATCCAGTCTGCACGGTGAGGGAGCTCACGTGTTGATGGCGGACGGAGCCGTGCGATTCGCGAGCAGTTCCATTGATGTGGGTGATCAGGATTCGCCGAGTGTTGCCGAAGGCCATTTGGACAATGGCAAGACTCTTCCCCCGGGAAGCAAGAGCCCGTACGGGGTTTGGGGTGCGATGGGGACAAGAGCGGCCCGGGACCGATTCGATCCCAGCGAATTGTCGGAGCCGGTACGCACTTTCACCGAAGAAGAACTCGCTGAGTTTGCAAAGTTTGAACTGGAAACTTGGCACGCGGCAAAAGGAACGGGAAAGATTCAGGCTCGTCAGGTGGATTTGACCGACAAGGGTGTGTTGGTCTTGATGTCCGAAAAAGGTGCCATTCGTCGGTTGGCACTGTCGAGATTCAGTAGCCAGGACGCTTACCGAGCGGTTGAAACTCATCGCCAACGAAAGCTGACGGAAGCGAAGCTGTTGGTCGAACATTTGTCGACTCAGCTTGAATTGTTGGAAGACAAGCAGTTCGAAACATTTGCTCGTGAATGGGTTTCCTTCGGCGATGGGCAGCAGGGAGATCATCCTTCGGGTGTTGCAATGATAGCGGGGGTGTTACGGACACAGCGAGGTGCGCTGATCACCGCTTATGATCAAGTACTTAACCTTGTTGGCACGGCGATGCCGGAGTTGCTCGGAGAGCTGCCTGAGGCTTTGGCAACCGGAAAGGGACCTGCTCGCGGTTTCAAATGGGCGTTTTTGGGCGGCCATTGGAAGCTCGTTTTTGATGGACAGATGAATCAACGCGGGATTCAGTTCATGCGTGCGATGGAGGCCGCCGACGATCCTTTTGGGGGCCGCTAGAAGATTCTGGATGAGTGAATCTGAACCCTGTCGCCAAGCTTGAAACTTAGTCATCCCCGTGCGGATGCCGCCGCCTTTTCCTTTGGAGTTCTCCGATGAAGTCAAAGCTCACTCTCACAGATCTGATCATCGTCGGTGTGGTGGCGTCAGTCGGATTCAGTTTGTTGTTGCCGGTGATGTTGCGTCAGCGTGCTGCTGCTCGAAATATTCAGTGTTCGAACAACCTCAAGATGTTGGGCTTGGCGATGCACAACTACCACGCTGCTTATAATCAGTTGCCGCCCGGTTTGGGCGGAACCGTTGGTGGAGAAGATGACACTTGCAACCAAGGACGACTCAGCCCGTTGGTCGCGCTCTCGCCTTTTTTGGAACAGCAGGCATTGTGGGAAAAAATCGCGAATCCCTATGTGTCGCCCAAGACTGGAAAGCAATTCCCACCAATGGGCCCTGCGCCCTGGTTTGATTCAACGGAATACACACCATGGGCATCGGCATTTGTGACTTTGCGTTGTCCAGACGATATGCAAACCAAACCCGAGGTGCCGGAGCAAGAAACAATCGTGGTGACGACCTTGGCGATGCCCGAGCTGCCGCCTGGAGCAATCGATCCAGCTACGTTCTGCAACTATGTATTGAGCTACGGCGACGGAACGTATTTGATGGGTGAGAAGATTGACCAGAAAAATGCCGAATCGATGCGGCGCGTGCAGGCGGGTATGCGAGGTGCGTTCAGCGGGAATCGGCGAATGAAGTTTCGTGACTTCTTGGACGGGTTGTCCAATACAATTGGAATGTCCGAAACGATCACGCCGGATGAGAATGACGCGAAGGAGTCCCACATCGCTCAAGGGATTAAAGGGTTGAGCTTGAATCCATCGTTGTGCCTCAAGACGCATGACGGCAATCATACGGATTGGTGGGACGTCCGCCGGGGATCGCGTTGGGCAGACGGAGCTTTGGCGATCAGTGGGTTCCAAACCGTCTTGCCACCCAACTCGCCGACCTGTTTGTCGGATTTGGGAATGGAGGACCCGATTGCATCGGCATCCAGTCGGCACGCTGATGGCGTGCATGCTTTGATGATGGATGGCCGAACCATCTTTGTTCGGGACAGCATCGACACGGGGGATATCTCTCAGCCCGGCGTGTCAATTGGTCGTGAATATACCCAAGCGGGATCAAGAAGTCCGTATGGAATCTGGGGCGCGATGGGAAGTCGAGCCGCCAGGGAAGTTTTGGCCAATCCAATCACCAACAATGCTTCCATCGAAGAAGTTGTCGGAGAGCAGCGCAATCAAAATCAGGCCGTTGCTGCCGAGGAGCGCTGGACGACCTGGACCGATCGCGATGGCAAACATCATTTGAAGGCCAAGCTCAACCGCATCATCGATCGCGAAACGGTGGAACTGGAAGACGGCAAAGGCATCCTGCACCGGGTGCCTCTGAACACTCTGTCCGACCGTCACATCATCAAGGCGGTGATGTTGCACGAATCACAATTGGAAGCAGCGTCTGCGCCGAAGTGATCGAGGCCGATCAGAACTTCAGCGATTCACGCGGCTGCATTGGATTGGCAGCGTCGAACTGTTCGATCAGTTTCTTGGATTCTTCGTCGATCGATTCAGGCAATTGAATTTGCAGTTCGACCATCAAGTCGCCGTCCGTTCCCTTTGGGTTGCGAACGCCCTGTCCTTTCAAACGCAAACGTTTGCCACTGGAACTGCCCGCTGGAACGGAAAGCGTGATTGTTCCCGCGGGAGTTGGCACGTCGACCTTGGCACCCAAGACAGCTTCCGCAACTGTGATCGGAAGTTTGAGTTCCAGATGATTGCCGTTGCGTTTGTAGAACGGGTGATCGTCGACCTGAATGATGAGGATCAAGTCACCTGCGCCACCGGGGCCGGGATGCCCCTGTTCACGCAATCGGATTTTGCTGCCGGAACTGACACCGGGTGGAATCGTTACCGACAATTTTTCTTGTTTGCCACCGCGAGCGAGATAGAACTCGACTTTGTCACCCAGCACCGCGGTGCGGAACGTGACGGACAATTCGTGCCGAATGTTTTGACCACGCTGTGGTGGTGCCGATCGCTGGCCACCACCGAATGGTGAACCTCCACCGCCCCGTGCTCCGCCACCGAGGATTTGTTCGAAGAAGTCATTGAATCCGTTCTCGAATCCAGGTTGTCCTCCTCCTCCGCCACCACGACCGGCGGCGCCGAAGATTTGTTCCAAATCCAAACCGTCAAACGATGGGCTCGCTGATCCGCCGCCACCGCCGGCGCCAGGATTCCAACCGCCGCGAATTTTTTCGAAGTCGGATCCGTAGCGGTCGTAAGCCGCTCGCTTTTGTTCGTCGTTGAGGACTTCGTACGCTTCCTGAACGCGTTTGAATTTTTCTTGCGCGTCCGGGTTATCGGGATTCATGTCCGGATGGTACTTCCGGGCCAATTTGCGATAGGCTTTGGTCAGTTCGCCCTTGTCGGCGTCGCGAGAAACTCCCAGCGTTTGATACAGATCTTCGGCCACAGCGTGTCAATGATTTTGAAGGCGATTGTGTCATTTTGACAGGAACAGTCTTTTGTGGATTCACCATAGCAAACACCGAACCACAGACCGATGGGGGAATGCCGTGAAGTCAATTTGTCCCCTTTTTGCCCTGGTTTTGTGCGGTTTCTGCCCACCTGTGCCGCTTTGGGCCGACGGCGACCTGACGCTGCGAGTGGTGGACGAGTCGACGGGAGAACCGACGATCGCACGCATGGAGCTGACCCGACAACTACCCGCCACGGTGCGGCGAACGTCCCGGCCGATGTCCGTTTCGGTGTCGCCGCGTCGTTCGCTGTCGTCAGGGCCCGGGTTCGTGCTGGACGAATTCGCGGAGCTGTCGCTGCAAGACGGCGCATACGAGTTCAAGCTGACGCGAGGTCCCGAGTCGCGAGTCCTTCGAGGCACTTTCGACGTCCAACGCGGCAGTGAAGACGAGCATCAACTCGCGCTGCCGCGAATGGTCCAGATGCGACCGGAAGGCTGGACCAGTGGCGATTGCTTGGTGCCTCGTTCGGCGGACAGTTTGCCGATGCGAATGACGGCGGAAGATCTGCATGCGGCAAACGTCATCCGCGATTCTGAAGTTGCCGGACGCGGAACTGAAAAACCGATCCCACGTCGCAATGCGAAAAACTTGTTTGGTGACGACGAGCCCGTGCAAACGCCTGATGGTTGGCCGACGGATCCATTGTGGATTGAAACCAATGTCGACTGCATCGGCGGTTTGGCGTTTTATCGAAACCAGAACGATTCCGGTTGGAATCCAGTTTCGACGGATGAGTTTGCTTCGCCGGAACTGGCGTCACTCGGTTGGTTATCGAGTCTGCCGGCCGATTCTTCCACGCGTGTCGCGATCGAAAATCCGTTCGGTTGGCTGCTGCCAATTTGGTTGGCCAGCGAGAAAATCGATGGTGTGTTTGTGCTCGGCGATTGGTTGCAGCTGAACGAATCGGTGATTCGTGTTCCCGACGGACGCATGTTGCAGCCCGCCAATCGAGCCGACGCGACTCAGCTTGGACGCGATGCCGGGCAGATCCATTGGCATTTGTTGGACGCTGGTTTTCGACTGGCGCCGATGGCGGGCTCGGGCGATGAACCAGGCGACTCGCCGGTGGGATACAACCGTTTGTATGTTGCCGCTCGATCGCAGGCATCTTCGTTTGACTCGCGGGAAGACGCGGTCGCCGTCGGAACGATGGAAGAATGGTGGAACGCGGCTTGGGACGGTTGCAGTTTCGCGACCAACGGTCCATTGATGCGGACCAATCTGGAGGGACGTTTGCCAGGTCATGTGTTCGAGATCAATCCGGCCGACGTCAGCGGTGACGAATCCGTGGAGCTGACCGCGGAGGTTGTCCTGAACGTTCGCGACCCGGTTGAATACCTC
The DNA here is from genome assembly GCF_002337565.1 of Rhodopirellula sp. UBA1907. Taxonomy (NCBI): domain Bacteria; kingdom Pseudomonadati; phylum Planctomycetota; class Planctomycetia; order Pirellulales; family Pirellulaceae; genus Rhodopirellula; species Rhodopirellula sp. UBA1907. The sequence continues at coordinate 56,251 of NZ_DDGH01000072.1, read as the reverse complement.
GAGGTCATTCACAACGGTCGTTTGCACTATGGAGCGAAGCTGGACGAATTCGCGAAAGCGGGCGGACGAATCCCTCCTCTGAAAATCAAGGAATCGGGCTGGGCGACGGTTCGAGTGGTGACATTGCACGAGGACCACTACCGAGCGGTGATTTCGTCGCCTTGGTATTTTCAGGTTGGCGGGCAACCGAGAATTTCCGCACGCAGCGTCGCTTTTTTTCAGGAGTGGTTGGGCGAAACCGAGCAGCGATTGACCAAGCTTCCGGCGGACCAACTGAAGGCATTCGTGCCCTACGTTCGGGCGGCTCG
>NZ_DDGH01000072.1:54669-55834 GCF_002337565.1 Rhodopirellula sp. UBA1907 | reverse complement strand
CCCTACGTTCGGGCGGCTCGCAAATTTTGGGCGGAACGAGCCGAGAAGGCCGGATCTTGAACAAGCCAGCTGAATGAGCCAGCCGGCGAGAGGTTCGAACCGCCTGGAGAATCGTAAGCGGATGGCGACCGAGATTTGAATTGCCGCCTCTCGTCAAATCGCCGCGGATCGTCGAAACTAGCCGCCATGACGAATCTTGCCAGCGATCTGTTTCTTCACCCGTCGTCGGAATTATCCATCGACGGTCACACCTTGCGCTACATCGATACGGCGGCCGGTTCTGACCTCGCGAGTTCCGATGTCAGATCTTCCGATGGCGAGCCAACCTTTGTTTGTGTGCATGGCAATCCGACGTGGAGCTTTTACTACCGGCGAATCATCGAGCGGTATGGCAAGCAGCAACGAGTGATCGCGGTCGATCACATTGGTTGCGGTCGCAGTGACAAACCGTCGGCGGATGAATTCCCGTACACGATGGCCGCCCATCGAGATAACTTGATTCGGTTGGTCGACGAGTTGGATCTGAAGAACGTGGTCCTGATCGCTCACGATTGGGGTGGTGCGATTGGTTTGTCAGCCATGCATGCTCGCCGAGAACGTTTGGCTGGGATTGGGTTGCTGAACACGGCTGCGTTCCCACCGCCATACATGCCTCAGCGAATTGCCGCGTGCCGGATGCCCGTGTTGGGCACGCCCGCGGTTCGCGGATTGAATTTGTTCGCACGCGCGGCGGTCACCATGGCCATGTCGCGAACGAAGATGAAACCCGATGTCGCAGCGGGATTGCTGGCTCCCTATGACAACTGGCAGAACCGAGTCGCGATCGATCGGTTTGTCCGTGACATACCTTTGAATGATTCTCATCCCACGATGAAGACGCTTCGGCAGTTGGAGTCCGATCTGCCGGACCTGGCGTCGCTACCTATCTCTTTGATTTGGGGAATGAAGGATTGGTGTTTTCGACCGGAATGTCTGCGACGCTTCGAAGCCGTTTGGCCCGATGCGGAAGTCACGGAATTGGCAACGACCGGTCACTATGTGATCGAAGACTCGCCCGAAGAAACCTTGGCCGCGATTGATTCATTGCTCGCCCGCGTCAAGGAGCGCATCGGTGCGGCGTGATCCGTGGCAGTGGATCGCGAACACCCTCGGCGGTCCAGCCGAT
>NZ_DDGH01000072.1:2196-54584 GCF_002337565.1 Rhodopirellula sp. UBA1907 | reverse complement strand
GTGGATCGCGAACACACTCGGCGGTCCAGCCGATGCGATCCAGTACGCTTGCGTGCTGGAAGCGACCGCACCGAAAGCGGGCAACGTTCATCCGGTCGCTAAGTTTGATGGTCTCTGCTTTGCAGATTTTGTTTCGGCCGCCGAAATCGCTGCTAGTGAGCTGACCGTGGCTTCATCGGGTTTGGGCGATCGAGTTTATTCGTTGATCGAACAAACACGACGCAAGACAAACACGAACGTCAATCTAGGAATCGCGTTGCTGTTGGGGCCGATCGTGTTGGCGGAAGAACAGCAGCGGACGGCAAGCTCTTCATGGACGTTGAATGATTGGCGTGACGCGACAGCAAACGTTCTGTTGAACATCGACAAAGAACAAAGTCATCGACTTGGCCAAGCGATCGCGAAAGCGTCGGCCGGTGGCATCGATGGGGACTATCAACCGGAAGACCCATCGCTGGATGTTCAATCGTTGACCGATTCGTTCGACGTGATGTCCGGGATGCGAGCGGCAAAGGATCGCGACTTGATCGCGGCTGAATACGCGAACGGTTTTGAGAGTTTCTTTGCTGATGTTGTGCCGATCGTGGAGGCGTCCGTCCGCGAAACGGGCGATCTGCTATCAGGCATTTCGCTGGCTCATTTGCGATTGCTGGCCGGTCGCGGTGACTCTTTGATCGCGCGGAAGAATGGCCGCGAAATCGAACAAGAAGTCCGCCAAAGAGCCAAGCGGTGCTTGGACGAGTTCGAACGCACGGGGGGACTCGGCACTGGGGAACTCAAATCGATCAGTGAGTTCGACGCGTATTTGCGGAGCGAAGCTCACCGTTTGAATCCTGGCACGACAGCGGACTTCATTGCCGCTGCCGTTTATGTCTGCTTGCGGATGCGCGGTTGATCTCCGACGTCATTCCTTCGCTTGCAGTTGCTGCTTCAAACGTTGGATTTCGCGTTGCAACTCTTCCACCGTCGGCGGCTTTGGTTCAGCCGGCAACGATTCCGGTTTTGACACGGGAGCTGGTTTTGCAGGCGGAAGACTTTCGACGCTCGGTGTGAGGGAATCGCTGGGCAACGCCAACGGATCGGCTTCGACCGATGGTTCCGCAGTCGGCTTGGGCGAAGGCAGGGATTCGGCGGGAGCTGGCAACGTGAATGTCGCCTTGGGTTCAGCGTTCGGCGGCGGAAGCTCTTCGCTGGCGGGTGCTTGTGCTGTCGAAGCGTTGCCACCGAGCATCTTGCCAAACATCGATCCCATACCGCCAAGGAAGCCGCTCGATGGTGCTTCGCCCGCGTCGGAGTCTTCCCCGTTGGTATCCGCTGCCGCGGGAGTTGCATTGGCGATGGCGGAACGCGTGGGCTCGCCGCCTGGGCCGCCCATTTCAATTTGCTTTTGAAGCATTGCGTCACCGCGAATCAAACCAAACTCGATTTCGTCACCGGGTTGAAGAACTGAGATCTCACGAAGCAAGTCGTCCGTTCCACGGATGAGACGACCAGATGCCGAGACGATCCGATCTCCTTCGGAGAGTCCCGAGACTTTGCCCGCGGTCCCATCAGGAACCGACACAATCATGACGCCACGTTGAGGTGTCGCATCGCGAACTTCGATGCCAAGTGAACCGCGCGAACGAGCGAGGGTGGGGCCCGCGTTGTTGGCTGGTGGCGGCAGACGGTTGGTCGCTGGTGCTGGGAGTTGCGGCGCCGGAAACTCGTTGTCTTGCGGACGATTCCTGTTTGCTTCGGAGTCGTCCAAAACACTTCGGCCGGTATCAGGAAGTGTGATCGGTGGTTTGGCTGAGATGCGTTCATTGGCGATCGCCGGAACATTTCCGCGGTACAAACGGCCGCCTCGAAACAATTGCATCGCGACGAAAGGTTCTTTTCCTGGTGTCGGCCGGATGTCGTCGAGAGCGGCAACGGCTTCATCGAGCGAACGTGTCCGCGAGTTGCCAATCGATACGATCAAGTCTCCCGGTCGAACACCAGCTTCATCGGCGCGAGAGTCAGATGAAAAGCCATCGACGCGGAGGCCTTGGTATCCGCCGACAACCGCCGGCGAGACTCGCATGCCGAACTCGATGTTCTCTGACGCGATCTCACCACCACGCCCCGTCACGGTGGATTGCCTGTTCGTCGCGGCTGGGGGACGCTGCGTCGCCGGGGCTCGGCGATCGGCGGACGAATTGGTTCTTGGGAACGGTGTGGCCAACGTTCGGTTTCGTCCCGAATTGGCGCGGTTGGTGGTGGCGGGATTCTGGTACGGTGGTTGTTGAAGCGGCGACGGCGGCGGGGTTTGAATGCGATTTCGCAAACGTTCCAGCAGACGTTGAGCCGACGCATCCGATGCGTCGATCGCATGAATGCACGAAACCATCGACAGGCAAACGGCCCAGCGAATCCAGTTCGAGCGTCGACGTGATCGAAGCATTTTTATCTCAATTTTAGGACTGAAGGTTCCTTCGACAATTTGCCTCCCGACGGGTGGGAGGGAACGCGGAAGGACGCGGTCAATCGATCATAGAGAGAATGATGGGGAACGCCAACCAATTCGGGTTTGACGAGCCTTCCAACGGCACCCAGGCGACCAATTCTGGCGATGCATCCGACCGGATACCGCTTTTTCGCCCATTTTCTCTGGCCGAGCTTCCCACGCTGCTGCCGCCGGCACTCGCTCAAATCCCGCCGGCTCGAGCGGTGATGGTGACGGACCAGATTCGGTCGGCAATTTCACGCCAAGTCACCGACGACCTGATTTTGCTGATCAGCGAGAGCTCCGACGCGATCGCGATTGTTCTGGGAACACCCAACAGCGATATGGCGACGGTGCTGCACGCCGGCCCAATCGTTGTCGCGGCGGACCAGCCCGCTCGCATGATCGACCGAGAAACCCAGAATTCACGATTGGCTGATGGGCTTGGCCGGACACTTGGTCAGATTTGCCAGCAGCGGGGAATCAAATTTCTGCAGTGGGCGACCGCTTGGCCGCAGGAAAATTCCGCTTCTGATGCGGATGATCCATCGCTCGCGGAAGGCGACTCCGCTCGGTCCAGCCACTTACCGGGCGTGTGGCCGGAGTGGATGGGATTTTCCAAGGTCGGTGACCTGGAGTATCTCGCTCTCGATTTGACTGACTCGTCTTCTTTTGACTTGTTGGATGCGCCGACCCAATTGCACGCCCGAACCGTCGACGCCGATGACGAAGAGCAAATGAAGGCGATTCGTGCTTTGGTTCAGCTGACATATCAGGGGTCGATGGATTGTCCCTCGCTAGAACAATTTCGGACCGCGGCGGAGATCATGGATGGCTACCAAGGCGTGCCCACCTACGCACCGGATCTGTGGTTCATGTTGTCCGAACGTCCGGGCGACGATCCCATTGGATGCTTGTTGATGGCACGTCACGGCGGCGATTCGGCATCGGTTTTGGAAGTCGTCTACATGGGCGTAGTTCCCGAGGCTCGCGGTCGTGGATTTTCGCGTGACATCCTTTCGTTGGCGCTTGAGTGCTGTCGTGAGGAGTCCGCTTCGCGAATGATTCTTGCCGTGGATCGAACCAATCGTCCGGCACGCGATGCATACCTGCGTTTGCCGATGCAAACTGTTCTGCGTGAGTCGGTTTGGGCGAGGAATACAACCAGCTGAGAACAGGAAACAAGTGTGCATCGATCTTGAATCCCCTCGCTGGAATGAGGTATCGACGTTCTGCAGAACGTGCCTTCTATTTCCGCTCCGTGCGCTGTCGTGATTCGCTATGACCGAAACCAGTATCTCACCATCCACCATTGCTTCTGAGATGAACTTGGGAGCCACCGATCCTTCCACTCCAAGTTTTGCGGATGCAACGTCGGACCTGGTCAGTCAAATGACCGAAGGCAACTTCGATGGTTTGACGGATTACGCCACCACACATCTCGCACCCGCACTTCTATCAGCGGGTTTGGGTTTGTTTGTCATCTTCATCGGATACTTGGTGGCCAAGTATTTGATGCGAGTCATCAGTCGGCCGGTTTGTCGACGCGTGGATGAAACGCTTGGCAAGTTCGTCGGCAAGATGGTTTTCTACTCGATCATGTTCGCCGTCGTTGGCGGTGTGCTGACGAAGCTGGGTGCACCTCTGGGCGGATTGGCCGCGATGTTGGCCGCGGCAGGCTTTGCCGTCGGTTTGGCGTTCCAAGGAACGCTCAGCAATTTTGCGTCCGGCGTTTTGATGTTGGTGTTTCGTCCGTTCAAAGTCGGTGACGTTGTCAACGCGGCTGGCGTGACAGGCAAGGTTGATGAAATCGATTTGTTCACGACGACGTTGGACACCCCTGACAACCGACGCATCATCGTTCCCAACAGCGCAATCGCGGGTGGAACAATTGAAAACATAAGTCACCATCAACATCGCCGTGTCGAAGTGCCCGTCGGTGTGGACTACTCCGCCGACCTGCAAACCACTCGAACTGCACTTCAAAACGCGGTCGATCAGTTGTCTGCCAATGTGATCCAAGGCGAAAATCGAGGCAGCGCTGTCGTGCTGGCTGGTTTGGGTGACAGTGCCGTGAATTGGAAAGTCCGCATGTGGGTTGCCAGCTCAGATTTTTGGCCGATGACCGAGGCTTTGACAGGCGAAATCAAAACGCAACTGGATGCGGCAGAAATCGGTATTCCGTTCCCTCAAATGGATGTGCACGTGCATCAATTTGCAGACGCAGCTGCAAATGCTGAAAAAGCCGGACGCACTCGGCCGACCCGACGGGGCGCCGATCGCATGGTTGGTTGAGGTTGATGCACCCTTTCGTGGAACGATGAACAAATGGCGAATCCATGATCAGAATCGCCGTCGGCTAGCCCGGCGGTGATGCTGTGAAGTATGCTGAGGCCACCGAGTCAGATCGGTGGCCTTTTTTCGTTAGATGCCGTTCCATCACACCATCAATCGGTACGACCATGTGGCACACCAGCCAAGGCGATCGCACGCTCGAAGGTGCCGAAGCGGAATTGATGCAGCGATTGATTGAGTCGTTGCTCGAAGATCTGCTGATGCAGTTCGATGAAGAATGGCAGCCCGATACGGATTGGTCCTGCGAGACCGGGATCGAACTGTTCGACAATCTGCACAGCGAACAACAGATTGCCTTGTTGCATGACGTTGCGCAGCACTTGTTGGAGCCCACGCCCGAGGGCATGCCGCTCAGCGCCATTGCCGAAGCCACCGTGGCAGCTCTGTTTTCGGAGCTGCACCATCACGTGGAGATGGAAATGGATTTGTCGTTGGACGTCGAAAACGTTTACTGGCGGCAATTGATCCGGGACGCGGCAATTGATTGTCTGGTCCGCGATGACTTGCTGGGCATGGAACGTAAAACGGGCGAAGTCATTCATGTCGACGAGGTGATGCCAACGGAATTCCGGATCCCAGATCTGCACTCGCTAGACACGGCGGCGTGGGATGAATTGATCGAGTCTCTGGCAGATCAAATTCTTTGGGACCGCGACTTCGAGATGGCGTCTTTGTTCTTGGACGAAGACCCACGCCAATCAGCGACACGCCGGGAAGTGATGGGTATCGACGCGAACTATTTTGTTCAGATCCCGCCTGATCCTCGTCCCAGCGAAATGCCCTCGTTGGTGTCGGCGACGCAAGCGTTGATTCGACGCAAACCTCGCTGAACAAGACCTCATCGAACATCTACTTCCGGCCAAAGACTCTGATCCGCTGATGCAACGCACCGCGATTCTATTGACCAATGACGATGGGATTGATGCACCCGGTTTGCTTGCAATGCATCAGGCGATTTCGGAATGGATTCGAATGTCCGACAACGAAGATCGCTATGACCTCACGGTGGTCGCACCCGATCGAGGACGCAGCGAGTGTGGGCACAGCGTGACGACCACCCGAGACTTGGCCGTCACCGAACTGCAATCCCGATGGTTCGCGGTCGACGGAACTCCGGTCGATTGTGTTCGTTCTGCCATGACGGTGCTGTGCCCCAATGCTTCGCTGGTGTTCTCAGGAATCAATGCGGGAGCCAACCTGGGTGTTGATTTGCTGGTGAGCGGAACATTTGCCGCCGCCCGCGAAGCGGCACTGCATGGTGTCCACAGCATGGCGGTTTCGCACTACCGACGTCCGGATGTGCCCAAGACTTGGGATCATACGGGGCGATGGCTCAGGCCCGTTTTGGACTCATTCTTTCGCGAAGTGACGTTGCCCGGCAATTCCGCCGGCGGATTGCCGACAAACGATTCCGAGCATCAACCGGGGCAATTGTGGAACGTCAATTTGCCAGCAATTGATCCGGACACGGATTTGCCGCCGATGTTCGATTGCGAAGTGGAGCGAAAACCAATGCAGCGAGCTGGGACGCTCAAAGATCCAGCGGAGGTTCCGGAGACGTCTCAATCTGCGACCGGTTCGGAAGCATTGCCTAGGCGAGTGGAACGTCAGCCGATCCAGATCCAATCGGATTTCCATGGACGGCCCAGGTCTTCGGGCACGGACGTTGAGCGATGTTTTTCGGGCAATCTGACGATCAGTCGGATCAGCCCCTATCCCGCTTGAGATACGAAGCGCGCTGGAGATGCGAATCGATTTTCGCAATTTGCGAAACGAAAGATCTCATGCGGCGGACGATTTCCAACCAGCCGCATGTCCACACTGGTCCCTGATTGCACACCTGATGTGTCGCACCGGCGCAACGTGAAGGCTTGGGACAGCCTCGGCACGTGAAGCATTTGCTTCAAAGATCCAACCAATTCGGTCTCAATCGACGTGGAAAAAGAGCCACGAGGCGAGACGGGAGGGAAGGATGGGGCTCAGTGTGAGAGAGCGGCAATCAACGTTCGGCTTGACCAGCGACAGCGATATCGTGGTCAAGCATGGCCGAGTTTGGAGCACCCGCTTTGTCTTTGCTGGCCCGATCCACGCTGTCACGTTGATCCAATTCGCCACGCACGATCGAAACTTCTCGAGGAGCTTCGATACCGATTGCGACACGATTGCCAGCGATTCGGTTGACCGTGATCACGATGTTGTCACCGATGACCAGCTTTTCGCCTTCTTTTCGACTAAGTACCAACATTTCTGAATCCTTTCCCTGCGGGATGCTTTTGCGTTTTGAAAATCGTTTCAAGCGTTGGTTTTCGAGTTCAACGTCTCAGACAAGAGAGGGCTGTTCTCGTTTCACTTTGCAACACGGGGGCGATGCCCTCGTGAGGAAACTTTAATGAGCAAGATCTGCGCCATAAGGTTCACCTAAACTTCCAAATCCTCTTAAATCATTCGCTTATGCTCAGAAAACACATTCTAAGCGGAAAATGGCTACATTCGCAAATCGATTTGATTTCAGACTTGGTTTGGATCGATGACAGTTTGTTCCAACCAGCTCGCGTTCAACTCATTTCAAAAAGAGAGGCCGTCTCACCCTGAGACAACTGTTTCTCTCGTCCACACAAGTAGTATCAGCTAGGAGCGTGACACGTTTGGTCACGCATCGAGATGAGCCCGGACTTTTGCGGTATCGGGCCCAGAAATCACGCCTTTTTCGGTGATCAACGCTGTCACCAATTCCGCCGGCGTCACATCGAATGCGGGATTCACGACCGCGACCCCCTCCGGAGTCTGGCGAGGTGAATCGGCCCCGCAAGGATACGAAACCTCGTCCGCATTGCGTTGCTCGATCGGAATCAGATCGCCCGATTCGAGTTCGGCATCAAACGTGTTCGTCGGCGCCGCGACGTAGAACGGAATGTTGTGGTATTTGGCCAGCACCGCCAGCGGGTAGGTTCCGATCTTGTTAGCGACGTCTCCATTGGCCGCGATTCGGTCGGCTCCCACGATGACGGCGTCGACTCGGCCTTGCCGCATCAAACTGCCGGACATGGAGTCCGTGCAGACGGTGACCGGAATCCCGGCTTGGTGAAGTTCCCAGGCCGTCAGACGGGCTCCCTGAAGCAGCGGCCGCGTTTCATCGGCAAACACCTCCAGCGTGTGGCCCGACTCGTGCAAGTGGTACATCGGTGCCAGGGCCGTTCCCCACATCGAAGTTGCCAGCGATCCGGCGTTGCAGTGGGTCATGACGCTTTTGCAATGAGCCAATAGCGTCGCGCCATTGCGGCCGATGGATCGACACATTTGCCGATCATCATCATGAATGCGAATGGCTTCGGTCACCAATTGCTCGCGAAGTTCGGCGACTTCCCCGGAGAATCCATCGACGATCGCTCGCATGCGATCGAGGGCCCAGAAGAGATTGACCGCCGTTGGTCGGCTGGTCGCCAGATGATCGATCGTTTGCCGATACTGAGCCTGCGCTTCAGGCAGGCTCGCGCTTGCGTCGGCATCAACCGGAGTCAGGGTGACCCCGTACGCGGCGGCGATGCCGATGGCGGGTGCACCGCGAACGACCAAACGTTGAATCGCATCGTGCGTTTGGTCGATGGTTGTGCAAACCAAACGCGTTAGCGTTCCAGGCAACTTGGTTTGATCCAGCAGATCCAGTTCTGCTGGCCGCCCATCGTGGGCGGCGTGATATCGAATCGTTTCAGCTTCGTTCACATCAGGGACCGTTGCGAGAGGTTTGGAAAATCAAACGTCAGCCGCACTGGGAACGACAAACCCGTCGCGATACTCGCGAGTTTCCATCGCTTTGGCTTCGTCGTTGTCGACAAAGCTTTCCGACTCGGGATCAAACTTCAGCACGGGGCCGAGCGACAGCTGCTCTTTTTCAGGATCAACGTTGTTGTCCCGAAGGTGCTGCAGCGTTCGATCGAGCGTGGCTTGATCGTCATCCAGAGACGAAATGTTCGCGAGTGACTCGGAGATCGTTTTGGGATCGACCCGGTTTTCTTGACCAACGTAGTACGAAATGTTGCCCAGGTGAGCGACCGCAGCCGACAGGTGACCGCAGCGCGCATCCGCATGAAGCGTGGAGGCGTCGCGAGACTGTACCGCATCGAGGAAGTTCGCAAAGTGGGCGTCACCGACGTTGGATGTCGTCTTGAATTCACGCACCAATTTGCGTTCTTTATCGAACACGGCACAACGGCTGTAGCTGGGACCTTGCACGAGATAGCCGTCTTCTCCGTAGAAGATGACGCCGATCTTGTTGCCTTTGCTGTAGCCGAACAGCTCGTTGATTTCTTGGTCGGCCGACTCGTCAACGCTGAGGCCGCGAGTTTCAAACACGATCGTTTTATCACCGTAATCGTAAATCGAAACTTGAGTGTTGGCGGTGTCGCCAGCATCGACGTAGTCGGGGTCTTTGCGTTCCGCTTTGTAACCCAAACGGCCGGCGTAGCTCAGCACCGCGTTGGGGTGCCGATCAAGACCCAATCCCCAACGTGCGACGTCGGTTTGGTGAGGACCTTGGTTGCCCGAGTCGCCATTGCCGTAGTGACGTTGCCAGTGCCAGTCATAATGGAATCGCTGACGCGTCAGCTTGGGATCGGTGTAGGTGGCCGGTCCGCTCCACTGATTGAAGTCGACGCCTGCGGGAATTTCATAGTCACCCAATGGGCCGATCGACTTGCGTCGTTTGTAGCACAGGCCGCGAGCAAGCTTGACTTCGCCGATTCCACCATCAGCGAGGAACTGCATGCCTTCGCGAATGCCGGAGCTGCTACGGCACTGGGTACCGGTTTGGAACATGCGGCCATACTTGGCTGCTGCGGCGACGAGGGCACGGCCTTCGTGAATGTTGTGGCTGATCGGTTTTTCGATGTAGACGTCTTTGCCCGCCTGCATCGCTTCGACACCCATCAACGCGTGCCAGTGATTGGGCGTGGCGCTGGTCAGAATCTGCACATCGTCCATGTCCAAGGCTTCGCGAAAGTCCTTGACGACTTTGGGGCGAAGTCCTTGCAGGTCAGCGACCTTGTCAGCGCGGCTGTTGCCAACTTTTTCATCGATGTCGACCAACACTCGGATTTCGGTGCGGGGGTCTTTGTCGAATCCGCGAATGTGTTCTCCGCCGCGGCTGTTGACGCCACAAATTGCCACGCCAAGTTTTTCGTTGGGCGAGGTGGCTTGGGCGGAAGCGGATCGGCTGGTGTGAACACCAATGGCCGCCCCGACCGCGATTCCGGTCGCGGTGAACTGACGACGACTGATTCGCGAGTCACGGGTGGAGGAGGCTGGGGCAGATTTCATGGCGGGCCTATGGAAAGGAGAGGAAGGTGGGACAACGGGGAAGCATGCACATTATGCACGCTTCGTGCGGCGTATTCATCCACCTTGTGCCGTCAAAGTTCCAAGACTCGCAATTTTACGCTCCGGCTAAGGAATCTCGTCGATCAGGCCGATTCGGAGGCGAAGCCCGGATTTCCTCAAGTGTTGCTGGCCCGCGATCCATCACTTCAACTGCAGGAACTGGTTGAGTCCTTCGAGGTCGTCCGTGTTGATCAGGTCGACTCCGGCTTCGTGCAGGACCTCCCAGGCGGCTTCGTCGTCAGGCGTTGCCCAGAACCGAATCCGGCGATTTTTCTGGTGGGCTAGTTTTAGGATCTGGCTCAGCTTTTCTCGGTCGGCCGCGGGCAATTCCCCTTTGCCTCGCCACTGGAAATTGCGGCCCCAGTGATCGCTGATCAACGGCATCAGGTCGGCTGAGTAGTCGCTCTCCAAATCGCTGAGTCGCCCGTCCACGCCAACAAACCGTGGCAAGTCGGACTGGACCAATTCAATGGGACGGTTGCCGCTGATGATGGCCGTGACCCCGCGACGATGCACGCCGTCGGAATCGACGTGCGTGAACACGTCGTCGTACTTCGAAAGCAGTTGATTGAGTGCCCGGTAGGTGGACTCTCCTTCGGATTTCAGGTCGATCAACAGCGTGACGGGTTGGCCATCGCCTTCGACGCTTTGGAAAGGTTCCGAGGAATCATTCGCGTGGGATTGCATCCGCTGACGCAGCGGATCGAGGTACAACGCTTTCAACGTTCGATCGGCGGAAAGCTCTGCGGTGGAGTGTGCGACCCAGAGGTCACCATCGACCAAAAAGATATCTGCTTCGATGCTGCGGAATCCGTTGTCGAGGGCGTCCAGCAGCGGACGCTCATGCAAGTAGTCGTTGTGCGCGTGAGCTTTGGGATGCGACGGACGAACCGTTGAGTTCGACGCGGACGTTTGGGCCGAGCACATGGTGGTGGCAAGGCTGACGAAGCAGACCGCGATGCAGAATGGAACAGCAGCGGAGACGCTTGTTCGGCGTCGCAATGGCGATCGAATGTTCACGTGGGGCTCGTGATGAATGCATGGATCTGGAATGTAAGTTCAGACCCAGGATTCTAGCTGCTTTGCGAGCCAACGTTGTGAGCCAGCGTTGGTAGTGCCATTCTTCGTGAAGGCTTCGTGGCAATGTATCCATTCATTGGAATGAGAATCACAGCTTGGAAGCTTATGCCACTACAGCTGGTTCGGGACGCGGCGGCACACCGCGGGCGGAGTCGTCGATGAAGCCCGTGTCCATCCCCAAGTCTTGCAGCAACAATCGCGAACTGATGCGACTGGATTCATAGATCACCGGGAGTCCACTGCCCGGATGAGTTCCGCCGCCGACCAGATAAACGCCATCGAGTTCTTCGAATCGATTGCGCGGTCGCATGTGAAGCATTTGACCTAGATTGTGTGCCAGGTTGAACGTTGCACCCTTGTAGATCGAGTAGTCGCTTTGCCAATCGTCAGGAGTGATTTGGTGTTCCACTCGAATTCGATCACGCACATCGGTCAGGCCGAGTTCACCAAGTTTGTCGAGAGTCAATTCGCGAAAACCGGCGGCTTCTTTTGACCAGTCGACGTTTTTGGTGTCATGCGTGACGGGGACCAACACATACAGCGAACTGTGTCCGGCGGGAGCCAAGGTTGGATCAGTCACGCCCGCGTTCTGGACATACACCGACGGATCTTGGCTGAGGACGTGATCCGTTTCAATTTCACGCAGGTTGCGATTGTAGTCGTTACTGATGTGGATGCTGTGGTGCGGCAGGTCTTCGTACAGACCTTCGATGCCCAAGTACAACATATAAGTGCTGCAGGAGAACTTCTTCTGCGCGATCTGTTCGTCCGACCAACGTTTGCGAGATGCGTTGGGAACAGTCTTTGTCATCCAGTCCGCGAAGTCGGCGTTGACGACAAAAGCATCCGCGTCGTAGCGATCGTTTTCGGTATGCAACGCACGAACTCGTCGGCCTTCCATTTCGATTGAATCGACTGATTCGTTCAGCCGGATCTTCACGCCCATCTCTTCGGCGAGTTCGGCCATCTTCTCGCTGACGCGACTGCAGCCGCCGATGGGATGGAAGACGCCATACTCGTATTCGAGAAACGACAGGATGCTGAACAAACTCGGGCAGTTGAATGGCGACATCCCGAGATACTTGGATTGGAACGCGAACGCGATCACGAGCCGTGGGTCGCTGAAATAACGCTCGAGTTCTTTGCCCAGTGTTCGAAATGGATGCAGGTGCTTGGCAGCGCCCAGCAAGGACGGCTTCATCACGTCCATCGCGGAATGAAACGGTGACTCCAAGATCGGGCGAAACTTTTCCAGCTTGATCCGGTTGTCGTCCATGTACCGCTTCAGTTGCCCGACGTCTTGCGGGGAGAACTGAGCGATCTGGCGATCCATCTCGTCCATGTCGGGAGTGCAATCCAGTTGACCGCCGCCACCGAATGTCAGCCGATACTGCGGATCCAAACGCTCCATCGGGACCTCTTCCATCAAGTCGTGACCGGTCGAGTGAAAGATCTCGTCGAGCACGCGTGGATAGAGGAAAAACGTGGGGCCGCAGTCGAAACGGAAACCATCGATTTCGATCGCGGACGTCCGGCCGCCGACCTGGCCGCGGCGTTCCAGGATGGTCACATCGCAGCCGCCCGCGGCGAGCTGCATCGCCGAGGCCAGTCCACCAGGTCCGGCCCCAACGATGACGACTTTCTTTTGGGACATGACAACCTTACTGACCGAACGAAGAACACAAACCGATCGCCGCTTCGCAAAGCAAGCATCCAACGCTCGCTGCGAGCAACTGCCTTATCTTACGCGTGCGGCCAGTGTTAGAGATACTGCTGGTAGGCCGCGACTGCTAATTGGTCGCACAGTTCGTTTTCGGTGTGTCCGGCGTGACCTTTGACGTGGTGGTAGGTCACCCGGTGATCTTGCATTTGCCGATCGAGTTCTTGCCACAGTTCGACGTTCTTGACCGGCACCAACTTGGAGCCGTCTTTGCGTTTCCAACCGCGACTCTTCCAACCCGCCATCCAGCTCGACATCCCCTGCCCGACGTATTTGCTGTCGGAGTACAGGTCGACGGCGCAAGGTTCTTTGAGAGCCTCGAGCCCACGGATGACCGCCATCAATTCCATCTGATTGTTGGTCGTGTGAGGTTGACCGCCTGATCGTTGGATCTCTTTCAGCGTTCGCGGGCAACGCAACACAAACGCCCAACCGCCCGGGCCCGGGTTCCCGCTGCAGGCACCATCGGTGTACAGCTCCACGGGTTTGAAAGCAGTTTTGGTTGCGGAATCGGTCATCTTGGTTCAGTCCGTTGAGTGGAGGTGCGTCCGTGTTGCATGATTCGAAATACAGGATTTGAGTCGCGGAATGGTCGTCGCGATGGTCTGGCTTCAACCAGATTCATCCGGTGTTGCGACCGATCTGAAGGCCATCCGGTGCAAAGATGCTGCGACCGCCATCGACCGGCAAACAGACTCCGGTGACGAATGTGTTTTCGCAGAAGAAGCCGACAGCGTGAGCGACATCTTCGGGCGTTCCAACCCGCCGAGCCAAGGTGCTGTCTGCCAGCTCGTTGACTGTCTCCTGTGAGACATCATCGGACAGCAATACCGGTCCTGGTTGAACGCAGTTGACTCGAATGCGAGCGTTGTTGGCACCCAGTTCTACTGCCAACGACCGGGTCATGACCTCGATCGCGCCTTTGCTGGGGAAGTAAGCGGCATGTTCGGCATACGGTCGAACGGTGGCCCAGTCACCGAGGTTGATGATGCAGCCGCCGGTCGATTGAGCGACCATGTGTCGACCGGCAGCTCGGGCGCACAGCAGCGACGCGACGGAGTTGATTTGGAAGTACCGTCGGATCTCTTCACCGGTGATGTTCTCAAATCGTGTTGGCGTCCAGATCGCCGCACTGTTGACCAGGATGTCGAGCCGGCCAAAGTGCTGATGCGTTTGATCGATGATCGCGTCGCAGGTTGCATCTTCTTCGAGCGATCCTTGGACGACGATCGCTTCGCGGCCGAAACGTTGCTGCCACTGCGAGGCGGCTTGCTGGGCTTCGTCGATGCTGGTGTTGGCGTGCAAAGCGACGTGGCAACCACGCCGCGAAAGCTCTTCCGCGATGACACGGCCGACTCGCGGCGAACCACTGCCCGTGACGATGGCAACCGGATCATCGGTGTCAAAGACGTCTTGCAATCGTGAACGACGATTGGTGGTTTCCACCTCAGACGCTCATCTCTTCGCACGAACCGGTGACATCGAAACCGAGGTCGCGAATCATGTCGTAATCCGCTTGCGGTGCTTGGCCTTGCGTCGTCAGGTAGTCTCCGACGAACACACTGTTGGCAACGTACAGCCCCATCGGTTGCAACTGACGAAGGTGTAGTTCACGACCGCCGGCGATTCGCAGTTCACGATCGGGGTTCACGAACCGGAACATGGCGAGTGCTTTGAGTGCGTCTTGAGGAGTCAGCGCGGCGGTGCCTTCCAAAGGCGTGCCGTCGATCGCGTTGAGAATGTTGACGGGAATCGATTGCACACCAAGCTCGTTCAGATCGAACGCCATCGACACGATGTCGGATTTGGATTCGCCCATCCCGATGATGCCGCCGCTGCACATCTCCATGCCCGCGTCGCGAACGTGACGCAGCGTTTGAACGCGGTCTTCGTATGTATGGGTCGTGCAAATTTTTTCGTAGTGCGTTTCGCTGCTGTTCAGGTTGTGATTGACTCGGTCGACACCACAAGCCTTTAGCCGTGCCGCTTGAGATTCATCGAGCAGGCCCAAGCAGGCACAGATGTCTAAGTTGTATTTCTGTTTGATCTCCGGAACGATCTCCTCGACCGCTTTCATTTCCCGCTCATTCGGTCCGCGAGCCGAGATCACCAAGCAGTAGGTCTTCGCACCTCGTTCTGCCGCGACCTTGGCGGCGTCCATCAACGCATCGCGTTTGAGAATGTTGTACTTGGGAACGGGAGCATCGGAGACCTTGGATTGGCTGCAGTAGTGACAATCCTCGGGGCACAAACCGCTCTTGGCGTTCATCAAAAAGTACAGCTGGACGGTGTTGCCAAAGTACTGATGACGAATTCGGTAACCGGCCGAGATGATCGCGGGCACGTCCAGGTCGGACGCTTCCAACATCGCCAGAGCTTGCTCACGGGTGATCGGCGTGCCGTCGAGGACTTGTTGAGCCAACGCGTCGTAGTATCCCGGAGGCGAAAACACACCGACGGACGATGACGTGTCGGCAGTGTCCGGGGCAGCAACAGAATCGGCAGCACTGGAATCAGCAACGCTCATGGAACCAGGGGGTCAGCGGGGAAAGAGATGAGGAAGATCAGGACGTGATTTCGACGTGCATCGTCGGCGTTTGGTCTGCCGTCGACAAGCCGGGGCGTTCCGTAGTGGGAGTTTCTTGGATCGCCAAATCCAAAATTTGATCCAACTGCTCACGCAATTCAATCATTTGATGGCGACTCAATCCTTGCCCGGCCAAGCTCGCCGCGTGCAATCCACCGATAACGCCCAGCGAAATCGGCACCAGCCAAAGCCCCGTCAAAGACGCACCGAGGCTCCACTGCACATACCCCACCAGCAAACCGCCACACAGAACCATTGCCATCACGAGGTACAAAAACATGCAGAAGGTCCAGATCTCCGGTCTCGGCGAAAAACGTCCGAATAGCTGGCAATGCGATTGATCGTCGGGAGAATCCGCGGAAGTGGTGACTTCGGTGTGAGCGTCGGAGCTCGCCGGTGAGTCGCCGATTTGGACCGACAAATGAGGCGACCAGAATCGAGTCTCACTTTTTGGCGGAGCAATCTCGATGCATTTGCCCGCGGCCACCGCCCGGGTGTTTGATCCGAGCGACTTGATGGCCGACCGCACTCGACCCACGAGGACATCCGATGAGACCGGAAAGTCCATAGAGAACGTGGGCTGCATTTCAAGAGGGGACATCGTGCGAAATCCAAAGTCGCGAATGTTCGGAAGTTGCTCGGCATTGTGACCGGCGGGGCGAACGGAGGCAAATGTGACCAACAAAGCCGTCACCGGTGCGATGCTGGCCGTTGGTCGGCCGACTGGTTGTTTGCGGGGCCTTTGCCCGCGACACTTCGCCGCCTCGTCACTTATTTCCGCTCATTGAGACGCAACCGTGCAGGACTACCGTCACACCAAAATCATTGCCACGATCGGCCCGGCAACCGAGTCCCCTGAAAAACTAGCGGCGTTGATCGAATCAGGCGTCGATGTCATGCGACTCAATATGGCGCACGGAACGCCTGAGTGGGTCGGCGAAATCGTCGCACGAATCCGAAAGGTTTCCAAGGATATCAGTCGTCACGTTGCGGTGATGATGGACGTCAAAGGCCCCGAGATTCGAACCGGTGCGGTTGAGGATGCAATTGAGCTGAAAGCCGGCGACGAGCTGGTTCTGTTCACCGAAGACTGCGCGGATCAATCGGCCGTCGAATCGGACGGAACTCTTCGAGTGAGTGTGAATTACCCGGGACTGCCTGGTGCGATCGATTTAGACAGCACGATCTTGGTCGACAGTGGTTTGTTGCATTGGCACGTGCTGAAGAAAGACGCCACCACGGTCCGCTGTCGCGTGATCACACCGGGCGTTCTGGAATCACGACGTCACATCAACTTGCCCGGCGTCCAAGTCAACTTGCCCGCGATCACGGACAAAGACCGAACCGATTTGGCGGCGGGAATCAAAGCGGGCATCGACTTCGTTGCACTGTCATTTGTTCGCCAAGCGGAAGACGTCCGCACGCTTCGTGCTTTCTTGGACGAACACGGATCACCCGCACGAATCATTTCAAAGATCGAAGACCAAGCTGGTGTTCGCAACATGAAGGCGATCATCCGGCAATCCGATGCGATCATGGTCGCTCGCGGTGACCTTGGCGTTGAAATCGATTACCACCGATTGCCACTTGTTCAAACCGATTTGATTCGTGCCTGCCAAGAAGACGGCAAGCCCGTCATCATCGCCACGCACCTGCTGGAATCGATGATTCAATCGCCGGTTCCAACTCGTGCAGAAGTATCAGACGTCTCCAACGCGATTCGTGAACAAGCCGACGCGGTGATGTTGTCTGGCGAGACGACCACGGGCAAATACCCACTGGAGTCCGTAGGTGTGCTGCAAAACATTGTCGCCAGCATTGAGCCAACGGTCAGCCGTCAACTGAACTCCAAGATCGTGCTTCGCGAACCCAAGTCGATGATGCTGCGATCGGCGTGCACTTTGGCACAGGAGATGGGCGATTCAGGAATCGTGGTCTTCACTCGCAGCGGTTTTCTCGCCTACGTCCTCGGTGCCCTGCGCCCTCGGGGAGTGCCAATCTTCGCCTTCACGGACGTCGAACACACGTTCCGTCACTTGATGTTGCCTTGGGGTGTGGAGCCGTTCTTCATGGAGTTCTCCGAAGATCACGACCAAACGATCACCAACGCACTGGAAGTTCTGAAGGAAAGCGGTTGGTGCAAAACGGGCGTTTGGTTGGGGGTCATCACCAACGCTTTGGCTGATGAGAAAATCATCGACACGCTGCAATTGCGTCAGGTCCAGTAGACCGACGCTTGGTCGTGAGTTTGAAGCTCACGCCGCTCTTCCTCAACAAGCCAAATGACGGCTCATGATCCATCGCGATGGTCTTCCGTCGCATCGGTCCAAACCCAGTTCTACGAACGACTCCGGTTCACGGTTTGGTTCGTTTTTGAGGGCCTGGATTTGAGGTCGCTTCGCCATCGATTGGCACACTCGTTGCATTTTTGCAGTTCTCAAACGACGCCGTCTGTCAGATTGACATTCGCTGTCGAAGGAAACTGAATCAACAAACTTTGCTTGCACATTCGTGTAGACGGAGGATTGAAAATGTTAGCGACTCGTTGGGAACCCTGGAACGAATTGAGCCAACTTTCTCGTGAGATGGATCGTTTGTTCTCTCGCGGTGGTTCATCCCCCATATCCGTTGTCACCTTTCCCGCACTGAATGTTTGGGAAGACGAAGGCACGGTCTACGTCGAGGCCGAGTTGCCCGGATTCAATTCCGAGCAGCTTGAGATTTATGTCGATGCGAATCAGCTCACTCTCAAAGGCGAGCGATCCGCTCCGGAGATGGAAGGCGGGACTTGGCATCGTCAGGAGCGTGGATTCGGAAGCTTCCATCGAACGATGGAATTGCCTGCGGACGTGGATGCCGACCAAGTTTCGGCAGACTTCCAGCACGGCATTCTAAAGATCACGTTGCCAAAGAGCGAAACGGCTAAGCCACGCCGAATTGAAGTTCAGTCGAACTGACCGATTGGTTTTACCTTGGCCCAACCCTAATTGATTGATTGGAGAAACTCATGAGCACTGCCATGACGACCCATTCCAATGGGTCAGATGAAAAGACGACCTCAATGACTCGTCCAAAGGATCGTTCGAAAGAACAGACCCAGAACAGCAACCGCGGCAAAATGTTCACGCCGCGATTCGATATCTGGGAAGGCGAGCAGGCGTTGACACTGTTTGGCGATTTGCCCGGTGTTGAGCCAGCGGATTTGGATATCCAGTTTGAGAACCGGTTGTTGACCGTTCGCGGACGGGTCACACGTCATGTCGAAGCGGACCGCTACCTG
Organism: Rhodopirellula sp. UBA1907; assembly: GCF_002337565.1. Lineage (NCBI taxonomy): Bacteria > Pseudomonadati > Planctomycetota > Planctomycetia > Pirellulales > Pirellulaceae > Rhodopirellula > Rhodopirellula sp. UBA1907. The sequence goes on along the minus strand of NZ_DDGH01000072.1, from coordinate 35,722 downwards.
CAGTCCGAGTACGAAGTCGGTGACTTCCAACGAAGTTTTACGATCGGTGAAAAGATTCACGCGGCCGGTATCACTGCCGAGTTGAAGGACGGCGTGCTGACACTGCACTTGCCAAAATCCGAAGAAGCAAAGCCTCGTCGAATCGAGGTCCAGGTCCGCTGAGACCGGTGATCGTCGATTTGGTGTGGGTGTCAATGAGAAAGACCGTGCGGGATGACCGCACGGTCTTTTGTATTGGAAGGCTTCTGATTTAGATGGCTCTTGTGAAGGCCCGCTTTGAAACGGCCTTCGGCTCAGCTGATCAGCTTCATCGTCCGCAAAGCTTCTTGGATCTTCGATTTGGTTTCGTCGCAGACGTTGCTGAGCATGGGCTGGATCGGGCCCGTTTCTGCGACGCCGGCAAGGGCAACCGCTTCGTGCAGAACCCGAATCGGGTGGATTCCATCGCGAAGGTTTTCGAGCGGCTGGAAGTATTGCCGAATCGATTCTGCCATTTCCATGTCACCGCCTTGGATGGAACCAAGCATGTCCATGCTCTTGCGCGGTGCGACGCAAACACAACCGCTGGTGAATCCCGTGATGCCGAAGTCACGCAGGTGAACGATCGCGGGTTGTTCTCCGATGCCGCTGACAACTCGCTCCGCAGGAAAGACATCCAGGACTTCGCGGAGATAATCGTCTTCGGCGGGATTGTCGCGAACGACTGCGTATTTGATCCATGAGATCACGCCGTCGCTTTCCAACGACTTCAAATCGTCGGGAGACAACCAACGGTCGTGCTTCAGGTAAACGACGATTGGTTTGCCGTATTGTTCGGACAACTTGCGGATGCCGGTCGCGATGCCCGCCGAATCGACGATGTCTCGCGACGGCAACAGCATCGCGGTTCCAAAATCAAACTCTTGAAGGATGTTGATTTGGTCCGACGCGATTCCAAAGGATGGACCAAACGATGGCACCACGGTCGTATCCGGACCGGCTGAGTCGGAGATCATCCCGAGCAGATCGTCAAAATCAGCCAAGCTGGTGTGGTAGAAAACCGCGTTGCCACCGTACAGCAACGAACGGACACCACCGGCTTCCAGGAAGCGGATGATCTTTTCGTTTTCGTCCGCATCGATTTGGTAGTCCGCGTCACGAGCCAACGGTGGCACGGCAAAGACGGATTCTGACAACAGGTTGGGATTGAACGGTCCAGTTTTCATGGTGGGAACTCAGGGGGCGGGGAAGTGATCGGTGGGGCCCGCTGACAGACGACGCGGCGGAAAACGTGGATGTCCGGCGGCGGGCAAAAGGAGAACAGTCAAATCTTGGCCCACAAAGTAACTTCTCCTTCACCCGGAAGCGACGGGAGCAGCGATCCCACCGGCGAACAGGACTCTTGGGTTTTGGATGACCGCTTGCTGCTGCTTCGATGTTCGGGTGCGGTGCCGATCGAAAATGACGCCCTGAACGAACGGGAGGCTTGGGTGGATTGTGCGATGTTGCGAAAATGCAACGCCTGTGTGTTTGGCGAGACGGTCTCGGCAAAATAGCGAAGTTGCCACCCCGGGGAGGTCGCAAAAGTGTCGTTTTTCACGGGTTTTTTCTGCAAATGGCTTAAGTCTTGCCTACTCTTATTTGTGCGGCTGTTTTGGCCCCAAGGATGCCTGCCGCGCCGATGGTTCGCCCTTTCCTTTGGGCTCGCCATTGCAACAATCCGGCTGTGACCCATGGGTCTGTACACCTGTCGTCTCGAAGCATTGAGACTTCGGTGCCGCACCCAGGTTTTCCTTTTTGAGACATGCCACCATGACCGTTTCGACTCGTATCGGCCTTCGCCTCAAAGACCTCTGTTTGAATGAACGCATGAATCACACTGTTCTGTCATCGAAATTTGCCAAGCTCTCCGCGCTGAGTTGCTTGCTGGCAGCCGGCACCGCATCGGCTCAGGATGCATGCTGCTTCACGCCGCAATATCGCTTGCAGTCCCAAACGATCATGCAGCCCGAATTGGTTGAGCGAACACGATTGACCTACGAGACGCAGTACGTTGAGGAAGAGGTCAAAAGTTATCGGCCCGTCCTGAAAACACGCGTTGAAGAACGTGAGATCACCGTCCCGGAAACGGTGACCGAAACCTCGTTCCGCGAAGAACGCTACACAATCTACAAACCGGTGACGGAAACTTCGTATCGCGAAGAAACCGTGACACAAACTCGCTACGTCAATGAAACGGCGGAACGCGAAGAACGTGTCACGACTTACCGTCCCGTGACCGAAACGCAGATGTACCAAAAGCAGTACCAAGTGCAGCGTCCGGTCACCGAAACGCAAATGGTTCAAAAGCAGTACATGGTCCAACGACCTGTGACTGAGACCCAGTTGCAAACACAGCAAGTCACCTCCTATCGACCCGTCACGACGGTGCAACAGCAAACGGTCGACGCGGGTGGTTATGTGCCACAGACGACCGTCACCCCAAGCCAACTGCAATACGGTTTGGGTTGGAATCCGCGAGCCTACTACCAACCTGGGCCACTCGGATTGCTGGCGTATCCTCGAGGTGCCGCAACCGCGGTTCCCGTGGTCACGCCGCCGCAAGTCCAAACGCAAATGGTTTATCGCCCGAATTACGTCAATCAGCAAATCGCTCAGACGCAGTACGTGCCGGAAGTTCAGCAAGTCCAGCGTCCGATCCAAGTGACTCGGATGCAGTCGGAAATGGTGACTCAAAATGTCCCTGTCACCGTGCAGCGGATGCAAACCGAAGTGGTCACGCAAAACGTGCCTGTGCAAACGACCAAAATGGTTCCACAAACCACTGTGCGGAAAGTGCCCTACATCGTGCAGCGTCCTGTGACGGAAACGTCCACTCGCAAGGTGCCGGTGCAAAGCAAACGTTGGGTCGCCGAAGAAGTCGTTCGCAAAGTGCCGGTTCAAACGAATCGTGTGGTCTACAAGACTCGGCGTGAACCGATCACGGTGAAGTACTACGAGCAAGAGGAAGTCGTGCAAGTCGTTCGTCGACCTGTTTCGGTTCCGCGATATCAAAAGTATCAAGTTCAACAAATGGTTCCGCGAACCGTGGTCGAACGTGTGCCATTGTCATACGCTGACCCTTTCAGCCCGGCGATCACGAGTGGCTATTCGTCGTTCCATCCAATCGTCGACTCGGTACCGTATTCGTCGAGCTATCCCAGTTCGTCGATCATCACCGAGCCCGGTTCGGTGATTAGCTCACGACCCATTTTGGAATCGGAAGAAACGGAACTGGAAGCTCCGTATCAATCGAATGAATCCGAGCCCAAATCAACAATGGGCAAAGTTGAATTTGGTGCTCCCGAGCCCGACTCCAACAGCGACCTACCTGATAGTGATCTGCCCGACAACTACGATCACTTGTTCGATCCTCAAGATTCGGACGAAGTCGAGCAGCCTGAACTGGGTGATCGAGAAGCCAACTGGAAACGCCGCGGAACCTACGGCCAACCTGCCAGCATCCGCAACATCTCGCACCGCGTTCGTTGGAACCCAACCTACGCCCGCGAACTGTAGGCTTTCATCACTATTTGGTTTTCGCGAACCAGCCAGTGCATCAAAAAAGGCGAGTCTTTCGAGACTCGCCTTTTCGCATTTCTACAGGTGTCGTGTTCGCGTCTCGACGCTCAACGATTCATTTGTTCGATCGTCAGGTCGTAGATCTCGTCCGCGTCCAGGACCAGCGAATTCGAGGTAAAGAGTTTGGCGATGGCGGCTTTGTGAGTCCGCATCTTCAAGCCGCCGACACCGATCGGACCGTACGCGACGGGACCATCGTCCTGGCCTTCGTGTAGCGGTTTGGCCTTGTCGAACGCCTCGACGCCACCGAGCCCGGCGGGCGGTACCGCGTTGAGGTCGATGGCAACTCGTAGCTTGGACAAACTGTGGATCAACTCCTTCGAAGCCAGTTCCACGCCTGCGGCTCCGCTGGCGACAATCACATCGGCTTGTTCCAACAACGCTTTGAAGTCGTCTTGGTTCTCGGGAGCGGCGGCTTCGAGGTTGCCCGAGCTGACCTGCTCGCCAATCTCTTTGCAGGCACTTTCGGCTCGGTTGAGCGATCGGCTTGTCAGCAACACGTTGGCGTTTTGTCGTGCCAGCATTTGTGCGACACGACGGCCAACCGGGCCGGTGCCTCCCAGCACGACCGCCGTGCAATCATCCAGTGACACGTGCTTGGAGGCGGAGGCGACCGCAGCGGCGGCGGTGGTGTTGCATCCCGAAGCGTCCAGCATCACCGACACGCGGACGGGGCCAAAAAAAGCCTTTTGGACGCTGCGAAAGATTGTTTCGGCTTTCACAACGTCGTTCCCGCCGATGAACAGAGCCGTGTTCTTCAGATCGTCGCCGCCCCGCGTGAACATGGCCCCGTGGACCAGCGATTCGACTGCCTCGCATTCCACGTTGCCGTACTGAAGCAAGTGATCGACATCCGCATCCACCGCAACCACGGCATCGAACGAACTGGGATGAGGATCCACGTCCAGTTGAAGAAGGATTTTCTTAGACATCGTCGCGACCGTTGCTGTTGAGGAGAACTTCTTTGAAGGCAAAAGAAAAGCTCCGGGTTCTCACCCGAAGCTTGTTCGTCGTTTGCTTTGGACAAAAGCGTTGGCTCAGAAACCCTTGAATGGGTGAGCTGCGGTGTCCTTCTTCGCCAGCATGTCGTCTGCCGATGGCTTGCCTTGCATCGCCGACTTCAGAGCGTCCTTGGTGGCTTCGTAGTTGTACTTGTAGATCTTTTCGTCATCTTCGGCTGCTGGGTGGATGAACACACCGCAGACGCAAACCAGATCTTCGCACTGGTCCTTTGGAATGATGCCTTCGCTGACGGCATCGGCAACGGCTTGTGCAACGGCGGCTTGAGCAGGTCCGAACATTTGGACGGCTTGCTTCATGCCTTTGATCGTGACCTTGGTCACCATCACAGTCGATGGCTTCACGGCCACGTTGGGCTCAAGAACGGCCAACAGGTTGGTGTGGCCTTCGCTTTGGTTTGCCAGAGCGTTGGCGAACGCGGCGCCAACAGGTCCGTCCTTGCTACCGATCATCAGATCGATGTGAGAAATTTCGTTGCCGTCACCGACGAGGGATTCACCAATGTGGAATTGCATGACAAGATGCCTTTGAGAGGGGAAACAAACGCCCAAAGAGTTACCGGTGGGAACACATGGTCCTTACCCCACACGCAGGATGAACACACCAATGGCGATGGGTGGGTCGGGCAGGCTCGAAACGGTAACAAACCCCCGCGACGGTGAAAACCGCCCCGCGATACTGCTGGCGGGGGCATCTGTCCGCTGGGCTGCGCAGTCACTGCGGCGTGGCATGCCAAATTCCCTGGTCATTGGTCTGGATTGGTTTGGCGATTCTGACACCCGAATGGTTTGTGACCAATTTCATCCTTTTCGGGCTGGCGAAGAATCCCAGGAAAATCTGTCGCAACAGATCGAGTCAGTCGCGAATTTGCATGCCGCACGCGTGATTCGTGTCGGCGGACTCCAGATTTCCTGCGGGGGAAATTCTTGGCAACAATGGAATCGCCTGCAGGCAATCGTTCGCGAAATCGCCGTTGCGTCAGATTCTGGCGAATTCCCCGTTGCGACTCCGCTCACCTACCAGTGCTCCGCCGGACGATGCCGTTTGGCGGGATCGAATTGCGATGACGTTTCCGCCGCCGACCTGATTGCCGAGACGTCGGGGCGACCCATTCGCTGGATTTGGAAGCAGACCAACTCGACCGGAGGAATGGGAATTCGTTCGATACCTACATCCACGGAGTCAATCTTAGAATCGAGTGATGGATGGCTGCAGCAACGCATCACCGGGCGCTCGTACGGGTTGGTGGCGATCGCGAGTGCCAACCAGACTCACGTCTTAGGGCTCACCGTTGGGCTGCACCAAAGGTTCGGTGATCGGCCGTTTGTCTACTCTGGCTCTCGAGGACCGGTCTCACAAATCGGGGGCGTCGGTGTCGGCGAGGTGCCCTGGCGTCATTTGCAGACCCTGAGTGAACAAGTTGCAAAGTCGTTTTCGCTTCGTGGATTGTTCAACCTCGACTTCATTCGCGATGCGACGGGACGATGGTGGTTGTTGGAACTGAATGCTCGTCCGAGTGCGTCGTGCGAAGTGATCGAGCGATGGGCAACGGATACTGGTTGGATGGGCTCGGACGATTCGTTGATGCGAATGCACCTCGAAGCGATCGATGGTGGTGACCCCGCAAGCCGATTGAATTGGCTGTCCGAGTCAACAGATTGGTCATCGTCGAGCACCCGCACTCAGTGGATCAAGCGAATCGTGTTTGCCAACCAAGAAGGCGTCGTCGACGTTTCAACGATTCGAAAGCGGTGGCGTGCCGAATCAATCACCATCGAACTTGCTGACCTACCGCCGGAACGCACACGCGTCGCAGTCGGTGAACCGATCCTGACGTTGTTGTTTCGAGTTGATGACCGCGCAAAAAAAATGGCCTCGGCGCAATTGCGCCGGGCCATTCGGATTGTTCAAGGCGAACTACTTCCGTAGCAACACCGCCCAGTCCTGATCTGCATCCGCGGGAGGATTCCCGATCTCAACGGAACCACCGCCGGAGACCGTTTTGACGGACCCCGATTGAAGATCGCCGCCGATGCGAGCGTTGTACCAATGAACTTGGAACTCGCTGTCCGCATCGCTCAAGTCGATCGAGGTGGTGCCACCGTTGGGCAAGTAAACGACGTACTCTTCGCCGGCTTTGGCCAAGCAATACTTCGAGTTGTCGTGCTTCTCATTGTCCACCAACTCGTCAGCGTTGACCATCTCCCAAAACGGAATCGAGTTGTTCTGGAAGAACTCAATGGCGACCCGGCAAGCGTCCCAACTTTGATCGCGGCTTCGCCAATCTTCGCAACCAAGATCATTCTCAGCGTATTGGTAGCCGAAGTAATATTCGACTCCGCCGCCACCGCCCATGAAGTTGCCCCACAACGTTTGCTTGCGGACTTCGTGTTGGGTGTAGGTCATTTTGCCGGTCTTGTCGTGACCGTCGTAGCCGCGGTAGCCAAGGTCAGGACACTGGCCGTGAGCAGCCGACCCAGATTCGTCAAAGGCCACCACCCAAGGCTTTCCAGCCTCGCGGGCTTTCTCGCTCCACTTCACCGTTTGCCAGTGAGTGTCTTTGATGTGGCTGTTTTGCAGAGACACACCGGTCAAATTCGACTTGTCACCGAGCAACGGATCGTACTTCTTGTCTTGCTCACCGGGGAAAGTGTGCAAGACACGATTGTGTCCGTACGGATCCATCTCTTCGATGTAGTTCAACATCGCGAGGTGTTCGTCGGTGGTTTGTGTGGTCTCTTCGGAGAGGTTCCAGTTCAAGGCCAAGTTGTGGCCGAATCGAGCAATGATCTCTCGCAAGTACAGCTTTCGCTGGGAGCCGAGTTTGCCACCGTCAAGCGATTCGGGCTTGAAGCCATTGGCCTTCTGGCCTTGTCGATGGTCATCGTTCTCGGTTTCCTGCAACTTGAAGTGCAGGTACATGCCGTTTTGAGTTCCATGGTCAAAGACAATGCCCCACTGATCCAGCTTGCTGCAGTCATAGTGAAGTTTGTCATCACGGTGGATGAACGGCCAAACGTTGTCGCCGTCGCCGCCCGCGTTGTAGGTCAGGAATGAAAACGCGTTGCAACCCTTTGATGAAAGATAGTTGACCGCACCGATCAATCCCTTGCCTTGTCCGTCTTTCCAAGTCGGGTCACTCCGACGCCAATCGCCAAGGTGCGGTTGATACTTCTTCAATGGAACTTTGCCGGGTTTGCCAGCGACGGTTCCATCGAATTCGGCATAACCAAGCAGCGTTTCAGGAGCATCCGCACCCGCTTTGAGGAAGTACTTACCGGTTCCCGCGAATTGGAGGTGCGATTTGTTGACGTATTGAAGTCGACCATGAGCACGGAAGTCGCGTCCGGACTTGTTCGTCTTTGCGACATTGAACTTGCCGGTCTTTCCATTAAATGGAGAGACCGCTTCGGCCGATGCATCGCGGTTGATCGCAGCATTCTTTCCGGTCTCGAAACGAACGGTGTAAGTCCACTCGCCTGTTTCATCGGGAGCAAAATTTGCTCGCCACTTGGTGCCCGATTCAGCGGACGTGTTGGCAGCATTGCCGTCGGCGGAAAAGTATCCCGGCACCAAGTATTGCTTGCCGCTCTCATGTTTGAATTCGACTTCCATCCGATGGTCCAAGTATGGGTTCGGAGTGTTGTCTTGCTCGTGAGCGTAGGGACCGTTGAGGGTGACGGTGACCTTGTGCCACATGCGTTTTTCACCGGTGACCTGAACGCTACCATCGCCATCGTTTTCGCGGGGCATTTGAAGCGGTTGATCACTGACCGGTTTCGTGGGGCTGCCGGCGCGATCATTGGACTTGGACTCAGTGGCTGCCTTCGCGGCAACGAGGTTGTGCTCTTTCGCGAAATTGGCTGCCGCCTTCGCGGTCGACTCATTGGCTGGGGTAAACGTCAGTTCGCTCCAACGGGCACGACTGTATTCTGCTCCATCTGCGGATGCGATCTTGGAACTGACTTCTAATTCAGCTCCTTCGGTGATCTGAACGTTTGCAAACGTTCTATGGAACTGTTTGCCTTCGGCGAAGGTTTGGTCCGCCATCGGACAAGTGAAGGAGCCAACCGATTCTTTGTCAGCCGAAACCAAGTAGGTGGATTGACCGTCGTTCTCGCCGACCGCTTTCAACGTGACGTCATAGCGACCGCTGGGGAAAGGAAAGACCTTCTTCGCAGCAGCGGATTGGTTTTTATCAGGATTGATTGCCAACCATTTGCCTTGGTCCAAGTAGTAACCACCAGATTTAAATTCAAACTCCTTTGCGGGAAGCGAAAGGACTTGTGCGGTGGCATTTTCCTTGGGCTTGTTCGACTTGCCCGCCGGAGGTCGTTGGAAGTTGCTGTCCGTTGTCATCAACCATTGGTCGAACTCAAACCCGTCTTCTCGCATGGAGAAATGAATTTTGTGTTCGCCGGGCTCATGAATGTCGAGAAAAATCTTGCCGGGCTCACCGCAGTGTTGAGCCTCGGTTCGTTGCTTGCTGTCCCAATACCAGGAGTGTTTGCCCTGGCACCATTGCAGACGTTGCCCTGAATCGGGCCAGGTGCCATCGATGCCAACGTGCAAACCGTTGTCCTCGCTGCCGGTCGAATAGGCTCGTACCCAAACGTAGTAACGACCGGGAGTCTGCACATTCACGCGATAGGTCAGCACAGCCATTTTGCCGGGCTGCGGCGAAAAGTTGGTTCCGTGAATCAGTTTGTCAGCGTGTGTCCGCCGCGTATCCGGCAAGATTTCCAAGTACGCTCCGCCACTGGCATCGGACGCATGAGAAGGATCCCCATCGGGTTGCACCGAAGGAGTCGACTCAATGGTTGTCAGATAGAAGGCACGTTTGTCGGTGTTGGTTTGTGAAGCAAAGTCTTCCGCTTCGACTTTCACAAACCCGTTTGCTTCTGTGAAGACAGCGTCTGGTTTTTGGGCCGTGGCACTGACGCACCAAGTGGCCGTGACAGCCAAAGCAAAGACTGTTTGTTGCGTAAGAAACTTACGAAATCTACACACTTGCATGGTGTTGGAACTCCTCGAGGGGGTGATAGGAGCGACCAATCTAGTTCAGTGGTTGCAGAATTAACAGCGATCGCTTGCAAGGTTGTTTTGACGTTCCCAGTCCACTACAAACGGGTGGTCGCTTCCGCTCCTTTTAACCATGAAGTAGAGACAGATGGACATCGAAAAATACATGGCCAACGTCAAGAAGTACGTGCCGAATCCCAGCGAAGACGCGGTGGAATCTTTGGCCAACCATCTGCGGTTGGCTTTGGCGAACCGTGACTCAGCAATCGTCGCGGCCACCGACCCGGACGAACTGGCCGGCATCAAACGTGGCTACTGTTCCGTGAACCTCGATCTGACATCCGAAGAAGCTGACGCGGCCATCGCGAAGGTTTGCAAGATCATGCAGGGCGACAAGTCAAAATGCCGCGTCACGTTCTACTATTTGTTGGCACAAGAAAGCGATACGATGAACCGCGTGGCGGGATGATGATTTTCTAATGCGCTAAACTTTCGCGAGGTATCGGTTCATGTTTTTTGCGAGTGACAATTGGGCCGGTGCCGCCGATCCAATTGCGGAATCCTTGAGCCGCCACGCGAAGGGGATGTCGCCCGCCTACGGGACGAGCGACCTGGATCAACGGCTCGAACAACGTTTCAACGATTTGTTCGAGACCGATATCGAAGTCTTTTTTGTCGGTACCGGCACCGCCGCGAATTCGTTGGCTTTGTCCGCCGTCAACCGACCGGGTGGCTTTGTGCTCTGCCACCGTGACGCCCACCTGATCGAAGATGAATGTGGGGCTCCCGAATTCTTTACCTCGGGAGCTCGTTTGGCTCCCGTCTCCGGAGACCTGGGAAGGATCTGCCCACGGGCATTGCAAAAGCAATTGCGACGGTTTGATCCGAACTTTGTTCACCACGGACAACCGATGGCGGTCAGCATCACGCAAGCGACCGAAGTGGGCACGGTCTACAACGTTGACCAGTTGAAAGAGATCAGCGGCATCGTTCATGACCATAAGTTGCCACTTCACATGGATGGTGCCCGCTTCGCGAATGCACTCGTCCATTTGGATCTGACGCCCGCGGAGATGACTTGGAAAGCGGGTGTGGATGTGTTGTCGTTTGGCGGGACAAAGAACGGTTGCTGGTGTGCGGAAGCCATCATCTTCTTTCGACCCGAGTTGGCCAAGCAAATGCCATTCATTCGAAAGCGTGCGGCGCAGCTGTTTTCGAAGACTCGCTTCATTGCAGCTCAATTCCATGCCTACCTAGATGATGATCTTTGGCTCGGTTTGGCTCGGCATGCGAACAAGATGGCATCCCGATTGGCCGCCGGAATCGAGAAGTCTTCCGCCGCGGAACTCGCTTGGCAGAACGAAACCAACGAAGTGTTTGTGGTGATGGAAAAGTCGCGAGCGGAAAGTTTGCAGGCGGCGGGGGCTCGTTTCTATCCTTGGCCGACGCCGAACGACTCCACGACGGACCCACCTGAGGGGCACGCCATGTACCGATTCGTGACCTCATTCTGCACGGATCCCGCCGAAATTGACCAATTCCTGGGTTTACTGGGTTAGTTGCCTTCGAAGTCCCGACTGTGTCCTACGTTTGACCAGACTCTCAAACCTCGGCACCCATTTCACGGACTGATCCCAACTTATGCCCATCGAATCTCTTCGCTTGTTGTTGGTCGAAGACAATGACTTGGATGCGATGTTCATCACACGGGTGTTCCAACGCTCCACGATGTTCGATGCCGAGATCGTTCGAGCGTCTTCGCTCAGCCAAGCACTTGAGAAGACCGGCCAATCGGAATTCGACGTTGTCCTGCTGGACCTAGGATTGCCCGACAGCAGCGGACTGCAATCGATTCGCGCAATTCGAGAACGAGTCTCATCGATTCCTATCGTCGTCCAAACCGGTGACGATCGCGTGGAAACCGGGTTCGCCGCAATCGAAGCGGGGGCTCAGGACTTCTTGTCCAAGAATGACCTGAAGGATCACTTGCTGACACGATTGACGATCCATGCCATTTTGCGTCAGCGACAGATGCTGGAACTCCAAGAGGCTTCCCTTCTGGATTCGATGACGGGAATCGCGAATCGTCGACGCTGCGACATCGAATTCAAAAATCGATTGGAAACACTTTCAGAAAGCGGCGTGCCGTTCTGCGTGGCCATCGTCGACATCGACTGTTTCAAATCAATCAATGATTCCCGCGGACACGACTTGGGCGACCACGTCATTTGCAAGGTCGGCGAAGCGCTTCGTGACGCCAGTCGCCCAGGTGATCTGGTGGCTCGAATCGGTGGCGAAGAATTCGCGATCATCTTTGGCAACACCACCATTGATGAACTCGGAACGCTTCAACAGCAGCATCGAAAAGCGATCGAGCAGTTGGACTTCCACCCTGAAAACATTCGAGTGACCGTCAGTGTCGGCGGCACATGTGTGCTGGCTTCTGATGACAGCCGTTCTGCTTTTCGCCGGGCGGATTTGGCCCTGTACGCCGCCAAGAAAGGCGGGCGCAATCAGTGCAAGATCGAGACTGCTATTCGGCCCGTGTGCAGCGGCCAGATTGCCTGAGCTCGCTCAGACGCGAATTCCGAGTTTCGCTTCCATTTGCTCCAGCGAGATGCCTTTGGTTTCTGGCAGCATCGTGATGACCCAAAGTCCTTGCAGGACCATCATGAAGCAAAAGAACCCAAAGATGGCAGCGGGATGGAACGTTTCCACCACGGCCGGGAAAACAAGCGTCAGCAATGCCGCAAAGATCCAATGCGTGAAGCTGCCCAGTGATTGACCCGCGGCGCGATGTTCGTTGGGAAAGACTTCCGAGATTAGTACCCAAATGACCGCACCCTGCCCCATCGCGTGCGCCGCGATGAAGGCAAAAATACATGCGGGAACGATGCTGAACGTTTCGGACTGAAAAGCGTACGCGCACGTTCCAAGCGACAGGACGTAGCCCGCCGATCCGATCAGCAACAACGTGCGACGACCCAATCGGTCGATCAAGTACAAACCCACGAAGGTGAAGATCAGGTTGGTGACGCCAATCCCGATCGATTGCAAAAGAGCGGCTTGTTCGCCCATCCCGGCCAACTCAAAGATTCGCGGCGAGAAGTACAGCACGGCATTGATGCCAGAAAGCTGATTGAAAAACGCGACCAAGAAAGCAATCGATATGGGAGTGAACAATCGCCGGCTCCAAAATGGTTCCGCGGGAGTCAGGTCCGACTCGGCACGGACGGACGCGACGATTTCATCGACCGTCTTTTGCACATCGTCATCGGACGCTTCTGGACGCAATTGCTTCAAAACCGACATGCCGGCCGCTGGGTCTTTCTTGACCGCGATCAACCATCGAGGACTGAATGGCAACGAAAAGCACATGGCGGTGAATATCAACGCGGGGACCGCTTCCACCGCCAACATCCATCGCCAAGCATTCTCGCCGCCCCACGTACCAATCAGGTAGTTGGATGCGAACGCGACCATGATTCCAAAGACGATGTTGAATTGGAACAATCCAGTCAGCGTCCCGCGATGTTCCGGTGGCGAGATTTCGGAGATGTAGAGCGGAGCCGCGACGGTGGAAATACCTACTCCCAATCCGCCGATGAATCGGGCGATCATGAACGAAAAGACGTCGGTCGCAAAACCTGACCAGATCGCTGAGACCAAGTAAAGAATCCCGATCCAGAGCAACGTCGTTTTGCGTCCAAATTTGTCAGTCGGCCAACCGCCGATCAACGATCCAATGACGGTTCCCCACAACGCGGCACTCAAGGCAAGGCCGTGTTGGAAATCACCCAACGCCCACAGACCCTGGATGGCTTTTTCGGCTCCGGAAATGACGACCGTGTCAAAGCCGAACAGAAACCCCGCCAAAGATGACGTCAAACTCCACAGAAAAACACGCTGATTCAATTTCGATTGCCCGGTGTTGGAACGTTGCTTGTTGGACGCACGCTGCCCAACCGTCGTGCCGCCGCGCCAATGATTTCGCGCCGACTGACCGTTTGCGTGACCGCCGTTCCAAAGTCTAGCAAGACTTCATTCGGGTATGTTCGCCGCCGGGGATGAGTGCCCACGCGACGCGGCATGGGCTGGAACGTCATCCGGTGGTGTATCGTGACGCAAACGCGTCAGTTCTTTCGCGGCGTGATAACGCGAAGCGATTCCCGGTTGTGGGTACAAACCGCCCCCGAGCAGCAACAACGTCAGCAGCAAGATCGCGAAACGTTCGGCGGGACGAGCCCGCATCGAAACCAACGTTCGGTTTTCGCGACCGGTGAAAACTCGAAAGTAGGCGAGTAAGACTGCGATGCCGCAAAACGCCGTCGCGATCACCACCATCGTTCCGACCAACGGATAGACCTCCACCGCACCTTCGATCAGCAGTTCCATTCCAACGAACCCGATCGTTGCGGGGAATCCAATGGATGCCAGCCCGGTTAACAAGAAGAATCCTGCCAGCATCGGCATCTGTGCATAGAGACCGTGGAATTCATCCAACGAGAAACGAGAGATTCTCGCTTCGATGCATCGCAACGTGATTCCAAATCCAGTCAGCGACATGGCCACCGACAACCACAAGCTCAACGCACCGGTCAGTCCGGTAGGAGTGACCAATTCCAGTCCAACCAAAATTAGCGAGGACTGAGACAGAAGCAAAAAACAAAACATTCGGCGAGCGTCCGATTGCACCAATGCCATTGCACCGGCATACACCGCCGTGAACAAGGACAAGACCGCGATGCTTTGCAATGCCCAAGAAGGCGCAATCGGCAAAACCAATCGCATCACCGCGTACGCGCCGACCAACGGAGTTGTGTGCAAAATCGCGGTGCCAAAGGTGGCCTTTTCAAACAGATCCGTCATCCACAGATGTAACGGGAAAATGCCGCTTCGAAGCAGTCCCGCGGCGGTCAACAACGCACCCGGAATCAGAATGGCGGTGGTGCCGGAGTCGACCAGTGTCAACCATCCATAGCCAACGACCAACAGAGCAGCAAAAAGGCCCATATGCAAACAATAGATTCGTGTGCACCGCTGGCGACGTCGCAGTTCTAAGAAAGGCGGAATGGTGGAAGCGATCAGCAATGCGATTAATGCCCATGACGCGCGACAGCTGAACGTTGCCAACACCAATGATTCTGAAATCAATGCCAACTCAAGCGAGAAACGCGGCGCTTTGGTGCGAAGCGTCGACAGCACAATGACCATGAAAATCAAAGCGGCCAACGGCAGCTGGAACGCGCTCAGCTCGTCGATCACAAAAGCGTCTGGCGGAAAAATCCAGCTGAGGAATTGCCAGTGATCGTGCGCTTCGAACGTGCCGACCATGGTGAAGTCGACCAGTTCGCCGATCGTCAGCAACAATGTCGCAACGCAAATGATAACTGTGTCGCGCAGCGCGCGTTCATTGTTGCTGCGAAGTTGCAGCCACACTGCGCCGAGCAGTGGAACGAGAATCGAACATTCGATCCATGGGAAATGCAGTTCGGACAACGAAGGAGATTCCTATGCGGCGGTGGAGATATCTTGCGGCGTGTTGCCGTCGAAACCGGACTCATCACTATCTACGTTCGGCTCAGGTTCTCGCGAAAGAAAGCGAGTGATCCGTTCTTCCATTCGATTGCAGGCGAGGAAGCAACCCACGAACGGTCCCGCGATCCAGCGATCCAGAGCGATGTCCATGAAGCCTCGGTCAACTCCGAATCGATAACACCAACGTTGGATTGGTTTTGGCAACCAGCCCACGCCTGACCAGGATTGTTGCTGCAAGCGAGACCCGATCTTGTTCTCGAGGTCGTTGTAGTCGCGAAGCAGAGTGGGTGCCCTGAGCAACTGCATCGTTCGCAAGGTCGCATGTCCCATGATGTGAATGAGTGCGAGGTAACGCAGGCCCAATCCGATTTCGACGACGATGATCCCAACCTGAGTCAGCGACGCATACGCGAGCGATGTCTTGATATCGGTTTGCACCCGAGACATCAGGGCACCTCCGATAGCCGATATTGCTCCGAGGGATAGCACCATCATTTGCAATGCGAGAGATGCTTCCAACAAAGGACTGAGACGAAGCAACAGATAGGCACCCAAGTGCACCGACAAAGCCCCGTAAAAGATTGCGCTCGACGGTGTTGGTCCTTCCATCGCGCGTGGCAACCAACCACTGAATGGAAAGAGTGCCGATTTCCCTGCTGCACCGATCAGTAGCAACGTTCCAACCAGCAAAGCTTGGGATGAAGTCACCGCCGCGGTTCCTTCCGGCCAGATTTCTGAATTCATCAGCCCGCCAAAGTCGCCCTCGCCGACCATGTGATGCATCGTGATCGCGGCGATCAACAAGGCGGCATCCGAGAGCCGATAAATCGTCCAAACGCGTTGGCCATTTCGAACCGGATTTTCGCGTTCGTGGAAGTAGGCGATCAACAGGGCAGACGACAGTCCCACCATCTCCCATCCAACGAATAGCGTTTCGATGGTGCCCGCCAACGAAGACAAAACCATCCCGCAATAGAAGATGGCGTAGAACAAGAAGAACCGCGCAAAGCCCTGTTCGCGATGCAAGTATCGTCGCGTGAACTCTCCGACGACACCGCACAACACACACGAGAGCATCAAGAACGGAATGCTCAGGCGATCGAAGGTGAACTTCAAATGAAAGTGAAAGGCTTGTTCGGGAATCGTCACCCAATTCCCAAACTCGATCGGAACGTTGCGGATCCCTGTCGCCAACATCGTGATCAAAATCGCGATTGCGGGAATCAGGGACAGCAACACTGAGGTCTGCGTGAGCCGCACCGTCGCGGTTTCGCTGAGCGGTCGATTGAACAGCAATGTCAAACCCATGACCGCAAGCAGCAGCACGGGGCTGGCGACAACGGCGGTGCCCAAAACATGGAAGAAGATGTCCAGCGTGTTCATACCAGAACCTCCGATGTGTTTGCGTCGGATTCGGATGAACTCAAAGGTGTTTTGATCTCTGGTTCTTGGACGGTCGCAAACCCGAGGTGGTCGCGCTGACCACGGTACCAATGCATCGAAGACTGGACCGTTGGGATCTCACGATCGGCGACGATGTGTGGTTCAAAGTGTCCGTTGATGTATCGCTGAACGGTGGAGGTCGATGGATCGAGAATGGCGAGCTGAACCCAGTTGCCTTCGACCATTCGCCGGATGCCTTCGTTTTCGGAAATGATTCTTTGCAGCATCTCCGGGGTGGTTTCGATGACAAACAAAATTCGCATCGGTTCGTGAATCTCAACCATTTGCTGAGACAGCCCCGGTCGCAAATCGCTGGCCGCACCCGTCATCACGCCAACCATGGAAGCCACATTGTGCGGCAATTTCGATCCACACCCGTACCCTTCGACGTCCACGGTCGAGAAGTAGTATTCCAAGCTGATGCCACCGCATACAGGAATCGCGGCTTGCAAAATGCGAGTGAGAATGTGTCCGTTTTCGTCGTCCACCGCCGGATCGTATTCGGTTACGAACGCTCGGCGGTCCATGAACAAACCTCGTGACCAATCACGCCGACCCACCGTGACCAACGCATTGGTCGCGTGGTTGTATTCCGGTCGTGCTTGCGACAAATCTTCCGCGCGTTCCTCGACATGTTCGAGAGCTTCGTTCGGTGTCAGGTCCAATGGTGCCGATTCAAACCGGCGGGCTCGTTCGTGAGCGTTGCGGGCTCGTGTTTCAATGACATCCGATTCGATTCGCCTGAACAACTCGCGAAGTGACCGCGGCAAGAGATCCAAATCGTAGTAGTCGACGTCGTCATTGCAGGTGTTGTGATAGGCACCGACGAAGCGGACTTCATCGGGCAGTTTGATTCCCTGTTCGGCAACGCGGCGGCGCACCCGAGGGTCGTTGGCCATCACGGCGAACGCCCGAGCGTTGGGGCCGCCTCGACCGCCACTGCACGCGCCGCAGTTGTAAGCGGATTCGTGTGGGTTGTTCAGGCTGCCGCTGCCATGACCAAAGAACACGATGATTGGCGGGAAGGCATCGACCATGCCGATGTCTTGCAAAATCCGAACGACAATTTGGGACATCTCATCGAGGCTGTACCCCATCGACTCGGCATCGGAACCGGGGGCTTCTGCCAGTCGTTCGAGATGCAACTCTGTTGCTGGCGGACGAACCAAGCTTCCCATCGATTCGCGAATTTGCGATGTCAATCGAGGTGCCAAGATGCGTGCGACCATCGGTACCGTCGCAATGGCACCAAACAACCCGGTGACCCAACCGCCAATCAACGTTCGCGAATTTTGATGAACTTGGTGAGCGAACCAACCCAGCCGGCGTCGCCGAACGGCACGTCGTTCACCAGCGGCCATTGAAGAAAACAACGGTTCTTCGCGGACGTAGTGCTGTGGTTTTACGATCGCCGGACAAAGAGAACGAAAGCTAGCGTGGTCGGCACCCTGGTAGTACATCGCCACGGCAAAGAAGCCAGCAGCCGATGCGGTGCGGCAATCCGGAGCGACTTCTTCCAGATGTCGGCGAAAGGATTCTTCGCGATCGTCGATGCAGAAGATTGCCGCGTAGGCCGGACGCCGTCGCGAATTCGCGGGCAATTCACGTCGGCGACGAGAGTGAATCGAAATCGCATCAAGTGCTTGGTTGGCGTAGTGGCGTTCGTACGCGGCATGCAACAACCGGCGACGGTCCAGCGATGTGAATGACTCGATTTCGGTTATCAAACATCGCCATTGAGCAGCCGACATGTTCAGCATTTGTTCGGGAGTCCAGCCTCCCAATTGAGCCAGCTGAAAAATCGTGTGGGTGCGAGAACGCGTCGACGGCGTGGACCTGACATCCGCCGATTTCAACGCAAGTCGAAGGATCTCGCTCACAGTTCCGATGTTAAGCTTGGCTTTGCCGAAGTGCTCGATGGCGTGTGCCAACAAAATCAAACGAACGGCCAAGTACTCGTTGAGCGATCCTTCGGGGATTGGATTGGCCAAGAATGGACTGTTCGTTTCCATTTGCCAAATCATGCCCGCCCAACCTCTCAGCGAAAGCAGACATTCCGACAGGAAACTCTCGCAGTCGTTGTCCGAGATGCCTAGCCGTTCCAGCGATTGTTCAATGCTGTGAATGGCATCCCAATCCGACGACTGGACTTCATGTAGCGAAGCGTCAACGTGTTTCATCCAATCGGCACGGATGCTCCACCGGCCCAAGTACAAACCCGCGAAAGCCTTGGCGAAGCCGTTTTCTCGTTCGGGCAATGTCCAATCCGCGAAACCTTGGTCGAGGAAGCAGCCGCAAAAACGAATCAGGACGTCGTTGATCTTCGTATTCAGATCCATCCCGAGTTCACTCAGCATCAGCCGATGGAGTGAATCATTGCTCTCCGCCTTCGGTGGTTGAACCTCGGCTGTCTCAACACCCAGTTGGCAAGTCTCCCACAACGCGTGCAAGGTGAAGGCTTCCCATTGTTGATCGCTCCAGCGATGGATCTGGGATTCACCGGCCGCTTTCAAGCGATCTTGCAATGGAGCGGGAAGTGGCGATGCCGGATTCGACGACGCGGTGTCAGTGGTGATTGATTCCAGGTACCGCATCACCCAACCGCGAGTTTGGGTGATTGTTTTTTCCCGATACGGCGTGGGGACTTCGTCTCGAAAGCGTTTCAGCAATTCGCTCTCGGCCAGGACCCAGCTCAGCCCTGATTCGGGCATCGGTTGCAGTTCGGTTTGCAACATCGACAAACGCAGTGTGTAGCGAGTCCCAAAGGACGCCACCAGTTTGTCAGCGTCATCCTGCAGGTCAGCCATCAAGACTTCACGAAGATCCTCGCGGCTGATACGACCTCGCAGAAGCTCTTCGTGGTAGCGTTCCTCGCTGAGATAGGGCTCGCAACCAAATCGGCGTCCACCCTCGATCACTGCTTTCTCGAAAGGCAGGTCCTCGAAAGCGTGCAACGTGTTGTGGTGAACGAATACTGAGATAGGGCCCTGCGCAGGCAAGAAGTGACGTGCGTGTTTGATCGCTTGCAGGACGTTTGTGGTTCGATGTGAAGTGTTTGGTTGAGTGTCCTTGTGAAAGGCGCAAAGCGGCGATTTGGGATGCGTCCAAGAAAACAGAAGGTCGTTGGGAAAGCACGTGTTGTGCCAAGGGCGGATCTGGGAGAAAACGAGTGCGACTGGCGGGCTAAAACAGCGTCAAAAACGGAGTTTCCGCCCGCTGAAGCAATCTCGCTCACGTTGCATTTCTCCTGACGGTGTGCAGGATCTTGCACGCAATGTGTGCAAAGCATTGCACGCTGACCGCGAATGAACATGACCCTTCAACCACGCAAACCCGATGTTTGACAACCACGATGGCCCCAGCGTCAGGCGATTCGCAGCGGTGCTGGCACTGTTGAGCCTGACAGCTTTCGCGGTCACCGCGTCCATGCTGTACCACGTGCATCATGAACAAGAAATCTTTGCCAAACTGACCCAGCACTTGCCAAAGAGTGATCTCGAGGCCGCTCGAGAATTGTCAGGCGAACTCAGTCTGCAAGGCGGATTGTTGGTCTTGTTGGGGCTGAACACAATCGGAACCGCGGTCGCGTTTGCTTGGGTCGTGCGAGGTTACCTGACCAGCGAACGGACTTTGGAAGACGTCAAAGTTTATTCAGCAGACGTGCTGGCCAGCATGGACGCCGGAGTGATCACCACCGATCGCAACGGACGGATGACCAGTATCAACCCGAGCGGAAAGCAGTTGGTCAGTTGCGACGAAGAACATCTGGGGCGAACGTTGGAATCGCTCGGAAAGCGGCACGCGTTGCTAGCCGAGATTC
Source organism: Rhodopirellula sp. UBA1907 (assembly GCF_002337565.1). NCBI lineage: Bacteria > Pseudomonadati > Planctomycetota > Planctomycetia > Pirellulales > Pirellulaceae > Rhodopirellula > Rhodopirellula sp. UBA1907. The sequence continues at coordinate 15,279 of NZ_DDGH01000072.1, read as the reverse complement.
GCGAAGACGTCGCGACTTATCATCACCCGATCCGCGACCGCGACTACAACCTCGACAATCAAGGCCATCGTCAAACGCTGCGAGCCGGGTGCACTCTGTTGAGAAATCGAAGGGGTGAGGAGATCGGCACCGTCCTGCACGTGCGGGATGTGTCGGAACGAGCCTTGATGGAAGAACGTCTCCGCCGGATGGAACGTTACATGGGTTTGGGATCACTCGCGGCGGGTTTGCAGCACGAAATCAAAAATCCGCTCAGTGCCTTGTCGCTGCATATTCAGCTGCTTTGCGAGCGATTGGAAACAACCACGCAGGACGCGGAAGTTGATGAACTTCTGGACGTTTTGCACACTGAGATCCGCCGCATCAATGATGTTCTGGATGGGTTTCGCAATTACGCTTCCACCAACGAAGTTGGCCGGACATCAGTGGACGTGGCGATTCTGATCGAACGATTGGTGCGTTTGCTGCGTCCGCAAGCTGAGCAGCAATCGGTGAAGCTAGACGTGCAGCTTCCCGCTGAAATGCCGGGACTGATCGAGGGTGATTCCGTGGGTCTTGAACAAGTCCTGCTGAACTTGGCGCTCAACGGAATGGCTGCGATGACTGACGGAGGAAAGCTTACATTCCGACTCAGTCGCCAAGACGAGTTTGTTCGGATCGATGTGCGTGACGAAGGCATCGGCATTCCCGAAGAAATTCGGTCTCAGATTTTTGACCCTTACTTCACGACTCGCAACAACGGCACTGGCATGGGGTTGGCCTTGTGTGACAAGATCGTTCGCCAGCACGATGGCAGCATCGATTTTCGGGTGATTGAGAACACCAATCCCGACTCCGACCACTCCGTTTTGGGTACCGAGTTCACGGTCCTCCTTCCACTGAGTCAATCAGCATGAACCGCAGCGAATTTTCGGTACTGATCGTCGATGATGAACCCAACATTCGTTCGGGGCTTCAGAAAGGATTGGTCAACGAAGCGGATCGAATCGAAACCGCTGCCAACGCGGAAGAAGGCTTGGCGACGTTCGAATCCGGTGTTTACCAGTTGGTGATCGCCGATGTTCGACTGGGTGGCGGCATGGACGGAATCGAATTGCTGGGGCGAATTCGGCACCTTGATCCGGAGGTGGCCGTCATCGTCATCACCGCCCACGGCACGGTTGAAACCGCCGTCGATGCGATGCGTGCTGGCGCGTTTGATTTCATCTCCAAACCGCTCGATCTGAACTTGGTTCGGCAACAGGTTCGAAAGGCCCGCGAACACCGAGAGCTGCGTCAGGAAAATCAATCGCTGCGAACTCGGTTGGCCGACGCTGGTGAGTTGTCAAACATCATCGGTCAGTGTGCCGCGATGCAGGACGTGTTTCATCAAATTCGGCAGGTCGCCGCGACCGAAGCCACCGTGATGATCCAGGGCGAGAGTGGTTCGGGCAAAGAATTGGTGGCGCGAGCGTTGCATGATTTGAGCGACCGAAGCGGTGGGCCATTTGTGGCGGTCAACTTGGGAGCAATGCCCGAGACTCTTCTCGAGAGTGAATTGTTCGGCCACGAGAAAGGATCGTTCAGCGGCGCTTCGCGGCAAAAACCAGGTTGCTTTGAGCAGGCGACCGGTGGAACATTGTTCCTCGACGAAGTCACCGAAATGTCAGCGAAAAGCCAAGTCGATTTGCTGCGGGTGTTGGAGTCACGTCGCTTCACGCGAGTCGGCGGTGAGAAGTTGTTGGAAACCGACGTGCGAGTGGTTTCCGCCACCAACAAATCGGTGCCAGAGCTGATTCAAGACGGCACCTTTCGCGAAGACCTTTACTACCGATTGAATGTCATTCCAATCGAAGTGCCTTCGCTTCGGCAGCGTCGCGATGACATCCCTTTGTTGATCGAACACTTCCTTCAACACTTCTGCACGCGTCATGGTCGGCCGATGAAACAGATCGCTCCGGACGCCATGCGTGTGCTGGTCGGAGCCCAATGGCCGGGCAACGTTCGGCAGCTTCGCAATTTGGTCGAGCGTTTGGTGGTGACTCACACCGGCGACGTGATCGATTCAAACGAACTCCCCGCCGATTTGCAGCCCGCTACAACGGATCGAGGGGCAAAGACGCTGCCTGCTTCGCTCAGCGAAGCGGTCGAAAACTGCGAACGTGAGATGATCTCGACCGTTCTCGCCGAATGTGACTTCCACCGAGAGAACACTGCCAAACGGCTGGGGGTCAGCGTCCGGACACTCCACTACAAAATGGGACGCTACGGTCTGCATTGAGTCGTGCAATTCTTTGCAGGTTTCACGCAATCGTTTGCACGTTCACCGGGTGGATGCACCGTCGAAGCGGAGACTCTCTGCGTTTTCTAGAAAATTGAGATCGGTTTTTCCCCGGAAAACGCTGGCAAAATGAGCGAACTGCCCCAGGTCGCGCGGGTCGGAATGTTGGGTTGGTACGACGCCTGCAATTGAGTGCGTTGACCTCTGCAATGGCAGTGGTTTTCAATCAATTCGCAATGCCGACTTCATGATGAATGCACCTTCGGATTCTTCGACCGCCAGCATGGATAACTCACCCCGCGGTGACATCAGCGGGTTCAAGCGGTTTCTAAAAGACGATTTGATCGCCGGCGGTTTGGTGTTCTTGATCGCCCTGCCACTCTGTTTGGGGATTTCACTCGCCTCTGGGTTCCCAGCGATCGCCGGTGTGTTCACCGCGATTGTCGGTTCGATACTGACGACCTTTTTGAGCAACAGCGAGCTGACCATCAAAGGTCCCGCGGCCGGGATGATCGTGATCGTATTGGGTGCCGTGAATAGCTTTGGCTACACCGCCGGAGTGGACCCCGTCGCTGACATGCAAGCGTACAAAATGGCTCTCGCGGTTGGTGTTGTGGCCGGCCTGGTTCAGATTGCATTCGGGTTGCTGCGAGCGGGGATCCTTGGCGACTTCTTCCCGACCGCTGCGGTCCACGGAATGCTGGCGGCGATCGGCGTCATCATCATGGTCAAACAACTTCCCATCGTGGTCGGGCAAACCGCCAGCGGTGAACCACTCGAGATTTTGCAGGAGCTGCCGCACCTTTTGATGAATGCGAATCCCGAGATCGCGTTGATTGGTGGCGTGTCGCTGCTGATCTTGTTTGGTTTGGCATTTTTGAAGAGTCGAACCAGCGACGGTTTCATCAACAAGGTGCCCGGTCCATTGGTGGTTCTGTTAGTCGCGATTCCGATGGGAATGGTGATGAACCTGAGCAGCGATCACACATACACACTGATGGGAAAAGAATTCGCGGTTGGTGAGAGCGACTTGGTAACCGTGCCGTTCAACTTGTTTGGTGCGATCACCTTTCCTGACTTTGGCGTTTTCCTGAACAGCGAAACACTTCCAGCGGCTTTGGGCTGGGTTCTGATGTTTGCGTTGATTGGTTCACTGGAATCGTTGCTTAGCGCCAAAGCGGTCGACATGTTAGATCCCCACAAACGAAAGACCAACTTGGACCGAGACCTTTGGGCGGTTGGTGTTGGCAACATGGCGGCCTCGTTGATTGGTGGTTTGCCCATGATCTCGGAAATCGTCCGCAGCAAAGCCAACATTGATAATCAGGCCAAGACCCGTTTCGCGAATATGTGGCACGGAGTTTTCCTGCTAGGATTCGTCGCTTTGTTGCCTGGTTTGATTCACAACATTCCACGAGCAGCATTGGCCGCGATGCTGGTCTTCACCGGCTTTCGTTTGGCATCGCCCAGCGAATTCCGAAGTGTTTACCGTGTTGGCCGCGAACAATTGATCATTTTCGCGACAACGTTGGTTGCCGTCCTCGCAACGGATCTGTTGATTGGGATTGCGATCGGCATTGCCACCAAGTTTGCCATTCACATGATCAATGGAGTACCTCTGCGATCGTTGTTTGTGCCGACGTTGGAGTTCGATGAAGCTTCCGAAACGGAAGTCAACGTTCACGCGGGCGATTCGGCCGTGTTCAGCAACTGGATCGGTTTTCGGCGTCAGGTCGTCGAAAAAAGCCTCAAACAAGGCAAAAACTGCACCGTCGACTTCAGTGAAGTTCATTTGATCGATCACAGCGTGATGGAAAAATTGCACGAACTCGAAGGCGAATTCGCTCGCGAAGGGATTGAATTGAACGTCGTTGGGATGGATCATCATCAACCGTTCTCACGACACCCGATGGCTGCTCGAAAGCGATCTCTCGTGAGTCATTGATTCGATCCTTTTGCCCCCTCCGACGTCATGACGCGTCTCTTCGCGGGAACTCCGTTCGATATTCCTCCGACCTGCGATTTGTGCGGTCAGAAGGAATCCGAGTGCAAATGCACACCCCAGCAAAAGGCCGAGGCCGAAGCCCAACAGCAGCGGGAAGCCGACCGGTTGCCGCCGGAAAAGCAAACCGCACGGGTTCGATTGGACCGGCGCAAAGGTGGCCGAACCGTAACGCTGGTCGAAGGTTTGACGTCCCGCGCGAATGATTTGCCAGACTTGCTTGGAACGTTGCAGTCCGCATGCGGTGCGGGCGGCACGGTGAAAAAGGCGGACGATTTGATCGAACTGCAAGGTGACCACGTCGAACGCGTGCGGCAGAAACTGGGCGAGATCGGCTATCGTCTCAAGAAGTGATCGGACGTCAGGAGGCGGCGGATGGTTTCCAACCTTGCCTGGCTCGTTTCGGTGAGGTTGGGTCTTGCTTGCAGATAGCGTTGTTCCTCGGCCAATCGCTGCAACAACTGTTCGTCTTTTCGCAACAGAAACCACGGCCCGAACATCAGGCCCATGGACTCATCCAAACCAGCCCGGTCTAGCTTCTGATAGACGGGATCGGGTGAAGATCCGGATCGTCTGAAAACCAGCACTTCGAAACGCCGTTTGATGCCGGTGCACTTTTCATCTGTCAACCAATAGCCGTTGTCTCTGGCCCATTGTCGGACCGAGTCGATTGCCTTGTTGGGTTGCAACACGATTTGTTGAGGCAGTCGGTTTGGATGCTCACTGAGAATGCGAACGATGGATTGGCCACCCATGCCACAAATGCTCAGCGAGTCAATTTCATTCTTCTCAATGACGTCCATCCCATCGCCAAGTCGAACTTCCGCGTTCAGTCGTTCCAAGGTGGCGGAGGAATTCTGATGCGGTTGCGGTTTATTCTCCACCGCGATGCCTCGTTCGATCCGCCTGGCTGACAACAGAGCGGCGAGCAGATGACCATGATCCGACCCAATGTCGGCATGGACCTTTCCTCGGATCTCTGCCGCAACCAGTTTGAGGCGGGCATCAAGTCGAGGCATAGCAATTCAAAGAGTTTGCGTTCGCAACGCAGCACGATCGTTCAGGAAATCGCGAAGCTCTTGGGCCAATTGGCCTGCTGATTGGGGGCGTTCCTCGGGATCGTCGGACAGGCATCGAGAAAGGATGGATTCGAGTTTTGGGTTGAATTTGGGATTGATCTCGGTCGCCGGTCGCGGATCGGTGTTCGCAATCGCATCGATCGTTTCTTCGCGGCTCAGCGACAGCGCACCGTGCGGGTGCTCTCGAAGCAGAAACAGATAAAGCATCGTTGCGACGGCGTAAAGGTCCGATCGATGATCCACGCTGTTGGCGTCACCGCGGGCTTGTTCCGGTGACATGTAAAGTGGCGTTCCCAGGACAGCCCCATCGTGGGTGCTGTTTGCCGAGACGGGTGATTTGGTTCGGAACATGGATTTACTCAATCCAAAATCAACCAGTTTGGGTTGCTCATCGGGACCCACCATGATGTTGGACGGTTTCACGTCTCGATGGATCACACCATGATCGTGCGCGTGCTGTAAGGCATCGCAAACCATCGCCATCATCTCGATAATGCGAGTCGCACGCGGAGATTCCCGAGCGATGTAGTTCGCTAAAGACTCGCCGTCGATCAATTCCATCGCATAGTAAGCCAAGTCGCGTTCTAAGTGGCTCGCATAGATTGTCGCAATTCCAGGATGATCCATTTTTCGCATCACCTGAATTTCGCGAGCAAACCGTTCGAAGACCAAATCGGTTGCCAGATCCGCGCGGATGATTTTGATCGCGGCCGGTTTGCCCGAGGCGCGGTGCATGCCTTTCCAAACGGTTGCAAAGGCCCCGCGTCCAATCAGATGATCAATGTCGAAACCTTCGATTTGAGGTTTTGTCCATTTCATCGGTGGAACGGCTTCAACAATTCGTCTCGCTGCGGTCAAGCGACTCTTTAGAAGCGGCGCGACAATCGGTTTGGTGAGGTAGTCGTCGGCACCCGCGTCCAACCCCTGAATCATGTCTTCATCACGATCGCGACTGGTAAGCAGAATGATATAGGTGAATGGGTTTTCGGGATCTTGTTTGATCCGGCGACAAATTTCGACGCCTTCCATCCCTGGCATCAACCAATCGAGCAACGCCAAACGAGGCGGGTCATCGGACTGCAAAAGCTCATAAGCCTCGTTGCCATCCGAAGCCAACTCGATCCGGTAGCCCCAGTTTTCGACAGCTGCCGATATCAGGTTTCGCCAAACTGGATTGTCGTCAGCGATCAGCAATTTCATAGTGTTTCGTTTCCGGGGTGTTCTCTTCCGGATGAAGAACGCAGAAACTTCTTTAGTTCAGTTTGGGCCAAATCGAAGGCACTGACGAGTGCTTTCATTTGATTGTTGAAAAAATATGATGCCTTCTCTTCAGACGTCTCCCATGAAGGAAAGGTTTCCAACCTGTCGGCGATTTCTTGCGCCCGCGTCGCACCAATTGCCGAGGCGGTTCCTTTTAACGTGTGCGCGGCTCGAGCAATTTGAGTCGAATCACCCACTTCGATGGCCTGTCGCAGCCTTTGCATTTGCGGTGGCAATTCATCGGTGATGGTTTGGACTAACATCGCGAGCACCTGCAAGTCACCACCGACATTGTGAAGGATCACCTCGCGGTTCAATGGCTCAGCCGATGAATCGTCAACATTGGTTGAAGGCGCCTTTTCGATTGGTTGAGCCGGAGAAACCAAGTCGTCTTGATCGTCGGTATGAGACTCGAACGATTCGATTGTTTCAAACAACACTTCAGGCGGATAGGGTTTTGTGAGGCAATCATTCATCCCGGCGTCCAAGCAGCGTTGTCTGTCTTCACGCATGGCATGGGCGGTCAACGCGACAACGGGAACGTCGCTGGCTGGAGAAGGCAAATCGTTTCGAATGATCTGGGTGGCTGTTAAACCATCGATTTCCGGCATTTGCACGTCCATCAGCACTAGGTCAAATGAATGCAATCGGAGTTGCTCAATGGCGTCTCTCGCGTTGGAAACGGACGTCACCCGATGCCCTCGTGAACGCAGCATGGTTTCGGCGACGGTGCGGTTGATGGCGCCATCTTCGACTAGCAATAGCTCACGTGGTTGATCGCACTGCCCAAATGATTTCGTGGGCGTCTCGACAGGTTGAGTCTTTGCTATCTCATGGGATGCCACTCCATTGGTCGTTCGCAACGGGATGTCGAAGCGAAAGCTGCTGCCTTCGTTTGGAACACTGCTGACCTGCAGACGCCCACCCATTAACTCCACCAATTGCGAACTGATCGACAAGCCCAACCCGGTTCCGCCGAAACGCCTTGTCGTGGATGAGTCACCTTGGGTGAATGCCTCAAAAATCTTGGACTGCTGCTGTTCCGTCATGCCGATACCGGTGTCGGTGATCGTGAACGCGATGCGAGACCCTCTTGAATCGGATGTGTCCAACGTCGTCGCGTCATGTGTCTCGTTTTCGACGGTGACGGTCACTCGGCCTTGTTCGGTGAACTTCAGAGCGTTTCCAACCAAGTTGATCAGGACCTGACGAAGTCTTGTGGGGTCACCGACGATGACTTCGGGAACACCGACGGGCGGTTGGAACTGCAGATCAACCTCTTCGTTTTTGAGATTCGCAACGGCGTGCATTGTTTGGCTGAGAAGATCCATTAGTTCAAACGGGACGGACTCCAGCGTCATCTGTCCCGAATCAACTTTCGAAAAATCAAGGATGTCGTTCAGGACCGTGAGCAGACCTTTTGCTGAGGTCTGAATCATATACATGTAGTGTCGTTGTTGCTCATCGAGCGAACTTCGGTTCATCAGCTCGGCGGTTCCCAAAATGCCGTGCATGGGCGTTCGAATTTCGTGGCTCATGTTGGCCAGGAATTGGTTCTTGATGACGGCCGCCTGCCGGGCCTGTGCGGCGGCTTGGGTGGCCAAATCTCGCTGGTCCTGCAGCAGAGCTTGGTTGCGCTGTTGGGCAACGATACCCGCCTTCAGCATTCCTATGCTGGTGACTGCACCTAGAAACAACGTGATGAGTGCGGCAACGATTCCCATCGCACCGAGACGGGTGAGGACGATTGAACGGATGTAGTTTTGGGCTGGGAAATCGACTCCAACCAACCCCTCAACGTTCCCGTCAGCATCAAACAATGGCGCGTATGCGGAAACCCACACTCCCCAGCGGTCCACACTGGGTTGATTGCCAAAGGTTGTTGTGCCGCGGAAGGCTTGTTCGATTTGTTCGACACTTCTGTCGTAGAAGATTTCGCCGATCTCTGTGCGACTTTCTCGAACGCCTTCAATCTTTCCATCACCGCTGTAGTCCGTTTCCGAGTCGACGATGATTTTGTAGGGATGCCCGTCGTTATTTTCGCGTTCGGGCAACGGGCGGGTGTACAAATCCGACTCTCTGATTCGTCGCATGGTGTAGATGTCGGTGACTTGTGGGTTGACCGACAACCAACGCTTTTGTGCTTCGATCATGCCAAGGTATTGCGGATCATCCGGGGACGTTTGCTCGTCGATGTTCGCATGACCAAGCTGTTGCAGTTCCGCAGCATAGGTTGGTGCAATTCCGAAAACTTGTTGTCGCATCCGCGATCGCTGAACACGGTCGGCGGTTTCGACCGCGATGAAACCTCCGATCAGCAACAATACGAGAATGCAGAATGACAATTTCGTGTGCAGGCCCGATCCGATTGCCTCGGGAGAGGTGGACGATTCCGGGTGTGTCGTGGAAGGCGGCGGCATGGCCCGCCGGACCCGCGAAAGGATGGAGGAGTGCCCGACTAAGAACACGATGGTGAATAAGGCGTAGTCGATGCGATATTCGTACCACGCTTGTCCCATCGGTCAGTTGCCCTGTGCGGGGGCGAGCGTGTGTAACACCAGCATGCCGACTCCTGCGAAGAGTGCGATCGTGTAGATCAGCACCACGATTGACCAGAGGATTCGTTGCCACGCAAAGAAGTTTGGGTTTCGCCACAAGAGCGGAATACCAAAGGCACCAGTCACAAAGAATAAAACCGCCAACGTTGCGACGGGGCGATTGGACCACTGAGCCGCGTCGTCGTTGTTGGCACCGTTCAAGTAAGCCGGTGCAACCGTTCCTGGTTGAATCACGATCGAACGATGAACACCATCGGAGACGCCACGCTTTTGCTCCGCTGACGAGTCAACGCCTTCGTTCGGCGACGGGATTTCCAGGTTCGCTTCGGCGGAAGTCATCCAGACGATCTCGCTAAGGAAGTTTGTCGACGGCGGCACCGGCGGATGTTTCCGCCAATCGACTTTGTGCGGTGGCAACGAGTGGTTCGACAGCCGCGTTGGATCCGTACAGTTCTTCGATGCTGTACCAGATCTTTCGCGCCGCGATGGTTCGCCCTTCAACGAACATCCGGTCGGCTTCTTTCAACCGGTCCGTGATGATCCGGGCGGCTTCGGTTTGGTTGGTGTCAGCCTGTGAGATTTGTGCGATGCGGTTGCGGGCGAGATTGACCAAAGGTTTGTATTGTTCTTCGTCGCCGAGCACCGTGATCATCGATTGGTACTTGTCGACCGCGGTGGCATTGTCACCGAATGTTTCGTACCTCATGGCTTCGGCAACGAGGCGTTCGGCTTCGTTCTGGAGCGGCAAGTTGCGATTCATTTTGACTGTCAAAGCGTGCTCCGCCTCGACCATTCGCACGCGGTCGATTTGTTCGGCAGCCCATTCGGAATGTTCTCCATCCGGGAACTGAGCTAACATCGGTTCCAGGTAGCTGATGCGAGCTTGCGACATCGATGAGCGTGTGTCTTGTGCAAGCAACTCCTCCGCTTCGTTTCGCATCTTTGATTCGTTCATTGGCCAAGCGACCCAAACCAGTATGCCAATCAAAACGGCCAGAATTGGTAGCAGCACCAACGCTTGATCATGCCACGGTGTCGCATCCGGAATCGAATCCACTTCAGCTTCGATTTCTTTTCGCCCCAACAACTTGCGGGCTTCTTTGCGATCCGCATCGTCGGTCACCGACAGCGGGCTGAAACCACTCGAGGCATGCTCGGCGACGCCACTGCGAGACATTGAACGCTTGCGGACTTCGGCTAGCTGAAGCTTGGCCGCGGCAGCCGACACGGGACGCTGACCGGGATCTTTGTTGAGCAACTGCATCACCAATCGATCCATCCACACGGGGCATTCCATCACGGTGGAAGCCACGGAAGTTGGCGACTGATATTTCAGATTGCTGGTGACTTCTTGAACGGTGGAACCGGTGATCGGCGGCGCACCGGTGAGTGCCTCGTAAAGCAACGCACCGAACAGATAGAGATCGGTGCGGGTCGTCACCGGATCGTTTGGCGTGGGAGCCTCCGGAGCCGATCGCATCATTTGACCGATCGATGGTGGACGCGAAACGTGGTACGGGCCGCTTCGAAAGGGCGGCGTCCCGTCGACGTCGCGAACGTCGATCAACACGGGACTCAACCCGGCGATGATGACTTTGTCAGGGGTGAGTCTTCCGTGAACGATGTCGCGGTCGTGCAGATACATCAACGCATCGATCAAAGGCTCCGCGAGTTCGAGAACCGATTCCCAAGGCAACCGACCTCGACGCTGAATCTCCTCTGCCAAGGTGGATCCTTCGACCAATTCATGAGCTAGGTAGGCTTCCGACTCTTCGAAGCCGCCACCGTAGCATTTGACGATAGCTGGATGATCGAGTCGTTTGAGGCGATCCCACTCTTCCGCGAAAGCCTGTCGTGATTCTTGGGTTCCGCCAAATGGCATTTGGAAGACGCGAACGGCCACCGCTTTTCGCATCTTGATGTGCACGGCACGCCAAACACGCGCGTCCCTCGCCGACGGATCGGGACCCAGCGGGGATTCAATGGCGAGCGGACCGAGACGACTGCGAGGCATGAGGCAACGAACGAAAACGGAATGGAAAAAACACCTTCTCTATCATACCCACGTCATGGAAGATTGGGTCGGGAAGTGTGTCAGGCTCCCACGTTTAACCCGCCAAAACGACGTTGTCTGCCGGCAAACTCGTCCAAAGCCGCCTGGAAGTCGTCTCGCTCGAACTCGGGCCAGCATTTCGGGGTGAAGTACAATTCGGCATAGCTGATTTGCCACAGCAAGTAGTTGCTGATTCGGATGTCTCCGCCTGTGCGAATCATCAAATCGACGTCAGGCAGTCCCGCCGTGTCCAGCGATTCATCCACCAGCGACTCAGTGATCTCGTCGATGGACCGCTTGCCGTCGCGGACTTGCTGAGCGAGTTGCCGAGTCATTCGAGTCAGTTCGTCGCGTCCGCCGTAGTCGACGGCCAGGACCAGTTCCGTGCCGGTGTTGTTCTCGCTCACCGCCTGCGTTTTAGCAATTTCTTTCAGGACTTCATCGCTCAGCCGGTCGCGTCTTCCGATGAAACGCAATCGCATATTCTGATCGCGAATGGTTCGTCGTTCCTCAACGAGATACTGCTGCAGCAGGTGCATCAAGAAGTCAAGTTCAGCCTGCGGCCGTTTCCAGTTCTCACTCGAGAGGCAATACAACGTCAGTGCGTCGAGTTTCAGTTCGCTGGCCATTTCCGTGACCGTTCGCACCGTTGTGACGCCTCGTCGGTGGCCTTCGATGCGAGGTAAATCGCGTGCTTGGGCCCAACGGCCATTGCCGTCCATGATGATCGCCACATGGCGTGGCCCGCCGGGTATCGTCTGGGGCTGGGTTTCGGCGGTGCTCATGTCTCGACCTTTTCTTTCAAGTTCTATGTCCCTGCGCGAAAGCGCGGGTCAGACTTGCATGATTTCGGCCTGTTTCGTCTCAAGCTGGTCGTCGATGAGGGTGATGAAGCGGTTGGTCAGGTCCTGCACTTCGCCCTCCCAGATTTTCTGGTCATCCTCAGACATCGCACCGTCGTTCTTGGCTTTCTTGATCTGATCCATCCCGTCGCGACGGATGTTGCGGATCGAGACGCGGGCGTGTTCGGCATATTGGCCCGCGACCTTGGTTAGCTGGGTGCGGCGCTCTTCGTTCAGCTCAGGGATCGGCAGCATGATGATGGTGCCATTGAGCTGCGGGTTGATGCCCAGACCGGATTCACGGATCGCCTTTTCGACCTTGCCGACCAGCGCCTTGTCCCAGACATTGATGGTGACCATGCGTGGCTCGGGCACGTTGACGGTGCCCACCTGGTTGATCGGCGTGCTGCTGCCATAGGCGTCGACCATCACAGGCTCCAGCATAGAGGCGGACGCGCGGCCTGTGCGCAAAGAGGCAAATTCGGTGCGCAGCGATGCGATTGCGCCGTTCATGCGCCGCTCAAGATCGTCTGTGTCCAGCATAAAATCGTCTGACATGATGTCCCCGGTGGTTTTGTAACTATCTAGATTTGAACCGATATAACGCGATCAAGCCCCCCTTGTATAGGGAGCCCCGCATCTATCGTAGGTTGGGGCCTAGCCCTGAACCCGTGTGTATGTGCCCTCGCCCGCGAGAATCCCCTTGAAGCCGCCCGGTTCGTCCAGAGAGAAGACGATGATCGGCAGGTTGTTGTCGCGCGCCAAGGCGATGGCAGAGGCATCCATGACCCCCAAGCGCTTTTGCAGCACATCGTCATAGCTCACGTCATCATAGCGGACCGCATCATCGAATTTGGCGGGGTCTTTGTCATAGACACCATCGACCTTGGTGCCCTTGAAGATCGCTTCGCAGGCCATTTCATTGGCGCGCAGCGTCGCGGCGGTATCGGTGGTGAAATAGGGGTTGCCGGTGCCCGCGGCAAAGATGCACACGCGCTTTTTCTCAAGGTGGCGCACGGCGCGGCGGCG
>NZ_DDGH01000072.1:0-2009 GCF_002337565.1 Rhodopirellula sp. UBA1907 | reverse complement strand
GCCGACCCTTGCAGCCCGCGGAAGATATTGCCGCCCCCGATGACCATGCAGATTTCGACGCCAAGATCATGCACCGATTTGACCTCGTTCGCGATGCGTTGCACGGTTGGCGGGTTCAGCCCGAACCCCTGATCGCCCATCAATGCTTCGCCTGAAATCTTCAGCATGACCCGGTTGAATGTTACTTTTGACTGGCTCTCGGGCATGGGCGCACCTTTCAGGGTGTGGGAGGGGTTTTCATTGCGCCGTAAAATGTCGCAAATAGCGCAAACATTCAATGCTCCGTCAGAGGTTCACGCAAAGAAATGCCAGATGCCCCGCTGTCCCGCGTCTCTGACGTGGTTTCCTCTATCGACCCTGCCGCGCCTGTCCTGATTGCGGGGCCCACGGCGTCGGGCAAATCGGCGCTGGCGCTGGCGATTGCGCAGGCTCAGGGCGGGGTGATTGTGAATGCAGATGCCAGTCAGGTCTACGGCTGCTGGCGCGTGATCTCGGCCCGCCCCCCGGCCGAGGAAGAGGCCTTGGCACCGCATCTGCTGTATGGCCATGTCGCGGCGCACGACCCCTATTCGGTCGGCCACTGGCTGCGCGAGGTGACCGAGGTGCTGCGCCAGCCCGCACGCCCGATCATTGTCGGTGGCACGGGGCTTTATTTCGCGGCGCTGACCAAGGGGCTGGTGGACATTCCCCCGACCCCTGACGCGGTACGCGTCGCGGGCAACACCATGACCCGCGCGGCGATGATCGACGCGCTTGACGCAGAGACGGCGCGCCGCATCGATCTTTATAACCCAATGCGCGTCCAGCGTGCGTGGGAGGTGCAGCAAGCCACAGGGCGCGGGCTGGCCGCGTGGCAAGATGATACGCCGCCCCCCATCCTGCCGATGGAGCGCTGTCAGCCTGTCGCCGTTGCCGCGTCGAAGGACTGGCTGAACGACAGGATCATCCGTCGCTTTGACCAGATGCTGGACCAAGGCGCGCTGGACGAAGTCGCCGCCGTGCACCCCGATTACGACCCCGCCCTGCCCGCGCACCGTGCCATCGGCGTGCCCGAGCTGATGCGCTACCTTGACGGCGCAACACCGCTTGACGTGGCGCGACAGGATGCCATCATCGCGACACGGCAATATGCCAAACGGCAGCGCACGTGGATGCGCAAGAACACCGCCGATTGGCTGCAATATGTGCCGGGGTAGCACGCAGTTGCCAAAACGACGAAATTATCTTTTACTGCCTTTATCTTTCCGTATCTCTGTATAACGATAGTGTTTACTTGTCTTTTGCTGATAGGGTCATGCAATGACAGAGAACACGATCGAATTGCTGACGCTGGCGCAACTGTCGCAAGGGCAGGACTGGCGCGTGCAGCTTTGCCATGACCGGCCTGTGCATATGCTGATCTGGATCACCCGCGGTCAGGGATTGCTGCAGCTTGACGGCCAGCGGCGCGGCTTGGGGGCGCATAACGCGGTGTTTATCCCTGCCCGTGCGCTCTTTGCCCTTGATATGGGGCGGCAGGGCATCGGGCAAGCGGTGGTGATCCCCGACGGCACCGAGCTGCGCCTGCCCCAAATGCCGCGCCACCTGCGTATTCGGGATGTGCAGGCCCAGACCGAACTGACCGGCCTGATCGAAGCCGCGCAGCGCGAACAACAGGCCAAGCGCCCGCTGTATCACGACGCGTTAGAGGGGCACGCGGCGCTGATGTCGGTCTGGCTGCGGCGTCAGATCATGCAGGACGAACATGTCCCCAACCGGCGCAACGCCGCCGCACGGCTCAGCGCGCGGTTCTGCCAGATGGTCTGTGAACACTACAGCAGCGGCGCGCCGATGGCGCAATACGCCGAAAGCCTGGAGGTCACGCCGACGCATCTGTCACGGGCCGTAAAATCCGCGACCGGCAAGACTGCGGCGGATATCCTGACCGAACGGGTGGTGCATGAGGCACGGCACCTGCTTGGCACGACAGAGCATTCCGCACAGGATATCGCGCGCCACCTTGGCTTTGG
>NZ_DDGH01000068.1:2781-37661 GCF_002337565.1 Rhodopirellula sp. UBA1907 | reverse complement strand
CGTCGGCCGTTGCGTCGCCTGCGTGACCCTGACGACTCTCACTCTGTACTGGCAAAGCACCGCCGTATCATCGCAACCCAATTTGGTCGTGATCATCGCGGACGACCTTGGTTATGGCGAAACCGGGATGATGGGTAACGCGGAAATCCCAACACCCGCGATCGACGCATTGGCTCGATCGGGAGTTCGCTGCACCAGCGGCTATGTGACATCGTCGTATTGCAGCCCGTCTCGAGCCGGCTTTCTGTCGGGCCGCTACCAATCTCGGTTTGGTTATGACCTCAACCCGACCGGAGAACGCAACAACCATCCCAACGCGGGTTTGCCACCGCAGCAAAAGACCTTCGTCAAACATCTACAATCCGCTGGCTATCACACTTCGCTGATCGGCAAGTGGCACCTCGGCACTCGCCCGCCGCAGGTTCCAACATCAAAAGGCTTTGATCGCTTCTTTGGATTCTTGCACGAAGGTCACTTCTATGTACCCGGTCCGCCGCATGAAAACGTTTGGACCATGCTGCGAGACAACTCGCTTCCGGCCGGACAATTCGAAACCAACCAAAGAACGATTCGCGGCAACTACGCTCGAATCAACGAACCCGCGTATGACGCTGGCAATCCAGTTCTCGATGGTGGCGAACCAATCGATGATTGGAACTACCTGACGGATACGATCACCGACAAAGCGGTCGACACCATCTCACAAGCCGCGTCGAATCCTTTCGCCATGGTTGTCTCGTACAACGCAGTGCACTCGCCCATGCAAGCCTCGCTTGAGGATTACGCCGCGATGGATCACATCGCCGATCCTCAACGACGAATCTTTGCCGGCATGTTGATCGCCTTAGATCGTGGGGTCGGCCGGATCATCGAGAAACTCGATCAGCAAAAGCTACGACAAGAAACACTCGTTGTCTTCTTCAGCGACAACGGTGGACCAACGGCAGAACTCACCAGTATCAACGCACCACTTCGCGGCGGCAAAGGCAGTCTCTACGAAGGTGGTGTTCGCATCCCGATGATTTGGAGCATGCCCGGAACGATTCCCGCGGGAGCTGAAGAAAAAGCTCCTGTCCTGAGTCTCGACATCGCCGCTTCGTTTTTGCCATTGGCTGTCGACGAAACCTTTCAGCTCGAAACCGATGGCACAAATGTTTTGCCTTGGATCGGCCGAGGCATCTTCGAGTCAGACCGAACGGTTTGGTGGCGAATGCCGCGTGGTGCGCGAGCCCTTCGGCATGGCGATTGGAAATTTGTCCAGGCTCGTCAAAACCAACCCATCGAGCTCTTCAACCTGGAATCGGACCTCAGCGAGTCCAACGACTTGTCCGAGACGCACGCGAGTCGCCTGCAAGAATTGCTGGCAACTTGGGACTCGATCCAATCTGAGATGCCAACGGCTAAAACGTTCGATTAGACGCACAAACGGCTTCTTCCGAATGATTTCGGTGATTGTGCGTACGGTCCACCAAATTCTTTGTAAATCCGTCGGTGCGTGGAATGACAAGGTGGAGGAAAATGTATGGCCGCTAGTGATCCACCCCGCACCAGCATCGATTCGAACAAGCGAGAACAGCGATACAACGAATTCGTGGCGTTGCTGACTCGCCACGATTCATCAATCCGTCGGTTCGTACGCTCCCTACTCGCCAACCGAGACGCGGTCGAAGACGTCGTGCAAGAAACGGCTCTTGAGTGCTGGCGTAAGTTCGATGACTTCGCAACGCAGAACTCAGGACACGAAGACGAGTTTGTCCGGTGGGCTTGCGTCATCGCACGCTACAAAGCTCTCAGCTGGCAACGTGACCAGGGACGCGATCGGTTGGTCTTTCGCGACTCGGTGGTGGAAGCACTTGCCACCTCGGCGACAACGCAACTGGAACGACGCGAAGACGAACGCCAAGCGATGGAAAGATGCTTAGCCAAGCTTGGCGAGTCGCAACGTCATTTGGTGCTAAGCGTTCACTCGCCAGGACAATCGGTCATGTCGATTGCAAAAGAAACCGGCCAAAAGGCTCGTCAGTTGTACTATCAGCTCAATGTCCTGCGTGCTTCGCTGCAGCGTTGTGTCGAAGAGCAATTGCAACAGGAGCTTCATCATGGATAGTGCTTTTCAAAAGCTTATCTACCAGGCAATCGATCAAACGATCTCTTCCGAAGACTTTGATCGACTCCAAGACTTGCTCGAAACGAGCGAAGATGCGCGGCTCGCGTATTTGAAGGCCGTCAACGCGTGTGAGTCACTGCATGAAATCGCTGCGGCGCCGTTGCCTACCTCGAACAAACCAACCGCCACGTTGCCACTGAACCGATGGCCAAGCGTCTTCGCATTTCGATCGTTGATGATCGCTGCGACCGCACTCTTTGTCGTTGGCGGACTTGCCTTTTGGCTGGGACGTCAAGGATTGAACTCAAGCAGGACCGTTGAGGTCGTTGAACCAGGATCGGCCACCCCCGAATCACAGATTGCCGGTCACGCGACGCTACGTCGTGCCGTTGATCTTAAGTGGACCGACGCGTCCATGCCGGCCAAAGTCGGTGATGTGCTTCCCAATGGTCGTTTCCAATTTGAGAGTGGCGTCGCCGAGATCGACTTTTTTTGCGGAGCCACTTTGATCGTGGAAGGCCCCGCGAATTTGGATATTGAGTCCGATTGGTCGGTCCGTGTGAACCAGGGCCGGCTTAGAGCAACAGTGCCGCCAGCGGCCCGTGGTTTTTCGGTCAAGACGGCCGAATCCGAAGTCATTGACTTGGGAACTGAATTCACGATGGATGTCTCGGCAGACACGGCTCGCGTGGAAGTCGTCGACGGAGAAATCATGTTGCGTGGCGGTGGCCTGGATGGCCAGCACTTGCACACCGGCGAACGACAAACGCTACACGGGTCTCCATCGAGCCAAGGTATCGAGGACATGATCACCGCCACGGATCTGCATCGCCGCGACGAATCCGCGATGACGCAGCGGTTTCAAAATTGGCAAGAATCAATGCGTTCGTTGAAAGACGACGAGCGGCTGATCGCCCACTTCGCAACCTCAGAGCTTGAGGGACGTTCGATTCGAAATGGTGCGACCGCCGATGGCACAGAAGATGGCTTGTTGGTTGGTCCCATCGAAGTGGTCGATGGACGCTTTGGAGCCGCGTCTCAGGCGATCAATTTCGATCGTCCTGGATCTCGAGTGAGGACACGCATCGATGGCGACTTCCAAGCGTTCACGTTCGCTTGCTGGGTCAAGATCGACAATCTGGACCAGCGTTACAACGCTTTGTTCATGGGTGACGGCTATGAGAACGGTGAACCTCACTGGCAAATTCGAGACGACGGGCGTCTGATGTTTTCCGTCATGGTCGATGATTCTCAGAGTGTCAGTTTCTACAACGAACGCGATCAACGTGTTGTTAAAGACGCAGGGCTGCATCGTGTGTACATCACCGAACCGTTCTGGGAGATCGCCAACAGCGGACAGTGGTTCCATTTGGTGGCGGTTTACGATCCAGCCTCCAAACGGGTGCAACAGTTTGTAAACGGCACCCGTATTAGCAACGAAGCCATCGAGCCCAAGTATCACATCGACACCCTACGAATCGGTCCCGCAGAAATTGGAAACTGGGGCCAACCCTTTCGTGAAACGCCTTGGTTCGCGGTCCGCAACCTGGACGGCTCCATCGACGAGCTGACGATATACAACGCAGCATTGACGACGATTGAAATTCAATCGCTCTACGAATCCGGAAAACCACTGGGTTACTGAACAGAAGCAGCGGTGGCCTCGCTGGCCAGCGTCACTTTGAATGAGCCGTTTGGGCGTTGGCCCCGGTTCTCAAATTGGCAACCGGGACCGACGCCCAACCGGCCAACACGATTAACCGACATCCCTCCCCTCCCCATCGCCCCACCGAGAAACATGCTTCGATTGTTACTCACTTTGTCTTTCGTCCTGCTCTCACAAACCGTTGACTACGCGGGCGAGAAACTCAACGTGTTGTTCATCGCGGTCGACGATTTGCGTCCAGAACTGGGCTGCTATGGCTCGCCGATCGCAAAGACACCTCACCTGGACCGCCTGGCTTCCGACGGCCTGCTGTTCAACCGTGCCTACTGCCAACAAGCGATCTGCCGTCCATCGCGAGCGAGCCTGATGACGGGGGCTCGTCCTGACACCACCGGGCTCTATCACAACTACGTTTCGCTTCGCGAATTGCAACCCAACATCCTGACACTGCCCGAACACTTCATCGCAAACGGTTATGAAGCGGCCTACTGCGGAAAGATCTTCCACCAAGGCGACACCGACGACGGACGGTCTTGGAACCGCGAATCGGTCAAACGTGTCGATGGAATCAAAAAGCCTAGAGGTCCCTACGCACTGCCTGAGAACAACAAAATGAAATCAGACAACATGAAAAGCATGTTGGCAAAGTACGGCGAAGCCGCCCGGCGAGGTTTGGCTGCCGGACCGGCGTATGAAAAGGCCGATGTCGCCGACACGGACTATGTCGATGGCTACAACACCGAGATGGCCATCGTAACATTGAAGGAAATGGTTGAGGAAGACGAGAAACCGTTCTTCCTGGCGATGGGCTACAAACTGCCTCACCTGAACTGGTGTGCTCCCAGCAAATATTGGGACCTGTACAACGCGGACGACATCCCAATGGCCGACGAAACGAACGCCCCTGAAAACGGTGCGGCGATGGGATTACACGCTTCCTTTGAGCTTCGTACCCGTGCGGGAATCCCAAAGTTCGGCCCTTTGTCGCCTGAGCTATCACGCACTTTGAAGCATGCTTACTTGGCCTCGGTCAGCTACGTCGATGCACAAATCGGCAATCTGATTGCGGCTCTGGAAGACGCCGGGGTCCGCGAAAACACTGTGATCGTGGTCTGGGGAGACCATGGTTGGCACCTAGGTGACATGGGCGTTTGGGGAAAAGCCACCAACTACGAAATTGCGACGCGAGTCCCGCTGATGATTTGGGCTCCCGACATGAAGGCACGAGGCGCAAAAACAAACGCCTTGGTCGAGCTGGTCGACATTTATCCAACGCTTTGCGAACTAGCCGAAATTAACGTGCCGGAACACACCGAAGGCACCAGTTTCAAACCGCTGATGAACGATCCAGACCAAACTTGGAAGAAGGCCGCCTTCAGCCAATACCCCAATCCGGCACTTCGCGAGTGGGCCGCTAATCCGCTCTCAAAAGGCATGCGAGAAACATGGTTCGGGCCTTTGATTCAGCAAGTGGAAGAACGGATCATCGAGCAACAGGGAGAATCGTGGGACCGCGAATTGTTCGAGCAACACCTGATGGGGTACACCATGCGAACCGATCGATATCGGCTGGTCATTTGGAAGGACCATCGCGATGCGAGTTCCGCTCCGATCTATGTCGAGCTGTTCGATCATGCAAACGATCCCAACGAGACAACCAACATCGCCAACAAACACCCCGAACTGACCAGCGAGCTGCTGGCACGGTGGAATGCCGGATGGAAGACCGCACGATGAGATTGCAATCACGCTGGAACCGCTGGACCATCGCGGCGTCGCTGGTTGCCTTGGCAATCAGCACGACCAACATCGGCTGGGCGGAGAAAGTCGACTACGAAAACGACATCGCTCCCATCTTCGACGATCGATGTGTCTATTGTCACGGCGAAGATGAACAGGAATCCGGTCTGCGTCTCGATTCACGCCCTCACATGATGCGTGGTGGTGACTCGGGTTTACCAGCGTTGGTTCCTGGTCATCCAGAAAAGAGTCTCGTGATGGACGTGATTCGCCATCTCGATGAAGACATGGCGATGCCACCCGACGACGATCAGTTGCCCGATGAAGAAATCGAAACGATCGCTCGTTGGATCGCCGAAGGCGCCGATTGGCCGGGTCAGATGGACGCGGTCTTTGAGAATGAATCGGATCACTGGGCATTTCAACCAATCGTTCGTCCCGACGTTCCGCCTCTCTCGAACAATGAAGACAAAACACTTCAACCGGTCGACGCATTTCTTCTATCTCGATTGGCAGAAGACGATCTTGCCTACTCGGACGCGGCAGATCCGCGTCAGTTGATTCGTCGACTATCGATCGTCCTGACGGGGCTCCCACCCAGCCCCGAAGAAGCGGAAGCGTTTGTCGATGACTTCTCACGCGATGGTAATCTCGCTTACGAACAAGCCGTCGATCGGCTACTGCAGTCACCTCATTTTGGCGAGCGTTGGGCACAACATTGGCTTGACGTGATTCGATGGGCGGAAACCAATGGTTCCGAAGCCAATCTGTATCGAAAAAACGCCTGGGTCTATCGTGACTATGTGGTTCGGTCTTTCAACGAAGACAAACCCTACGACCAGTTCGTTCAAGAACAGATCGCGGGCGATTCGATGGGCGCGGGTGAAGCCACCGGCTACTTGGTTTCTGGTCCACACGTTCCCGCCGCGACCGTCGGACGTGAGCCAACCGCGATTCGTCAAGCACGCGCGGATCGTTTGGACGAAATCATGCAAACCGTTGGTGCCTCCGTGATGGGCGTGACCGTTGGATGTGCCCGTTGCCACAACCACAAATTCGATCCGGTTTCAATCCAAGACTACTACTCGATGACGGCAGTCTTCCAAGACGTCGAATTCGGAAGTCGCCAACCAGAGTTTTCTGCAGATCACCCGCTCCGCAAACGCGGCCAAGAAATCTGGACGCAAATCCAATCTGAACGTGCCAAGCTTCGCGAAGCTGGGGGCTGGGAAGAAGACTGGGGCGCCTACCGCGAACTTCATTTTCCTGCGGCGACAACCACGGCCGTTCGCATCCGATTCAAGACACCCAACTTGGGATTGGACGAACTGGAGGTTCTCGGTCCTCATGGGCTGAACCGCAACCTCGCTGATTCACGCGAAGGCACAATCGTGACGGGGTTCCCTGAAGAAGGTACCGACGGTCGCAACCCCATCGAGCGAGTCAATGATGGCGAGTACGGAACCATGGCCTGGCGGACCAAACTTGATGCGAAGAAAGAAGAACGCCCATGGGTCCAGTTTAACTTCCAAAGTCCCCAAACGATCAACCGTCTTCGCCTGAGCAACAACCGCGAATATTTCTATGACACTGACTACCTGAATAAGAAGCCGTTCCTGCCGAAGTATCAGTTCGACATGGATATCATGCAGGACGACGGGACATGGCAACCGTGGACGGGCACTTGGGCGGTCAATGACAAACTCCTGAAGAACAATCCGCAGCGAAAGCAAACGCTCAACAGCATTCAGAAGTTGATCGACCAGCTATCCGAAGAAGGGCCCCAGCCGAGTTTTGTGGGCCGGTTCATCGAACCTGTCGTGACGCGAGTGCTACTACGCGGCAGTCCCGAAAGTCCTCACGACGAGGTCATGCCCGCGGCTCCGGAGATTTTCGACGGCGACTTGGGACTCGACTCCTCGGCATCCGGTCCCGAACGCAGACGCGAATTTGCGAAGTGGCTGACATCGCCTGAGAATCCGCTGACGGCGAGAGTCATGGTCAACCGAGTGTGGCACCATATTTTTGGAACAGGAATCGTTCCGACGACCAGCGACTTTGGTCGTGCCGGCGCATTGCCCACACATCCAGAGTTGTTGGACTGGCTTTCCGCTGAATTCGTATCACCAGCAAGTGTTGACTCCTCCGCATGGTCCGTCAAATCGCTCATTCGAATGCTGGTGATGTCCGAAGCATTTCGTCAATCAAGTTCACCGAACGAGAAAGGGCTCGAGCGGGACGCTGGCTCAGCATTGCTGTGGCGTTTCCCACCGCGACGGATGGAAGCGGAGGTCATCCGTGATTCGATTTTGATGGCATCCGGAACGATTGACCTGAAAATCGGCGGACGCAGCTACCGAATCCACAACGAAAAAGCGACGTACGCGCAGTGGCAAGTGGTGAACAATCACGGTCCCGAAACCTGGCGCAGAATGCTGTACCAAGAACGCATGCGTCGCGTGGACGATCAAATTTTCACCGCCTTTGACTTTCCCGACTGCGGACAAGTCCGAGCGAAACGGCCTGTGTCGACGACGCCACTGCAAGCTTTGAATTTGATGAACAGTGACTTTGTGTTGGAACAATCCGATCGGATCGCTACGCGAGCGTTGCGAGAATCGAACGACGAACTCGATGTTGCCATCGAACGGTGCTTCGAACTCCTGCTTGGCCGTTCACCCACTGAAACCGAGCGAGCAGCTTGCTCGCAAGTCGCTCAGGACGGCAATCTCGCTTTGGTATGCCGAGCGCTCATCAATTCCAACGAACTTGCGTTCCTCCCATAACATCGGACCAACTCACCATGACAAATCCTGAGAACTTCTCTGCTCACGGTCGGCGTTTGTTGGACCGACGCAGCTTCCTTGGTACGGCGGGGCTTTCGACTGCCGGTCTTGGACTAGCAAGTCTCCTGCAATCAGACGGGTTGCTCGCGTCGGACGTCGGCACAGCCGGGGGCAAGACGCCTATTCGGCCATCGATCGATCCAAACAATCCGTACCTGCCGCGAAAAGCACATTTCGAGGCACCGGCAAAACAAGTTTTGGTGATCTTCTGCCCGGGTGCGGTCAGCCACGTCGACACGTTCGACTACAAACCGGCCCTCACCAAACTGCACGGACAAAAACCACCTGGCATCCCGGCGGTGACCTTCGAAGGTCCCACCGGAAACATTGCCAAACCGTTCTGGGATTTCAAGCCACGGGGCGAATCCGGAAAGATGGTCTCGGATCTCCTGCCACACTTGGCAGAACAAGTCGATGACTTTTGCTTTCTGCATTCGCTCAACACAGACACGAGTGCCCACCCACAAGGCGAGAACTTTCTCAATACCGGCTTCACGATGGAAGGGTTCCCGTCGTTTGGTTCTTGGGTGACCTACGCCCTTGGCACGGAAAACCAAGAGCTGCCCGCGTTCGTGGCAATCAACGATCCTCGCGGATTGGCTCGCAGCGGCAAGAACAACTTCGGCAATGGATTTCTGCCCGCCGCGTTCCAGGGAACCGACTTCAATGCGAAAAATCCACCGAACAATCTTCACCGTCCAAGCAGACTGACGCCCGACGCTGATGCGGCCACCGTTGACTTGCTTCAACGTCTCAACGCAAAGCATCTGGAACTCTATCCGGGCGACGCTAATCTGGCCGGCCGAATCGCAAGCTATGAACTGGCGGGAAAGATGCAAACGTCGGTTCCTGACGTAATGGATCTTTCCGGCGAAACTGCCGCGACGTTGAAGGCCTACGGCGTCGAAGGTGGAAGCCAATTGCGTGGCGAATATGCTAAGAACTGCATCCTGGCTCGGCGGCTGATTGAGAAAGGAGTTCGGGTCGTTCAATTGTTCAACGGCAGTGATCCTGCCGGCGGCAACGGAATCACGAACTGGGATTCGCACTCCAACATCGCGAAAACTCATGCGATGCAGGCCGAGATCATGGACCAACCGACGGCGGCACTCATCGCGGACATGAAACAAAGAGGCTTGCTCGAAAACACGTTGGTTGTGTGGGCAACGGAGTTTGGCCGGATGCCGTTCTTGCAATCCAACGGCACGGGACGCGATCACAACCCAGACGCTTTCACGTGCTTCCTCACCGGAGCCGGGGTCAAGAAAGGATTCAGCTATGGCGAAAGTGATGAGTTCGGTTTCAAGGCGGCTGTGAACCCAACCTCCGTCTACGATTTCAATGCAAGCCTACTGCACTTGATGGGACTGGATCACGAACGACTGACGTACTACCACAACGGATTGGAACGACGACTGACAAACGTCCACGGGAATGTCATTCACGACGTTCTGGCGTGATGCTCGACCATCGACTGAGATGGACAATTCGCAATGAAGATCGTGAATGAACCGGATAGTGCGTCTCGGTGGGGGACCACCGAGCTACAAATTCGTCATGCGATTTGTCTCAGTGTAAAACGTGGATTTGCGAAGTCACCGACAACGGAAACGTTCCGCCCGATTCGTATTGAGCTTCGATGAATGCGGCTGAGCTACCGGAAGTCGGTGGTGTGACTTCCGAACTCCAACTCCCATCATCAGATGCATCCAATGGCGAGGAGGTCCAGGTTGACGATCGCAGATCACGCGTCGGCGACGTTGCCGTCCACAGCATCACCTTCGCGGGAACCTTGTCACTCGTTGCAACAATCTTCAAACCGTCCGCGGTTTTCTCCGAACGAGTCTTCCATTCGGGCAAGGACTTGCCTTCGCAGACGTATCGATGAAGCACCGACACGCCGCCAACCATTCTCGGGATGTCATTCAAACCGTGACCATTGTTGGGGATGTTCAGCAGAAGAGTTGGGCCGGAAAGTTCTTCGAAGTAATGCTGAGTTGAATCGGCCGGCCAATATGGATCGTTGCTGCCCAACAACACCAGCTTCGGCATCGTCAAAGCCGCCCGGTGCTCAAAGGGATCCACCAATTGAAGCAACGATTTCCCGTTGGGCGTTCCCATCATCTTTTGAAGACCACGGCGTGTGTAATCTTCGATCTGCGGCGAATACGCTCCCCACGCATCGATCTGGTGTTCCATTTGCCGGTTCATGTTCAGCATGTCGATCACCATCGGCGCGATCGCTTTGACACGTGGATCGGTTGCTCCAACCAAGTAGGTCGTCCAGCCTCGCTTGCTCGCGCCCGTCACCGTGAAGCCATCAATCGACAATCCCCATTCATCCTTCGTCGCGCCAACGACCGCGTCCAGCGCCGCCGAGGCTGCTCTGGCCATCACCGGCAACAGCGGCCAATCACGGTCACTCGTCTCGAAGAACTTCTGAAACGTGTGGGCGATCAAAGCATCTTCCTTCAAGCCGTCAAACATCGGCTGAAACGGAACCTGCTTCAGGATCGCAACCGGAGTCTTCACCTCCAACGCGACGCTCGCCAGCAAAACCGCCTCGCGCGGCACTTCGATCGTTTCGGGACCATCCGATCCCCACTCCGCTTTCCACGATCCGCCGCTGATCAACATCAATGCGTTGGATTCGTTCGGGTCAACTTCGGGCGGATTCAGGATGTACAACAGGTGCTGCCAGGGGACTCCCTGCCACGTTTGCGACACCAAGTGAATCACCACATAGTCGCACCCCGCGATCTCACCGCGAGCACGAACGTCCCAGCGAAATGAATCATCACGTTTTAAAACCATTTCTGCCAAACGCTGCGTCGCGTCCGATTTGATCGCCTCTGTTTCGAGAGGAGCGATCTCTTCGGCTCGCGACTCACCGATACTGCTCAGAAATGCTCCCAGCACCAACAAACCGAACACCCATTGATTGCTATACACCGATTGAGACTCGACCGTTTCGAGGATTCCATGCCGTGGATCGTCATCCAATTGGCCGACATGGAGAAAGAGATTGCAAAGACAGATTGCTGAAGGAACAGCGAATCGCGTTCCGGAATATCATCCCATAAAATCACATGTCCAACACGAATAGGTGTTGGGCGGTCGAAGAGAAAAACTGGCGGACGACACCCGTCGGTTGAGAATCAGCTCATATCGAACGATCAAACCGTATTCGCGTCAGACAACCGATATGGCGATGGACGCCGCGTCCCGTTCAGAACCCAAATGCTGCTCGCACGTGCACTGCTATGGCACGTACTCCGAACTCAAACCTTAAGGAACCCACCGTTGAAAACATTGACGAAAGAGTTGTGGATGGAAATTCCCAGTCGCCGCGGAATCGTTTCGATTCATCGTGATGTAGAGCAATTGGTTCGCGAAAGCGGTATCCAGGAGGGCATGGCATTGATCAATGCCATGCACATCACGGCGAGCGTTTTCATCAACGACAATGAGTCAGGCCTGCACGCAGACTACGAACGCTGGCTTGAAGACTTGGTGCCATTCAACGCGGGAACCGATCCGGCATCCGGTGGTTACATGCACAATCGAACTGGCGAAGACAACGCCGACGCTCACCACAAACGGCAAATCATGGGACGCGAAGTCGTGGTAGCCATCACCGAAGGCGAATTACACCTCGGTCCATGGGAGCACATTTTCTACTACGAGTTCGACGGCCGCCGCCGCAAACGAATCCTCGTCAAAATCATCGGCGAGTGATCGCGGACGAATCACACACGGATGAGCGGGACCAGATAGAGCAACTTGTTTTGCCGCCGCGTCCGGTCCGCGCACAAAAAAACCACGCGATGTGAGTCGCGTGGTTTTCGTGTTTGAACAATCGAAGTGGCTTAGCGAGCGCCGGCCAATTCGTCTTTCTTGCGTTCCGCGATGATCTCTTCTTGGATGTTCGAAGGAGTCTGACGGTAGGCCGCCAATTCCATCGTGAACGTTCCTTGACCTTGAGTCATGCTGCGAAGGTCGGTTGCGTAACCGAAAGTTTCCGCCAAAGGAACTTCCGCCAAGATGACGGTCATGCCTTCGTTGGTATCGTTGCTGGTCATCAGACCACGACGACGAATGACGTCACCGGTGACGGTACCTTGGAAGTCTTCTGGCACTTCGATTTCGACCTTCATGATCGGTTCGAGCAACTTCGGAGCGGCTTGCTTGAAGTACTCGCGGAAGCAACCTTGAGCAGCCGTGTAGAAGGCTTTTTCGCTCGAGTCAACGTCGTGGTAGCTACCGTCGAGCAACTCGATGCGAGTTCCCACAACGGGGTAGTCAGCGATTGGGCCCTTGCCCAGGATATCGCGGAAGCCTTTTTCAACAGCGGGGATGTACTGCTTCGGAATACGACCACCAACAACCTTTTCTTCGAACTCGAAGCTGTCTTCGCTTTCCGATTCGATCGGGATCAGCTTGCCAACGATGTGAGCGTACTGACCTGAACCACCGGTTTGCTTCTTGTGTTTGTAGTTGAACTCGACTTCGCGAGTCGGGCTTTCGCGGTAGGAAACCTTTGGAGCACCGACTTCGATTTCGACGCCATATTCGCGGCGAATTCGTTCGATGTAAATTTCCAGGTGCAACTCACCCATCCCCGAGATCAAGATCTCGTTGGTTTCTTCATCGGTGTAAACACTGAACGTTGGGTCTTCCTTGCGGAAGCGTTGCAACGCCTTGCTCATCTTGTCGCCATCGCCACGGTTCAGTGGATTGACGGCGATCTTGATGACGGGCTCAGGCACGTACATCGATTCCAACGTCGCGTAATCACGCTCGCTGCAATACGTGTCCCCGGAAGCACAATCGATGCCCATGACGGCGATGATGTCACCAGGGCCAGCTTCATCGATCTCCTCACGCTTTTCACTGTGCATTCGCACGATCCGGCTGAAGCGTTCTTTTTTCGTCGAACGTTGGTTCGTGTAAGCTTCGCCCTTCTTGATCGTGCCTTGGTAGATACGCATGAAGGTCAGCTGACCGAATGGATCTTCGACGATCTTGAACGCCATGCCCACGAACGGCTTGTCCGCATCGGGTGACAATTCGATCTTCTTGGTTTCGTCCGAAGGGTCACGTCCGTAGATTTCGCGATCCAGTGGGCTGGGCAGATACTCGGTGACTGCGTTGAGCAATGGCTGAACACCTTTGTTCTTGTATGCACTGCCCATGTAAACGGGAGTCGCACCGTTGAGAACTGCTTCACGCATGACCCGGTAGATCATGTCCTTGGACACTTCTTCTTCGCTCAACAGCAATTCCATCACTTCATCGCTGTAGTTGGACAATGAATCCAACATTGCAATGCGTGCTTCTTCCGCTTCGTCTTTCAAGTCAGCAGGGATTTCGCTGGTGACAACCTTTTCGCCTTGGTCGCCTTCGAAGGTGTAAGCGACCATTTCGATCAAGTCGACGACGCCACGGAAATTCTCTTCCGCACCGATTGGGATTTGAGCGAGGAAGGCATCGGCACCCAACTTTTCGCGAAGTTGTTCAACGACGCGACGTGGGTTGGCACCGGTGCGGTCCATTTTGTTGATGAACGCCAAACGCGGAATTTGGTAGCGTTTCATTTGACGGTCAACGGTGATCGATTGGCTTTGAACGCCACCGACACTGCACAGAACCAAAACCGCACCATCGAGAACACGCAGAGAACGTTCCACTTCGACGGTGAAGTCAACGTGGCCGGGGGTGTCGATCAGATTGATGTGATAACCGTTGTGCGTCACGCTGGTCGCGGCACTGGTGATCGTGATCCCACGCTCTTTTTCGAGCTCCATGTGATCCATCGTGGCGCCGTCACCGCCACCGCGAACATCTTCGATCTTGTGGATACGTCCGCTGTAAAACAGGATGCGTTCGCTCAGAGTGGTCTTGCCCGAGTCGATGTGGGCACTGATACCAATGTTTCTGACCTTCTCCAAATTCATAATACTTCACCTAAGCTCGACCAATGCGGCGGTTCCAATCTCGCCCGTCGACAACTCTGACATGGATGTCGCAGTAATTCCGGGAGGATTTGGAGGGTGGCCGACGAATCGTCAAAAATTGTTGGGGGGTGTAGACTGGCAAAACCGGGAATCGCCCGGACATTCTTTTCGAATCACATAAGAAATCGAACGGAAATATCGCAAAGGTGGCTCCGATCGGGAACCCCAAAACGAATCAGGCGCAATCTTTGCTCGCCATTGCGGCCCGATCCCCCCTGACATTGGATTTTTGAAACGATTTTGCCCATCAAATTCGACCGACCCGCCGTCACGGACTCCGCTCCCGATCTCTCCGAATCGCTTGCGGCCCTCCGAGACAGAGCTCCAATCCTGGCTAAATTCGAAAAACCTCCCCTAGGAGTCGTCCTGGGCAGTGGTTTGGGGGGACTGGCTGACGCAATCGAGTCTCCTACGATCGTGCCCTACGCTGAGATCCCCGGGCTGGCCGCGTCCACCGCGTCAGGCCACCGTGGCGAATTTCTGATCGGACACTTGGCATCTCGTCCCGTCATCGCGATGGCGGGACGCCTGCATCTTTACGAAGGTCATTCCCTTCGGGACGTCACCCGACCGGTCGCCTTGATGACGGGATTGGGAATCAACGAGCTCGTCGTCAGCTGCGCCGCCGGCGGATTGAATCCCAATTTCAATGTCGGTGACCTAGTCCTCCTCAACGAACACAGCAGTTGGCTGGACGGAAAACTGGGCGCCCCGCCAACCAGTTTTCAACGAACAAACGACTCGGCAGACGAGTCCGCCGCTGCCGCGGGATGTTTCCGACGAAGCCTGAGCACCTGCGATCCACAGCTCGACGCGATTGCTCATCAAACCGCTCATACGAACGGGTTTGAACTTCGACGAGGAATGTATTTGGCCGTCAACGGTCCCAACTACGAAACCCGTGCGGAGTGCCGAATGATGCGGCGTCTCGGTGCTGATCTGGTTGGCATGAGCACGGTGCCGGAACTGTTGTGTGCCGCCTCGGCCGGAGTCCGAACGCTTGGTATCTCCGTCGTCACCAACCTCGCATTGCCCGACGCACCCGCGACAGCCGACCATGCGGATGTCTTGGAAGTGTGCGAGCGAGCCGCCGAGCGGTTACAACAAATCGTTCGAGCGATTGCCACCCACGGAGCTTGATGTGACGAAGGAACCCCAGCAGCCCGATCATTCGATTGACATTTCTCAAATGTCGGATGCGGAATTGCACGCCGCCTTGCAATCGATCCCCTGCCAATCCGGCGAAGACGAACCCGCACCGCTGGTCGAGCTGACTGGTCTGAAAAGCCAACACTCCGCCATGATGCGTTGTGAAACGCCGCTTCGATTTCAAGCGACGGGCAACCTGGGTGATTACGCCTTTGCCTTTTGCCGTGACGCAGACATTCGGCTGGACGGCAACGTCGGTCATGGTGCTGGTGACGGGATGAGCGGCGGAGTCGTCTTGATCACCGGCAACGCGGGCTGCGGATTGGGTTCGGCCATGACCGGAGGAACGCTGGCCGTTTACGGCTCGGCGGGCGATCGAGTTGGCTCGGCGATGCGCGGCGGCAGCATCTTTGTTCGCGGAAGCGTTGGCGATGACACCGGTGCGGGTGCTCTCGGCGGCACAATCGTGGTCGGTGGCGATGCGGGCGCCCGACTCGGTGACGGCCTGAACAACGTGACCGTCTTCCTGCGAGGCAAAGCCAAATCGCTGGCCCCCGGAGTCATCGAAGCTCCCTTGAGAAAACGCGAAGAAGTCCGTTTGGGTTTGCTTTTGATGGGTGCCTCCATCCGTGGTTCGGCATCTGAGTTCCGACGCATCATTCCCAAAGCACGTTTGGACGCCGAAGAAGCGGGTGCCGGTGAAATCCGCCCGAACTGGCGTTAGAAGCGGCCCCGCTGTCACTCTGGTTGGCCTGATTTCGCTCTCCATCGGATCGTAGCCGGAGCCTCCAGACTTCGGTCTTCCTCCGAACTCCAGACATGTCTCGCAGCTTAATAATGCCGTTTTTCAGCCGGCTTCCGGCACCTGCTTCTCCCCCAAACCGCAGTTTGGCAGAAGGTCGAGCGAAGCCGTTCAGGTGGACTCGAGAGCGAGGGCTGAATGTCCTTTCAGAGTAGAACATATGTCCCAATGTTTGCGTGATAGGTTGGTTTCGTCGAGCAGTGTGACGCGAACGTTTGAAAGTGGACTTGGGTGCGATGAGGGTTGGCGATGGAAGGCTGCCCGACGGAACAGTTGAGGACAACTGTTCTACTCTGATTCGCGATCTCCGAAGCTGATTGGAAAACGATTCCCTCAACCACCAGCGACAACGTCGAGGTAGCGATACCCACCGCGATTCTGGCGAGCAATCTCTTTCATGAACGAGTTCGCTGGTTCGGGCCCGCTGCCAAACTGGATCGCGTGGATCACCGTTCCCGACTGCTCCGCTCTCCGGCGAATGTCTGCCATTTGATCCGCACTCATCGTTTGAATCGACGCATCCGTCAAAAAGAAGATCGCGTCTGGTGCCAATCTGAGCGCCATCCTCAACGCCAATTGATGTTCCGTCCCACCGACCGCAACCGTTCGGTTCACGAACGCTTCGGCTCGCCGGCGAATTCCATCCTCACCAAACACCAGCCCCGTTGTTTGCCCATCCGACGAAAACGCCTTGGGACGATCGTTGTAGAAAATTACCTGAAACTGCTGACGCTCGCTGAGTGTTCTCAAGCTGCGGATCAACTCTTGCTTCGCAGCACGCAATGGCTTGCCACCGGACGCGGACATGCTTTCGCTGTGGTCAAATACATAAACAAACGTGCTGCCGGAACCCGACACGCCGAACACCGACGTCGTCGTTTGGCCGGCACCTTCACCCGCTCGCGACGTTCCTGGAACAAGCTCGCCAGTGCCCAACTGGTCAGCGGTTTTGCCCTCGCCAAATTGCAAAACGCCTTCCACGCCGGTTCCTTGCGACTCACCCGCCGCCACACCTCGGCGAGTCATCTCCGCAAACAAGCCATCCAAATCCACCGGCGGAACAAATCCGGCGGGCGGAGCGGACGCGGCAGACGCAGTCGATTGAGACTGCTCGGCATCGGACTGATCGACCGACTTGGAACGCTCGTCCACCTTCCGATCGGATGCATCCGCCGTCGCAGCATCGGAATCTTCTGACGAATCTTCGGTGACGTACCGAGTCCGATCGGGCAACCGATACGCCATCGCCACACCAACGCTGGTCGTCGGCTGCTCAATGGTGCCAGCGGACTGAGAACTCACCCACCCGAGAATCGATCCGATTAATATCAGGTGAGCCAAACACGAACCCACAAGCGGCCAAGTCGATACCGCCGGCCGCTGCCAAGGAGTGACGGCGGGCGGGTCGTTGCCAGTTGGGCGAGTCGCTCCCGAACGGCCGGACTTTCGGCCGTCTGAATGGGGTTCGTTAGAAGGCGAGGTGGCCATGGCAACTCAAGTGCGTTCTTTTCCGTTATTTGTGCCGCTTTGCGCCGTCGAGACCAGACTTTACGCTATGGGGCACGTCGCGGGAGGAAACGAAATTCCATCGGCGATCAATGTTCGTTTGTTTTCCCGGAGATCAGTGTAGTGAGTAACGAATCAGGCCGTTTTCTTTTCACCAGTGAATCGGTCAGCATGGGCCACCCCGACAAGCTGGCGGACCGAATTTCCGACAGCATCTTGGATGCATTGTTGGCCCAAGACCCCCACAGCCGCGTCGCTTGCGAAACACTCGTCACCACTGGCTTGGCCGTCATCGCCGGCGAAATCTCGTCCAAGGCTGACGTCGATTATGAAAAGATCGTCCGCGACACAATCGTTGCCGTCGGCTACGACGATCCTGACACCGGGATCGATGGCAAAACCTGCGAAGTGCAAATTCGCCTCGACGCCCAAAGCCCTGACATCGCTCAAGGCGTGAACTCCGACGAAGCTTCGGGCAAAGACATCGGTGCCGGCGACCAAGGCCTGATGTTTGGCTACGCCTGCAAAGACACTCCTGAATTGATGCCACTGCCGATCGCGCTGTCGCACCGCATCATCAACCGCATCACCGAAGCTCGCTTCAACAAAGAAGTCGACTGGTTGCGTCCCGACAACAAGAGCCAAGTCACGGTTGAATACGAAGGCAATCGCCCCGTTCGCATCGAAGCCGTCGTCGTCAGCGCTCAACACGGCCCCGATGTCTCGCACGACGAAATCGAAAAGTTTGTGATCGAGAACGTCGTCAAACCATCCATCCCAGCCGAGTTGGACAAGGGCGACATCAAGTATCACATCAACCCAACCGGCAAGTTCATCATCGGTGGACCTCACGGCGATTGCGGTTTGACCGGTCGCAAAATCATCGTCGACACCTACGGCGGCTGGGGCCGTCACGGTGGTGGTGCCTTCAGCGGAAAAGACTCGACCAAGGTTGACCGCAGTGCCGCTTACATGGCTCGCTACGTTGCTAAGAACATTGTCGCCGCCGGCTTGGCCGAACGCTGCGAAGTTCAATTGGCTTACGCAATTGGTGTGACCGAACCCGTCAGTGTCCACGTTGACACCGAAGGCACCGGCAAGATTGATGACGCCAAGCTTTGCGAACTCATCCGCGAGCACTTCCCGTTGACTCCCGGCGGAATCATCGATCACTTGCAACTGCGTCGTCCTGTGTTCGTCGAAACCACCGCGGGCGGCCACTTCGGTCGCGATGGCGAAGGCTTCACTTGGGAAAAGACCGACAAAGCGGACGCGTTGGCCGAAGCCGCTGGTGCAACCGCCACCGCTTGATGTTTCGTCCTTCCTAAGTCGTTGCAACGTCTCCTTGAATCAGCCTCTTCGCCGAATCGCTTGGATCACCGACCCGCACTTTGATCATGCCAAACTCGATGTTTGGCAATCGTGGGTGGCGAAACTGCTGGAACTCGATCCAGACTCGATTCTGATCACCGGCGATTTGTCCGAAGGAGACGATGTTGCCTATCAATTGCGATGCTTGGCCGAATCCTTGGATCGGCCGATTCACTTCGTGCTCGGCAACCACGATTTCTATGGCAAATCGATCGCGTCCACGCGTCGCGATCTGATTGCTCTCTGCCGTGACGTCCCGCAACTGACCTACCTCACCGACCACCCCGCGATGCCGCTCAATGCATCCACGGTTTTGATCGGTGACGATGGATGGGGCGACGCAACGCAAGGCGACTACGCCGGGTCCAACGTTCGCCTCAACGATTTTCAACTGATCGAAGACTTCCGAACCAGCGATCCCGATGGCTGGCAATCGCTTCTGATCGCGGAAGGCAAAGCCGCGGCGGAACGCTTGACGGACAAGCTAAACAATTTGTCCGACGAGATCACACAAGTCTTGATCGCCACCCACGTCCCACCGTTCCGCGAAGCGTGTTGGTACGAAGGCAAAACGACCGACGACAACTGGGCCCCCTTCTTCGTCTGCGGCCAAGCTGGCCAAGCACTCCGCAAGGCCGCCGAGCAGGCTCCCAACCGCAAACACGTTGTCTTGTGCGGGCACACTCATCACGACGGCATCGCACAGATCGCCGACAACCTCGTCGTCCACACCGGTTTTTCGCGGTACGGCAGTTTAGAAATCGAATCGATGCTGACGATCGAGCCAGACTCCCTGGACCTCTCGCGCCCCGCCATCTGCTTCCCCTGAGAACGCAGCTTAGCAGCACAAACATCCTCTGTTGCCAGTCCCCAAACGATCTTCCAGCCTCACCGCTAGCAACGTAAACTCAAACAAGTCTTTGCAACCCAAACGCCCTCGTAGCTCAGCTGGATAGAGCAGCGCATTCCTAACGCGCAGGTCACAGGTTCGAATCCTGTCGGGGGTACTCAAAACAGCTTTGCTATTCTTTGTTGACTCATCGATTGCGGTGCGAAAGCCATTGGGCGTGCGAATCATTGCCACCAAGTTTTTAGGGAATCGATACCCAAAAACTCTTGTTCGAAAGAACAACGCCCCATGGGACGCCTCTGAAAGGCAATGCCGCAGTACCGGCTCGAAGTTTCTGGACAGGCCGTCGCCACACTCAGTGGCATAACGTACTACCTGGGTGAGCACAACTCACCGGAGAAGCGAGGGCAAACGACCGCACCCGAGCCGAAGAAGCAGCAACCAGTCGACCTCGCTATCGTTCGGACCACTGCGGAGTCTCTCTCTCCGACCGTTGTTGCGACGGTCCGTGTTCAGGTCGCAGCAGGCGTCCGCGCATAGGAGATCTGCCGAATTTGCCCGATGGATATCGATCGACCAGGCGAAGATTGGATCTATGGTCCACCGGAACACAAGACGGCAGGCCATGAAATCGACAAAGCAATCCCGACCGTCTGCGACGCAAGAGATGCACTGACACCCTACCTGTCAGGTTATGGCCGATTGAGCGACACGCCGTGCGGCGAGCGGCTACCAGGATACGCGCGATGGCTGCGGCAAGCCCATTTCAGAGTGGCCAGCTTTGCCAACAGCGGCTTTTGAACACAAGCTTCACCGATCTATCAGCGTATATTTGAATCCGGGCTGAAACCCATTACGCTGAACAAAAGGAACGAAAGAAGGCTGAAAACCAGGAGCCAATGGATGGAAAAGTTTGAATTCAATATCAGCATTCCGATCAGCCACAAAACAAAGTTCGGAGTGAAAGGGCTGCTCACCCTCGTCTTACTGGTCGCGGTAGGTTTTGCCGCTTTCCGATTTGGAAATAATCGAGGTCGCGAAAATGGCTATGCCGCCGGCTACGAGGACGGATAGTCCGAATCAATGGCATCGAAGCTGACCAAGAAGTCTTATCGCATTTCTGACTATTCTGAGATGAGTCCGCAGTCTTTTGGAGATCTGATGAAGCTCGCCGAAGAGATCCGACAAGAAGTCGAAACCACGTCGTGGGAACACAACGGAGGCCCCGCAAAGATCGATGGATACCCCCAAGACTTGTCGCTCACGATCACGCAGACGCAGCGAGGGCACAGAGCAGTCGAAAAATTTCTCAAAAGCCGTCGATTGCAGAGTGAATTCGTCGCCCCATGATGCACCGTTAGACGAGCTCGTCGCATCACCTGCGATTCGTAAAGAAGCGATCAAAGTTTACCGGTGCTGATACGGCATAGCCACTCTGGCTCAACCATCACTTGTCGGGAAAGTCGACGTACAACTTCTGCAGCATTGTTTCCCCGATCTTCCATGCCGACTCCCACTCTGACTCAGGACTCTCGAACATAAACAGGTAGAGGATGTCCTGAGAATCGTCCGTGATCAAGAAGTAGTGAACGATCGAACCATGCCTTCTGATTCGACAGCCAAATGTCTTCGCGGGTCCAACTTCGCCTGGTGGAATGATCTGCAGCACCGACTGTTTATCCTGAATCGCTTCTCGGATAAACGACTTGGCAAAGTTGGACGCCTCGCCGCCCTGTTTCTTGCCGACGTTCGGGATCACGTTGAGTGACAGCCCGGTATCGAACTTTCCAGTGCCATGAATCTTTTCTTTGGTGATGAAGTATCCACGCGTCTCATTTTTGCTCTGAGATAGAAAATGCCATTGCTGAGGCTTCAACATTCCGACGCGTACCTCGTCGCACCGTTGCCAATCAAAGCCAGCCGGAGGCGAAGGAAGATCTGGTTTGTCTGCACGCACAGAGGACGGAAGAAACGCCAAAAGTAACAGCAAACAAACTCTGTGGTTCAACATAAGAAACATTCCGGTTGCAAAAGGATGACAGGAATCAGCTGACTTGCAGGTGCGAACTTCCGCGTGCGAAACATAGGCTCGTAGCCTTCGTCGAATCCCATCGTTCAGCACGCTCATTGGAAGCATCAGACTTCAAACGAATTCTCTCCGCGGTTTAAGACGAGTGTATCCGGCGGGGGATCAGGAACCAGCCAAACCAAGTCGATTGGTCCCTCACGTTCCATCAAAATGAATCGGCGATCCAAATCGCTCTGCCCGCGAATTTCACGCATGGGCCTATGTCAAAACGCGGTCCGGTCAAGCAAAACGTGTGTTTTGGCACACAAACCGCGATAGCCATACGGTTCTCAATGCGTCGCCGCACGATCGAGCAAGAACATCACGAGGATCCAATGTATCCCTCACAATCGATGGAAACGGACTGACCAAACCGGAGATGGACCAAGGCGTTTTGAGTTGATCCACCTATCTGTTCACCATTCATGGTTCACGCCTTTGTGTCCTACAGTTCACATGCCCCAGCAGGCAAATCTGCCCAATCGATCGCAATAACATCGAAACTGACATGACCATCAACATACTTCACGTCGAAGATCGAAAAGAGGAAGCCCAGTTCATCCAAATGATGCTGGGCAGGTCTCCTGACTTTGAAGTGTCGGTCACGCAGGCCGAATCATTGGCCATGGCGCTCTCCGAACTGGCAATCTCCAACTTCGACCTCGTGCTTCTCGATCTCGGACTGCCCGACAATGTCGGAGTCGAAGCCGTCGAGACGATACGCAATCATTCACCCAACATCCCCATTTTCATTCTGAGTGGTGACGAGCGGCAAACAACTGCGATCGCAGCGATCCAAGCAGGCGCACAAGACTACTTGCCCAAGCAACACATGGTGGGACAGGTCCTCGCAAGAATGACTCAGCTTTCCATTGCAAGACAGAAGCGTCTGCGGCAAGCGGAAGAGGACTCGCTCACCGACGGACTCACGCAGCTTGGCAATCGTCGTGCGAGCGACATTGCCTTCGAGCAGCGACGAATAAGACTTGGAAATGATCACGCCATGTTTGGTTTGGTCGTCGTCGACATCGATCGATTCAAAGCAATCAACGATTTGTACGGACACGATGAGGGCGACCAAGTCATCCAACGTGTTGCAAACCAACTCTCGCAAGCATCCGATGAGCAGTGGGATCTACACCGCCATGGCGGAGAGGAGTTCACCGTTTTGTTCCCGGTCGAAGACCTGAAAGAACTATCAGCGATTGCGAGTCGACTACAAGCTTCCTGTACTTTCTCACACGGCCCTCAGGATCTGATCAAAATTTCGGTGAGCTGCGGAGTCACCGCCGTTCACAGCGACGACACTTTCCGAACCGCCTTCAAACGTGCCGACGCTGCGCTTTACGCGTCCAAGGGACGTGGCCGATGCTGCAGTAGTGTCCACGACGGACAATCCATTCACCCAATCCTCATTCACACTGACTTCCCTTCGTCCATCGCCATTCACGTGCCCTGCGTGAAAGCTAATTCGCCCAACTGAGCGAGATCATTGACTTCAGAGTTGCCACTGTCGGAATTCCAATTGTGGCCAAGTCCCTTTAATTCGCAACCGCTTGAACGGCGAACTCGACAAGCGGAGCAGGGTCCTTCAATGAGTGCGGGTGATGCCCCAATCCGGGTCGGCGGAGTTCTCGGATTTGGCCGCCGCATTTCCGGTAGCGTCGGACTAACACATCACTGTTCTCACTCGGCAGAACGACGTTGTCCTGTTCATTGATCATGGCGAAAATGGGCACTCCCGCTTTGGCAAGTCCAGCCAAACGATGCAGCGGTCCATCTTCCATCGATTTTGATTCTTCTTCGGTGATTTGATAGGCATCCAAACACGTCTTCCATGCTCGGGGAGCGCCGATGCCGTCTCCTTTGCCACCTGGCCACGAGCGAATGTCCATCACCGCGTTATCGACATAGATGCCGCTGACTTGGTTCGGGTTGGCGGATGCCCACCGCATCACAATCAACCCGCCACGACTCATGCCTTCCAATAAAGGCTTGGGGTGCATACCGATCCGCTGGCTCAGATCGTAAAACTGATCCCAACGCTTGATGGCGGTTTCGTTGCCAAACAAATCCGCGACGTCGCAGTAACAGACGTGCCATCCCTGTTTCAACAAAGCCACGTCGAGTTGCGGTTCATGGCCCCAAAAACGGGCTCGCCAAATCCATGGCACATTCGGGGCGGACGCCGCAGGGCTGACCAATTTACAAGCCACTCCGCCCAGATTGAATTCAAGTTGAACAAACCCATGGAAATCGCCGACGGAAACTTGATCACCTATCTGCTTTTCAAGTTGACCAGCGGGAGAGCCCTCAGCCACCGCTACAGTTGCCGCCTGGCTGGAACCGACCGATTCGTCGCCAA
Organism: Rhodopirellula sp. UBA1907; assembly: GCF_002337565.1. Taxonomy (NCBI): domain Bacteria; kingdom Pseudomonadati; phylum Planctomycetota; class Planctomycetia; order Pirellulales; family Pirellulaceae; genus Rhodopirellula; species Rhodopirellula sp. UBA1907. The sequence continues at coordinate 13,174 of NZ_DDGH01000068.1, read as the reverse complement.
CCACACCGACCGGCGAGACGATGCTGAGCGCGACCACCAGACAAAACGAATGGAACACGCGACGGTGGATGGGGCTGATCATGTTCGGCAACGAAGGCGAGAGTGAGGGACGAATTGGGCAGGCAGCGAAAGTAGCAAGGCCCCGGAAGGATCAAAAACATTCCTGATTCCGCCGTGTTCTTCCACACGAAGATACACAAAGCCAACGTCGAGTGTCCTTTTCACCCGATGCGTCGATTGCGAGATAGTGAAGTCGGAGGATCGCTTGTAAACAGCAATTGAGGACTATCCTGGACTGCGAAATGTTTGGTCTTGACAGCGTTTTAAGCTACGCAGGTTTTGTTTCTCGACTTCGCCCCAACGGGGCAGCCCTACGCCAGCCCAGGGCAACGCCCTGAGTTGTGGCGGGACCAAGATTACAAAGCCCCAACGGGAGCGGTCCTAGCGGGTTTTGGGGAGTCTTTCTTAGGGCCGCCCCGTTGGGGCTTGTGTCGGAATCTGCGTAACGAACCCCCAGGCGATGCCTGGGGCTATCTTAGAGCTGCCCCATTGGGGCGGAGGAAAGAACAGGAACCAACAACGCATCTTCCGTGTCAACACCAAGCATTTGGCAGTCCAAGACTATCCCAAGTTCATCGCCAAAACCTGCTCCTGATGACCGAATATTAGATAGCCGCGACGATCGCGATAGTTTAAGCGGCGGGTTCGGTGCGACACTGCGTTGGTCGATCACTGGCTCGATTCCGCAAATCTTCTGTGGTTGATGTAACCCTTTCAAGCAGAAAGGTCGATGAACGAGACAACGTCTTCTTGTTTGGGCAAGTCATTTCGATGGGTATCCGCTGGCACCACTCCGCCGTCCACTGTTTGACAGTGCTAGCTCTGACCGTCATCGGTCCAGGATCTGCTCCCAACGCACGAGCTGAAACCGACGGTCTGGTCGCAGAGTCCTCCGCCGTTTCGACAACCTTCGCACCCGTCGAAGACAGTGTCAGCCAGAGTGATTTGTCCGACGCCATCACGCGAATTCGCGAGTTGGAAACGATCGTCGCGGCCATGCAGGCCGAGTCGGCGAGTGCGGCCATACCAGCAACGGGCGACGGGACAGCCTACCAACACGTGCCGTTCACGGATCGATCCACGCACGATGGAATCTATGATTCCGGCTGGACATGGCGTCCCCGCAACCCCCAAGAATCGCCTTTTGAGTTGACCGTTGGATTGCACAATCAGTTTCGCTACACGGGCTTCTCTCGTGAAGAATCCACGTCGGTCGACGCTGCCGGAAACATTCGCGAGATCAACAACCGGAACGACTTCAACATCAACCGAGGTCGGCTGGTGTTTTCCGGGTATGCGTTTGACGAGGACCTGCGGTTCTATTCCAACATCGACTACAGCACCGTCACCTCCAATCCCATCCAATTGCTGTTGGGATGGATTTCGTTTCGGATGTCCGATCGGCTTTCGATCTACCTTGGGCTTGGCAAACTGCCAGGAACCTGGGAATGGACGGAAACATCTCGGTACACGCTCGGTGCCGACCGAACGATGGCGACAACATTCTTTCGACCGTCCATCACAGCGGGTATGTGGGCCAAAGGCAAACTGACCGACGACATCTCATACCACGTGCTGGTCGGGAACGGATACAACACACTTTCACTGCAAGCATCCGAACTCGACACGCAACTCGCGTATTCCGCCCTCTCGTGGTGGGAACCGTTGGAAGAGTTCGGGCCTGGTTTTTCAGACATCGAGAACCACCCGTCACTGGCATTCCGGTTGGGACATGGACTGACTCAAACCAGAAACGCCAGCAGCAGCAACGCTGACCCCGCAGCCGAGCAAACCGTCATTCGACTAAGCGACGGAACTCGCCTGATCGAACCCAATGCGATCGCTCCCGGGGTGACGGTGAATGCCTTTGATATCTGGTTGTACTCCGCTCACTTTGGAATCAAACGGCGAGGATTCAGCTTCAGCAGCGAAGTGTTCCTAAGGTGGCTTCGCAACATCGAAGGCGACACCGGCACCGGGCTACCGTCACAGTTTGACCAGGGGTTCTTCGTTCAGAGCGGCGTGTTTGTGATTCCAGAAATGCTGGAACTGTTTGCACGTGGATCCCAGGTGAACGGGGAATACGGCAGCGGCGACGAAATTTCGGCTGGGTTCAACTGGTACTTGTTCAACAAGCGATCCGCTCGATTCACGTTCGATGTGACTTCCATCGACGATTCACCCGCCCAGCAATCGCGAACGGGTTATGTCGCAGGAGAAAGCGGCACGCTTTTCCGGTCCCAGTTGTGGACCTTCTTTTGAGCGGCAATCCAGTGCATTCTCGAAACGGCAGCGCAATCTAAAATTGTACCCGAGTCACGTTGAAGGGACCTGGTCGTCACCACGACGTGAACCAAGACATTCCATACGCTACGTAACCAAAATCAAATTTCCGCGACGGAGATGTTTCGCTCGATTTTATTCGGACCTAGCGACTGTGAGTATCTCTTTCAAATAGCTTCCTGCCTCATCCTACGGGGCGGGGAAAGCTTCGCGACAACTAGATACATCACCGGAGCCAGAATCAATACGACGAGGGTGCTGAGTGCAAGCCCGAAGGTGAGGCTGGTCGCCATCGGTGAGACCACTTGGGCTTCCTTGGATCGCTCCAGCAGGATCGGCATCATTCCGGCGCATGTGGTCACCGACGTCAGCAAAACGGCTCGAAAGCGTCGTCGTCCGCCGTCGATGATCGCTTCGTGAAGCGGCAAGCCATCGGCCACACGACGATTGATAAAGTCGACCAGCACAATCGAGTCATTCACAACCACTCCAGCGAGTGCCACGATTCCAAAGATGCTGAATAACGTCAGATCGATGTTCATCACGATGTGACCCAAGATGGCTCCGATGAATCCAAACGGAATGATCGAAAGGATTAGAATCGCTTGCCAACTCGAATTGAACTGGATTGTCAGCAACAGGAACATCGCTCCCAAAACGAACACAAACCCCACCACCAAACTATTGACCGTCTCATCGGTCTGCTCTTGTTGTCCACCCCACTGCAACTGAACTCCAGGAAACTCCTTTCGGAATTCTGGAACGAAGTTCGCTTTGAGATCGGACACGACGTTGAACGCATTGCCGCGAGTTTCGTCGACATCGGCCACCACTGAAATGCTACGCATTTGGTTGACCCGACTGATCTCGGAGTATCCCCGTTGCACATCGACTTTGACAATTTCGTTGAGCGGCCTCTCCATCCGATCCGTGCCTCGAACGCGAATGTCGTTGAAGCTGACCAATGTGTTGCGATCCTCACGAGGGTAGCGAACTCGCAGGGGCACTTCATGGCGCCCCCGCTGCAATCGCATGACCTCTTCACCGTAGTACGATGCTCGGACGGTCCCCGCTACATCGGCCAGTGAAACGCCCATCGCTTTCGCATCGTCGCGAACCTTGATGCGGTATTCCCATTTGCCTTGGCGTGTGTCCGTTGCGATGTCAGAAACATAGGGGTACTCACCCAGCTTTGCCTTGCATCGCTCGATCGCGGCGTCCAGCATCGCCAGGTTCTCACCGGTCGCCATCAACCTCAGCTCGATGGGCAGAGACGCAGGTCCTCGTGGTGTGGCTCCGAAGGCGACCGCCTCGGCTCCTGGAAATCGCCCTGATTCCTCACGCCACATCCGCACAATGTCATCGCTTGATACCGTTCGTTCACCGATGTCGTTGAGCTGGATGAACAGACCGCCGACGTGACCGGCGACGCTACTGCCTACTTCATCGCCTGACGAACCGACGGTTCGTTGAACCGCTTGAACAAACCCACCTGGGTCAGCCGTCATCTTTTCGTCGATCGAACGCTGATTGACTTTCCAGATCGCGTCTTCCAAACGTTTTGTGGCCGCGTTGGTGATTTCCACCGGCGTTCCGTCGGGGTAGGTCACCTGCACGGTGATGAAACCAAAGTCGATCTTGGGCAGCAGCAAGAACGGAACCATGCCCGACCGTACGACTCCCACTGACAAAATCAACAGACCGGCAAGCGTTGACAGTACAACGGCAGGGTTCCTGAGCGACCACCCCAAGATCGGTGTGTAGATCCGATCAATGCATTTGGTCAAAAGCTTCGACATTCCCGCGTTTGCTTTTTGAAGCAACCACGCCAATGGACGCAAAGGCATCAACAAGTACGTCACCACATCCAAGAATCGACTGCGTTTGTGCGAGAGGTGCGATGGCAGAATGGTCAAACTTTCGAACATCGAGATGATCAACATCGCCCCGACACACATCGGTAAAACGACGGTCAATCGTTTGATTCGGCCTTCCATGTACATGATCGGCGCGAACGCAATCACTGTCGTTAGAATCGCGGTGATCACGGACGGCATCACCTCATACGCCCCGTCGATGGCAGCTTGGTGATAGCTCTTTCCCATTTCGCGATGCGCATAGATGTTCTCGCCAACCACGATCGCGTCGTCGACAACAATCCCCAGCGCGATCAAAAACGCGAACATGGAAGTCATGTTGAGTGTATGTCCGCCGAAGTGCATGTAGATGCATGCGCCCAACAACGAAATGGGAATGCCGAGCATCACCCACCACGCCAATCGCATTTCCAGGAACAAAGCCAGGACGATAAAAACAAGAACCAAGCCCATCCAAGCGTTCTTGCTCAGCAGATTGAGGCGATTTTTGACGCTGGTCGAGCGATCGCGCATCGCAATCAATGAGTAGCCGTTTGGCAGTGCATCACTGCCATCCGCAACGAACTGTCGAACTTCTTCCGCAACCTGAATCAGGTCATCGGCACTGGTCGTTTCAATTGAAACCAAAACAGCGGGATGACCATTGACTTCGTTGATGCTTCCTTCGACCGAAAACTCATCACGAACTCGACCGAGATCTCCAACAGTCAACACCGCGCCGCCTGGCTGGCTCACCAGTGGAATTCCTTCGATCCCGGCCCCAACCGAACTCTTGTCACTCCCGCGAAGCAGCACCTCCTGCGATCGGCCGCGAAGGGTTCCGCCGGGAAGCTCCACGTTGTTTGCACGTACAATTTGGGCAACGCTTTGCAATGACAAGTTGTATTTGCGAAGCGTGTCTTCAGGGATCTCGATGTCGATTTGATAGTCGGGTGTTCCGACCAAATCCGCGACGGACACCGACGGCAACGCAAGAATCTCTTCGCGAATTTGTTCCGCGACGCGGCGAAGAGCGAGTGCCGCTTCCGCTTTAGCTTCCGCATGATCGAACGGAGGGCCGCGGGTCACATCGCTAGAACTCGATTCATCCTCGCCGGCGACATCCGAGAACTCAGGCACCTTTGGCCCCATCACCGCCACTCGAATCGCGGTCACAAAGTTCGTGTTCATCCGGATGTCAGGCTTTTCCGCAAGCTCGGGGAAGCTGGGAATTTGTCCGATCAACGTCGTGACTTCCGTGAGCACACGCTGGGCATCGGCTTGATTCGCATCCGGATCCAGTTCCAGGGTGACCGTCCCCATGCCTTCGCGTGCCAAAGACGTCATCTCATCGACGCCATCGACGGTGCGAACCGCTTCTTCAATCTTTTCCAGAATGCCTTCTTCAATTTCGTCAGGGCTGGCACCGGGATATTCGACCGATATCGACAGCACATACAGCTCAAAGTCGGGCCAAAAATCTCGACGCAACTGCGACAGGCTGAACGCCCCCAACAACAGCACACCAACCATCACAACGTTCATCGCCTGCCAGTTTTTGACAGACCAAGCAATCAGAGCTTTCATCCGTCAGCCCGCAAGCTTGAGTTTGCTTCATTAGAATTCGACGACGCATCGCCAATCGCCGGCGAAGCAGATTGCCCTGTTTTGTCTGGTCCCGCTTCTGCGATGGATGGCGTTTGCCCGCCCACAGGCATTCCTTCGATCGGATCGCTGATGGGCGAGACGATGATTCGGGTCGATGCCAAGGTGCACAGATGATCGAGTTCCGGTTGAACTTGAACGACGACGTCATCACCAGTCCGACTGACAATCGTGATGGGAACGATTCGCAGCTTTCCATCAACGTTCAACCAAAGCCGATTGCCTGGTCGAACGGCCGATTCAGCCACACGAAAGAGGAGTTGATTGGGTTGAGTTTCGATCGAAACGTCAACAAACATTCCACGGGTCAATTGCCGACTCGCACTGCCTTCCAAGGATGACTCAGGGGACTCTACCCGGAAGAGACATGGATAAGTCCGGGTGTTGACATCGATGCCGACTCCATCGAGGCGTTCGAAGACCGCTGACCATTGATGGGATTCCGTTCCAAAAACAGTGGAGATCGTCGCCGACACCGCCGAATTGATACGGTCGGCATCAGAGACCGCCTTTTCCGCCTGATCAGGATCGCTCGCCGCCAAGGTCGACAAAACGGATTGACTGTTCCAAATCCAGAACATCTGGTCCGCGGTCAGACTCGCCCGAACCTCGACGGCTGACGTGTCTTCAATCGTGATGAACGGAGTCCCTGTTGGCAGGAACGATTGCTCCTCGACTTCGGATGACACAACGCGCCCGTCGATTGGCGATTGGATCTCGCAGCGGGATAGATCCAACCGGGCTCGCTCCAACAACACTTCCGTCAGCGATCGTTTCTCCTTTACCAACTGCAACTGAGCAGTCAGTTCACGCCGACGGTTTTCGAGTTCCACCAAGGATGAGTCCGCAGCCAACTCAGCACGGCGAGCGGTGTCAACTTCGGAAGCGGATGCGGCCCGCTGGGCAACGAGCGAGTTTATTCGTTCGCGTTCTTGGCGAGCGATCTCCAGCTGCTTCTGGGCCAAAGACTGCAACTCCACCGTGTTCTCAATGCCGACCTGGACGGAGTTTTCTTCAGCGGCTTCTTGTTGAGCCAAAGCTTGCAAACGCTTCACTTCCAACTCGTACTCAGTCGAATTGAGTCGGATCAGCACCTCACCCTTTTTGACCTTTCGACCGGCACGAACGTTCTCAGACAACTCGACCACGCGGCCGGCAACTTCAGAAGCCAATCGCAGCTCACGCAATGGAACGACCACTCCATTGACATCGATCACCACGGGTCCACTATGAAAACGAAGGTCGTCGGTGCTGACAATCGTTACGGGTGACTTGGCCGGTTTGGTACGCTGCGGACGCTGACGTTCACCCAGGAATGTATAACCGTAGATCGCCGCGGCCAATACGGCTGCCGAGACGACCAGATTGACGACGAAGTGGAGCGGCGACGATGGCTGTGTGTCCCCCAACGCCGGTCCCGCTGACGACTCACTGGATGCCAAGTGCGTCCTACTCGCCGACTGAGGTATCTCGGAAGTCACCGCTGAACCGCTACCGTTCGATGCCGCTGCCTCGCTAGCATCCAACTCAAAGGTTGGAGCAGAACTCGGCTCAAGGTCAGTCGATTGACGCGATCCAGATGAAGCTGACCGAGGCGATTGAACGTCAGGTACGTGAGTCATGAGATTCGCGGGAAAGACGGGTGAATCATGGTCGCTAATCAGCCGGAAGCCGGATTTGTCAATCAAGTAATGCTGGGACGCCCCTCGAAGCCGGAACGCTCATTTCACAATGCCAACCGCGCAGCAAGAAGCGCAGTCACGTACGCCCATTAAAACCCGCCGTCGAGCTCCATGTTCCGCAAAAAAGTCGGCTCGGGTGAGATTTGTCACTCAAATCCGCCTCGCCCATCCCAAGGGACGGTCGGCACGAAGCGATCTCACCGGCCGCTTGGTGAGCCCAGAACGCTGCTTTGGCCTGATTCATCCAATTCCAGATGTTCTGCCACTCGCTCTTTAATGGATTGCACCAACGATCGAACTTGATCCTGATCAACATCGCGTCGGTACTCGTTGTCACGCTCGACATTGCCGACGTCGGGCCGAATCGCTTTGAATTCGCGACCGTGTTGGCTCGAGACAACGTTTCCGACGACGGTATTCCCCTCCGTCGAAACCTTCAGCGCGATGAAGCGATCACCGCGCTGAGAGCGAGTGTCATAGACCACGTTTCGTAAGAGATGGTTGTGATCCGCGATCGACGGCGTCGGCGAGGAACTTGCGACCGCGTCCACAACATAAATGGACTGCTCTCCCGCATCCACGATCACGTTCGATTCCAAACGATTGGCGGACGATTGGATCAGCACACCTTGCTTGGTCGAACCGTGGACAACGTTGTTCCGGATGACATTGTTTTCCGAGGACGACAGAACAAAGATCCCGCGACCGTGGTTCTCGATGAAATTGTGCTCCACCAAGTTGTTCATCGCATCATTCGGCAGGCGGATCCCCGCGTACCCGGAATCCAGCAAACTCTTCGCAGTGATCTCATTCCAAGCCACATAACAATCGCGATGACGACTAAGATTGATGCTTCCGTTTTCGATCGACTCGAATCGGTTGTGGACGATCCGAATGCGATCGCAGTTGTCGCTGGCGTAGCCCGATTTACCGAGATTGTCCCGGAACAGGTTGCCTTCCAATGAGATGTCCGAACAACCTTCGAGCCGGACGATTCCGCCCGCAAACTCAACATGATAAAAGTGCAGGTTACTGACATCATACATCGCCACGGTGCGGTATCGGTTGCGCAGTGTCAGTCCAGTGACGAAGGCTTTGCTCTCGTCGATCCGCCGCGCATTCAGCAGATACGAGCGTAGCCTGCGGCCTTCCAAGATGGTTTTGCCGACTCCATCACCGATGAGGTTGACGCCCGAACGCAACTGGATTGGCCGAGAGAACCGGTACGTTCCGGAGGGAATGTAAACCGTGTCGATGCCGGGTGAATTCGCGGCGTGCGAGATCGCCTTCGCCAACGCAACGGACTGGTCGGCATCGGAGGGCGCACTCAAACCGAAATTGGTGGCGTTGATGGACCGAGACTTCTCAAGAACGTGATCACCGACGACCCACGTACTGGACGTTCGCTCACTCGGTCCGAGAGCCTCTACTTTCGGAGCCGGTGGATCATCCGATCGGGCATCCTCGACCGGAAGCAAACCAAACGCCAACACCATGCCGAAGAAGAGAATGCGATCTCGCATGGTGGATGCCTACATGAATAGCGATGAATGCAGACGTTCTATTCCGAAACCGACTCGGACGGGAAGTTTGCGTTCGTGCTGACGGTTTGAATGTCGTCGTGGTCATCCAAGGCTTCGAGCAAAGCCAGCACCTTGCCCGAAACGCTCTCGTCCAGATCCACGTTGGTGGAAGCGATCTGAGTCACTTCGCTGACCTCGGTTTCCATTTTCGCTTCGTCAAAGGCGACTTCCAAATCGCTGAACGCTTCAGGAGTGCAAGTCACTTGGACCTTGCCATCCTCATCGACTTCGACGTCATCCGCTCCGTTCTCGAGAGCGAGTTCGGTGACCTTTTCTTCGTCCGCACCTTCACCGAAGACAAAGATGCCTTTGCGTTCGAACAAGTAAGAGACACAACCGGTTTTCCCCAGTTCTCCACCGAATTTGCCAAACATAGTTCGCAACTCGGGTGCAGTTCGGTTTCGGTTGTCGGTCATGGCCAAGCACATCACGGCGACTCCGCCGGGACCGTAGCCCTCGTAGAGGACTTCTTCAACGGCGTCGCCTTCCAGCTCGCCAGTGCCACGCTTGATCGCACGCTCGATGTTGTCCTTGGGCATCGAAACCGCTTTGGCGTCATCAATCGCTTTTCGCAATCGGATGTTCAGCGAAGGATCACCTCCGCCCATCTTTGCAGAAACGATGATCGCCTTGCTGAGCTTGCTCCACATCTTGCCCCGCTGAGCGTCAACACGCCCTTTGCGGTGCTGGATGTTCGCCCATTTACTGTGACCTGCCATGAGTGTTGTCCTTCCGGTTTGGATCAATCGTTGTTCACTGGAGTGCGATCGCGTCCATCGGATTCGGACCGATCCTCACTGAGATCAGCGGGGTTTCCGCTTGGTCAATTTACGGTTGGTGGCTTTCTTTCCAGCAGTGGAACTTGTCGACTCGGACGAAGCAGACTTGCTGGAGGTCGTTGACTTCTTTTTAGCCGACTTTTTCGGAGCCGATTCTTTTGCACTGCTGCTTGGCTTGGCATTGCTGCCGGACTTCTTCGCAGGAGCCTTCTTGGTTGTCGAAGTCTTGGACGATTTCTTTCCGGCGGACTTGGTCGTTTCAGACGACTTGGACGCCGTCTTCGAAGCCGACGTCTTACTGGACTTCTTCGCGGTGCCAGATGTCGAGCTTTTGGCAGAACTGGAGGACTTGTCCGTTGTCGCCTTTTTCTTGGTCGACTTGGCACTGGCAGCAGCCTTGGCTTCTGCCTTCTTCGCTTCGGCAGCCAAACGGGCCTGCGACTCGGCGGCTTGTTCAGCAGCCGACTTTTGCTGCACCGACGACT
>NZ_DDGH01000068.1:0-2724 GCF_002337565.1 Rhodopirellula sp. UBA1907 | reverse complement strand
CTTTTGCTGCACCGACGACTTAGTCACGCGACTGCCTTTCTTGGCGCTTCGTTTGACCAAGACGGCCGACTTCGCTTCCGCTTCTTCAGCAGCTTCCGCTTCGGCTTCTTGTTTAGCGGCTTCGCGTTCTTCTTTCTTGCGAGCCTTCACGCGTTTGATCGCGGCTTCCTTGCTGGTCAACCATTCGTCGAGTTCTTTAGAACTACCTTTGGCAACCGATTCGAGGAAAGTCCGAGCGGTCTTGTCCTTCGGATCCATCAACAGTGCCACGGCTGGTTGATGCATCAAGGCTGCGAACTCAACGCCTTTGCTCTTTGGCACGGCTCGTTCAAGTCCTGGAACGCGACCATCGGACGCTTCCGCTTGGCTAGCGATACCGGTGACCAACATCACGACCATGGCGGAGTAATCGATTGGGATCGAGTGACCACCGAGTCCATGCTGAATGATGTAGCTGAGCACGAAGGGAGTCATCGAAGACATACCTTCGAACTTCGCCACGGCTTTGCCGAGGTTTTCTTTTTTCAGGTGATCCAAATCAAAGCTGTAGAACTCTTCAAAGATCGCTTGAAGAATGGACTTCAAACGTTGAGCGGCTTTGTTCGGATCTGGAAGACTCGACAAAACGGCGGCCAACTCAGTCACCGTGGTGACGCGGACTTCGTTCCAATCGAAATAGTCTTGCTCCAACTTCGCCAGGCCTTCGTCGGCCAAATCAGCGGGGCAATCTTCGAGCAGGCAGGCATACAGCGCGTGTTCGAGGAGAGGACGCGACGGGGTGGCGGGGGCCACGTCGTAGTGTTTTTTCAAAGCTGTCTGCAGCTTTGTAATCAGTTTCGCGCGGTTAGTGGCTGACATCTAAATGCGGTAATCAATCGTTTGAGTGGGGAGTGGCGTCTTCGCCAGAATCATTTTGGTCACGATCGTCGGTCGCGCCTTCTTTTTCTTGCTGAATCCGGGCAAGAATCTCGCTCACCGTCATCGCGTTCTCTTGGCCACGATCGACCTCGAACCGCAACTTGGGCGTGTAGCGGGTATCCATTCGGTTGGCAATTTTGCTTTGCAGGAACCCAGCTGAGTTTTGCAGTCCACGCAGCGACAGGTTCTTCTGAGACTCGTCGCCCATCACGCTGACCTTGACCTTGGCCTCGCGCATATCGGGTGAAACCTCGACCCCAATGACCGTGACGTCACGAACACGTGGGTCACGGACTTCGGTCACGATCGCATTCGCGACCACTTCGCGGATCGCTTCGGCGGCTTTGAGCAAACGTCGACTGGACAAAAGACAAACTTCAACAGAGAGGAGCGTGCAAACGCATCAGAAAAAACGTCACGCGGGCAATGATGCCCGCATCGACCGCTGGACTGAACTCATTCCGTGATGGTCGCTGACGACACATCGATGCCATGTGCCGTCAGTTTCCGACTCGAAGATCAATCGAGTTTTCGAGCGACTTCTTCAATCTTGTAAGCTTCCAATACATCGTCTTGTTTGATGTCGTTGAAGCCTTGAAGACGGATACCGCATTCCATGCCGCGGGGCACTTCCTTGACGTCTTCCTTGATCCGACGAAGCGTGTCGAGCTGGTAATCGCCGATCGTTCGCCCGTCTCGGTTGACTCGAATGCGGCAGTTTCGCTGAATCGAGCCCTGTGCGACGTAGCAACCCGCGATCGTGCCAACTCGGCTGATCGAGAAGACTTGCTTGACCAACGCACGGCCGAGTTCGACAACGCGTTCTTCTGGTTTCAAACGTCCTTCGATCAACGCACGGATGTCATCGGTCAACTTGTAGATGACGTCGTAGCGACGGATCTCAACCCCGCGTTCTTCGGCCAGTGAACGAGCTTTGTCATCGGGGATCACGTTGAAGCCCAAGATGACCGCATCGGAAGCACTTGCCAGAGTCGCATCGGCGAGCGAGATGCCACCAACACTGCGTTGCAGAACTCGAATCTCCACTTCGGGATGGTCGAATTTGCTCAGTTCTTTGTCGATCGCTTCCAGCGAACCACGAGCGTCGGCTCGAATGATCAAGTTCAGCTTCACGGTGTCAGCCGATTCACCAAGCTTGCCGTCTTCCAGCATCTCTTGGAACGAGTCGAAGCTGACCTTAGTCGTGATACCCGACAGGCTCTGACGACTCGATTCGCCTTCACGAGCACTCGCGATTTCGCGTGCCTGTGAAATGTCCTTCAGGACGTGGAATCGATCGCCCGCGCCAGGAGGCGTGTCCAGACCCATCAAACTGACAGGAGTACTTGGCCCTGCTTCCGTAATCGGTTTGCCAGTCAATGTGTCTTGCATTGCACGGACGCGACCGTGAGCCGGACCGCAAACCAAGATGTCACCAACTCGAAGCGTACCGTTCTGAACGATCAGTTTCGCAACCACACCGCGGTCGCCCTGCTGTTCCGATTCCAAGCAAACGCCCAACGCCGATCGATTCGGGTTGGCCGAGTACTCGTTCAGTTCAGCGATCGTTAGCAACGTGTCCAACAACTCGTCCATCCCGGTGCCTTGTGTGGCACTGGTTCGAACGATTTCGACATCGCCGCCCCATTCGCTGGGCGTGAGTTGGTGTTCGGTCAATTGTGTCATGACGCGGTTTGGATCAACCCCTTCGAGGTCAATCTTGTTCATCGCAACGACAATTGGCACTTCAGCCGCTTTCGCGTGACTGATCGCTTCTTCGGTTTGCGGCATGATGCCGTCATCGGC
>NZ_DDGH01000102.1:117562-125551 GCF_002337565.1 Rhodopirellula sp. UBA1907 | reverse complement strand
AAAAACAACACAGCCGCTCCCCCGGAAATCTCGCTGAACGCTCGCTTTCCGACCCCTCCCGCTGCACGGGCGGGGTTCTCAAGGCGTTACTGACACAGCACTTAAAAACTGCACGACCGCCGCCCCGGATGGGGCCGTGGTCCGTGATGATCTTCGCGTTCGGCCATTCAGCCCCAACCGTTTGCTATCGATTCAGAAAGCTATTCAACAACACCAAACCAATTTCAGCTCCCTTGGGCACCGACTTCCGTGAAGGAATTGAGGCTCGGTAGTTGCCGGGACGAGGAGCGTCGCGATGCGAAGAACCTCGGTAGAAGTCATGCGAGTTGAAATCACGCGAACTGCGGTGGGGATAGCTGATTGGTTTCTGCTGCACATGCGGCACGGTCCGTGGAAGTGGCAACGGTGTTTGACCAGGAAAGACAACCGGAGGAGTCGTTGGGAAGGTCGGTGCCGAATACCGGCTTTGATGATGAACGTCACAGGTCACCGCTGGGCGAGCCGAAACGTAAGGCTGGACGTAGGCCATTTGCTGCTGGAGCGCGGCAAACGAACCCAGCACATCGCTCCAACAACGCGTGAGCGCTCGGGCGATGATCGGGCATCCACTGCCGAAAACCGCTTGTTCGGTTTGTGCCTGCAGGAACTGGACGTCATTGAACTCCCGAGCCAATCGATCCGAGCGATCAGGATGTCGAGCGGCGGAACGAACGTCGCTCGTTTGGTCTTCGAAATCGTCGATCAAACGCAACACACCACGATCCAGGCTGCGAACCCGCCGGGCCTCGTCTTCAAAGTGGCTGACGGCATCGCGATAGCGGTCTGCGGCGACGTACAGTGGCGAATCGTGTCCGGCTTGGGCGGTTTGCGGCCCGGCCAACACAGCAACCATGGCGGCGAAGAAAGTGCCCGTGGCGAAAGTCCGAAGTGAGCGTGTCATGTGTTTGAGTCCTAGTGATCCATTGGGAGAAGCCGTCCTTGATCCATTCCCCGACATCCTCATCGAGACAGCATTCCCTGATGCGAGGCGGATGCCAAACTGCCAAGCAAACTGGACTCTATCCCCATAAGATACTACCCACAAACGACTTATAAATACGAACCCATTTTCACAACCTGCCAATCCGGCTTCACGAGAGACGTCATTGCGACTACATCGACACCAATTCGACATCTCAAAGCGAGACACTTTTGACGACACAAGCTCTGCCCGCTCGGTGATTTGCACGGGATTGATTTGCGGAGCTACATTGTTAGCCACATCGAGTCCGCGTCTCCGAGAGCTTCCCGCATGCGACCAACCAGCTTCGTTCCCCGACCTACAACGCCACATTCCGATCGCGTGAGAGCCATCACCATTGGCTCGCTCGACGTCCCTTCGTCGACACTGCTCTGGATGCTGTTTGCGACCATCACGTTTGCATGCTTGTCCATCTCGCAGGCCAAAGCCGAGGACGCTCGCCCCAACGTGGTCCTGATTTTGGTCGACGATTTGGGCCTGCATGACATCGGAATCGAAGGCAGCAAATTTCACCAAACGCCTCACATCGACGCACTCGCCAAACGAGGCATGCGATTCACGGCAGGCTATGCCAACTGCCGCGTCTGCAGCCCCTCGCGAGCCAGCATTCAACTGGGGCAGTTCACCGCTCGCCACGGAATCACGGACTGGATCGGTGCCAAGACCGGCATGAACTTCAACCGTGGCGACGAACTGCTGCCGGCCGAGTACGCCCATGAAATGCCAGCGAATGACGTGACCCTGCCAGAAGCTCTTCGCGAATCGGGCTACAAAACGTTTTTTGCCGGCAAGTGGCACTTGGGCGGCGAAGGCTCGATGCCGACCGACCACGGTTTTGACATCAACATCGGTGGCCACCATCGCGGCAGCCCTCCCGGTGGCTTCTTCGCACCTTACAAAAACCCGGTGATGGAAGACGGGCCCGATGGTGAATCGCTGACGCGTCGATTGGGAAAAGAAACGGCTTCGTTCATCGAAGGACAAGACGACCAGCCCTACTTCGCGATGCTTTCGTTCTACGCCGTTCACGGGCCGATCCAAACCACGCAAGAACTCTGGCAGAAGTACCGAGAATCAGCACCGACGCCGCCGGCCGATGGCAATCGGTTCAAGATCGATCGCACGTTGCCCGTTCGTCAAATCCAAGACAACCCGGTGTACGCCGGCATGATGGAAACACTCGACAACGCGGTCGGCGACGTGATGGCGGCGATCGAAGCGTCCAGGAAAGCCGACAACACCCTAGTCATCTTCACCGGCGACAACGGCGGTGTCTCCTCCGGCGACGCTTACTCGACCAGCAACTTGCCACACCGCGGCGGTAAGGGCCGACAATGGGAAGGCGGACTGCGTGAGCCCTACTATGTTTCGATGCCAGCGATCGTCCCTGAGAATTCCACCAGCGACGTGCCTGTGATTGGCTCCGATTTGTATCCCACAATTCTGGACGTTTGCAATTTGCCTCCGCGTCCGCAGCAACACGTCGACGGCCGGTCACTGGAAACCGTGTTGACCAGCGGCAAGGACGAATCGCTGGAGCAACGTTCGCTGATTTGGCACTACCCACACTACGGCAACCAAGGTGGTGAACCATCGTCGGTGATCCGAACCGGTGACTACAAGCTGATCCATTACCACTTGGATTCACACGACGAGCTGTACCATTTGCCCACCGACATCGGCGAACAAAATGACCTCGCGTCGGAGCAACCTGAACGAGTCGCAACAATGCGAAAAGAACTGCTGGCGTACCTCAAATCGGTCGACGCGAAATTCCCAGAACCCGACCCACGTTTCGATCCTGAAAAGGCCAAGCAACGTTGGGCTCGCGCTCAAGGTCCCAACAAAGAACGCCTGGAAAAACGCGAAGCGGCGATGCTGGAACCCAACTGGAAACCCAACGGTGACTGGTGGGGAAGCACGGTCGACTGAAGGTGCGAGCGAGGCTCGATCCAGAATCAACTTCTCCACGCTGTGACCGCGAATGACGACCTGCGACTCCGCATCCCCTTCGCGACACAGCCTGGAACGCTTGCCGTGGTTGTTCTCACCCGCGGTTGATTTGGCAACGTTCGGCGGCAGCGCGTTGGTCGCCTTGGCGATGCTGCCGCTCGGTGCCGCACTCGGGTTTCTTCACGACGAAACACCCGGTTGGACTTGGGTCGCGACGATCTTGCTGATCGATGTCGCTCACGTTTACGCCACGGGTTTTCGTGTTTACTTCGACGGCAACGAACTTCGCCGGCGGCCTTGGTTGTACGGACTGACCCCGGTGCTCGCGTTTGCGATCGGCGGTGCGATCTACAGCGAAAGCGTGACGCTATTCTGGAGCGTACTGGCGTATCTCGCGGTCTTCCATTTCATCCGCCAGCAATACGGCTGGGTCGCTCTCTATCGATCACGAGAGCACGACAGCGAAAGAGTCGGCTGGTGGATCGATGCGTCAGCAATTTACCTGGCCACGCTGTATCCGCTGATCCATTGGCACGCTCATTTGCCGAGGCACTTCTGGTGGTTCGCCGAAGGCGACTTCATTCAGGTGCCGGAGATCGCGGCAACGATCGTGATGCCAATCTACTGGTTCAGCATGTTGGCCTACGCCGCTCGTAGCCTGCACCGTGGTTTCCGTGATGGGGCTTGGAATCCAGGCAAGGACATCGTGGTCCTGACGACGGCGGTGTGCTGGTACATCGGCATCATCACGTTCAATTCTGATTACGCGTTCACGGTCACCAACGTGATCATTCACGGCGTGCCGTATATGGTGCTGATCTATTGGTATCGATGGTGCCGGATCGCAGAGAGTTCTGATTCGGCAACTGACCAAGCTTCGACTCATCCGTCTCGCCCGACGTCGCGGTGGCAAACCAACACCGGCCGAATCGCGTTGTTTCTGGGCGTGGTCTGGATCCTCGCCTACGCGGAAGAAATGCTGTGGGACTTTGGGATCTGGCAGGAACGCGGTTGGTTGTTCGCTTGGATGCCCCCTGGATTCGCGAATTCGGCGGGCGAAACTCTGGCGGAAGCGTCCGTTTGGCTGGCCCCCGCCTTGGCGGTTCCCCAGATCACGCATTACGTTCTGGACGGGTTTCTTTGGCGACGCAGACAACGAGCATCTTCATGACGACGTCCGAACAGCAACGACTCGACGAAGACGAACGCCGCGAAAAGAACTGGAAGCGTTGGGGCCCGTACCTTTCCGAGCGTCAGTGGGGAACGGTTCGAGAGGACTACTCCGAGGGTGGCAACTCCTGGAGCGATTTCCCGCACGAGCACGCTCGCAGTCGCGCCTATCGCTGGGGCGAAGACGGTTTGCTCGGATTCTCCGACCGCCAATGCCGATTGTGTTTTTCGATTGCACTTTGGAATGGCAACGACACGATTCTGAAAGAACGCCTGTTTGGACTCACCGGCCCGGAAGGCAACCACGGCGAAGACGTCAAGGAACTCTACTACTACCTGGATTCGACACCGACGCATTCCTACGCCAAGGCGATGTATCGCTACCCGCAACAGCGATACCCGTACCGTGATCTGGTCAGCATCAATGCACAACGCGGGTTGAACGATCGCGAATATGAGCTGATCGACACAGGATTGCTGGACGAGAATCGCTTCTTCGATGTCACGGCGACCTACGCGAAAGCGTCGGACAACGATTTGTTGATTGACATTGCGATCACCAACCAAGGCCCCGACGCTCACGACATCACATTGCTACCAACGCTGTGGTTCCGCAACACGTGGGTTTGGGGATGCTTGCACGAAGGCTGCACGGCAAAGCCCACCATTCAAGCGATCGATTCGCACATCGTTCAAACCCGACACGACACGTTGGAACCGTTTGTCTGTGCGTTTGAAAATCAACCGGACAGCGAGTTGCTGTTCACGGAAAACGAAACCAATTCCGAACACTTGTTTGGCACCGAAAACTTCTCGCCGTACACGAAAGACGCCTTCCATCGGTACGTCATCGACGATCAAACCGACGCGGTGAACCCCAAGCGTCACGGAACCAAAGTCGCGGCCCTGTATCGTTGGAACTTGGCACCCGGCGAAACACGGCACGTCAAAGTTCGCTTGAGCGAGAAAGAAAAGGTCGGCGAGTTTCATCCGGACCTGGGCGACGACTTTGAAAACGTCCTGACTCAGCGACGCGAAGAAGCTGACGAGTTTTATCAAGCCATCATTCCGCCCAAAGCAACCGACGAGCAGCGTCTTGTCTCTCGGCAAGCCTACGCGGGGCTGATGTGGACGAAGCAGTTTTATCACTACATCGTCGCCGATTGGTTGGACGGTGATCGCGACGTGATGACGCCTCCCGCCGCACGTCACGAAGGTCGCAATAAAGACTGGCGGCACCTGTACGCTCGCGACGTTTTGTCGATGCCGGACAAGTGGGAATACCCTTGGTTCGCCGCCTGGGATCTGGCGTTTCACATGATCCCAGCGGCTCGCATCGACCCCGCTTTTGCAAAGAAGCAATTGATGGTGCTGCTGCGGGAATGGTACATGCATCCCAACGGTCAGTTGCCGGCATACGAGTTCTACTTCGACGACGTGAACCCGCCGGTGCATGCGTGGGCGTGTTTGCGTGTCTTCCAAATGGAAGCCGAATCAGGCAAACGCGATTACAAGTTTCTCTCGCAAGCCTTCCAGAGGTTGCTGGTGAACTTCACTTGGTGGGTGAACCAAGTCGACAGCAACGGCGACAACGTTTTCGCTGGCGGGTTCCTGGGACTGGACAACATCGGCGTCTTCGACCGCAGCAAAGGCTTGCCCGAAGGAGCCGAACTGGAACAAGCCGACGGAACCGCTTGGATGGCATTCTACTGCGGCACGATGATGTCGATGGCTCTCGAGCTCGCTCGCCACGATCGTTCGTATTCCGACATGGCATCGAAGTTCCTCGATCACTTCATCCGCATCGTCGACGCGATGAACGGCGGTGAAAGCGGCGGCCTGTGGGACGAAGATGACGGCTTCTACTACGACCAATTGCAGATCGACGGCGAGACCCATCCGATGCGAGTCAAATCGCTGGTCGGATTGCTGCCCCTGATCGCGGTCGAGATTCTGGACGAAGACCTGTTGGCGGACTTGCCCGGTTTCCGCAATCGATTGGAATGGTTCCTGAACAATCGACATGACTTGGTGCAACACATCACGTTCTGCCAAACGACCAAACGCCACCACCGAATGTTGATTTCCATTCCAACGCAAGAACGTTTGGAACGCGTCTTAAAAATCCTGCTCGATGAATCAGAGTTTCTTTCTGACTTCGGCATTCGATCGCTTTCAAAGAAGCACAAAAGCGAACCGTTTCGAGTCACCGTCCGGGGCAAAGAACACACGGTCGCTTACG
This sequence comes from Rhodopirellula sp. UBA1907, assembly GCF_002337565.1. NCBI lineage: Bacteria > Pseudomonadati > Planctomycetota > Planctomycetia > Pirellulales > Pirellulaceae > Rhodopirellula > Rhodopirellula sp. UBA1907. The sequence goes on along the minus strand of NZ_DDGH01000102.1, from coordinate 119,165 downwards.
TGCCAGGCGAATCCGACAGTTGGATGTTTGGCGGGAACAGCAATTGGCGGGGACCGATCTGGTTCCCGACCAGTTACTTGTTGATCGAAGCCTTGCAGCGGTACCACGAGTTCTATGGCGATGAAATCCAAGTCGAATGCCCGACCGGATCGGGCGTGAAGATGAATCTTCGCGAAGTGGCCGATGAATTGAATCGCCGGATGTCAAACATTTTCTCGACGCCGGCAGAAGGCGGCTCTCGCCCCTGTCTTCGCGGCAGCGGAATGAAGAGCGACGAATCGTTGTGGCAGGACCAAGTTTTGTTCTACGAGTACTTCCACGGCGACACCGGCGAAGGTTTGGGCGCGAGTCACCAAACCGGTTGGACGGCGCTGATTGCAACCTGCATCGAGCATCTGCACGGCCGCATCACCGAAGGCGTCGAGTAGCATCTTGCAGATGGAGGCCAGCTCGACGGAACAGTTCGGGACAACTGTCCTACTCTGGCAGATCGCGTCGAAACCGGTCTCAGAACAACAATTGCTTTTGCTGGCTGATCCAGTCGTTCCGGTTGCTGAAAGGGCGTTTCGAAACGTGTAGATTAACAGCTCGACTTTGACTTCCCCGCAATGGATGCCCTGATGACCGTCGCTGACTCTGACTCCACCAACATTCGCCCGATTCGAAAATTGCTGGCTGCCAATCGCAGCGAAATCGCCACTCGGGTGTTTCGGTCGGCACACGAATTGGGCATTCGCACGGTCGCGATCTATTCTCACGAAGACCGCTACGCGCTGCACCGATTCAAAGCCGACGAGGCCTACCAAATCGGGACTCCCGGCGAACCGATCCGGTCCTACCTCAACATCGACGCGATCGTCGGGTTGTGTCTGAAGCATCACATCGACGCGGTGCACCCAGGTTACGGATTCCTGTCCGAGAACCCCGATTTCGCGAAAGCACTGACGGACGCGGGTATCTTGTTTGTCGGTCCCAGCGAACAAAGCTTGCGAGATTTGGGCGACAAGACCAGCGCTCGTCGCTTGGCCGAGATCGCTGGCGTGCCCGTGTTGGGCGGAACCGCGCAAGCCGTCGCGTCGATCAAAGAAGCCACCGATGCCGCGGAAAAACTTGGCTACCCGATCATGCTCAAAGCGGCCAAGGGTGGCGGCGGCCGGGGCATGCGAGTCGTGATGGAACCGAGCGAATTGGCCAGCTCACTCGATTCCGCTCAACGCGAAGCCAAGACGGCATTCGGGAGCGACGAAGTGTTCCTGGAACGTTTCGTCCAAAGAGCCCGTCACCTCGAAGTCCAATTGCTCGGTGACCGCCACGGCAACTTGGTGCACTTGTATGAACGCGACTGCAGCGTCCAACGCCGGCACCAAAAGGTGGTCGAACTCGCGCCCGCACCCAACCTTTCCACCGAAATGCGTGATGCCATCTGCGATGCGGCACTACGAATCGGACGCGCGGTCGGCAAAGAAAGCGGTGGCTACGAGAACGCGGGAACGGTCGAATTCTTGCTCGACGTTGACAAAGACGAGTTCTACTTCATCGAGGTCAACCCGCGAATTCAAGTCGAACACACGGTGACGGAAGAGGTCACCGGCATCGATATCGT
>NZ_DDGH01000102.1:116957-117376 GCF_002337565.1 Rhodopirellula sp. UBA1907 | reverse complement strand
GAGGTCACCGGCATCGATATCGTTCGCAACCAAATCTTGGTCGCGCAAGGCCATCCTCTTCCGAGCGAAGAAGTCGGGCTGCCATCGCAGGACGGCATCCGAACCATGGGATTCGCGATGCAGTGCCGGATCACGACGGAAGACCCCGCCTCGGAATTCCGTCCCGACTATGGCCGCATCAGTCACTACCGCAGTGCGGCTGGGTTGGGCGTTCGGCTCGATGCGGGCACGGCATTCAGTGGCGCCGTCGTCAATCCCTTCTACGATTCCATGTTGGTGAAGGTCACCGCGCGAGCTCCCACCCTGGCCGCGGCGGCTCGCCGGATGGATCGTTGCCTGCACGAATTCCGAATTCGTGGCGTGAAAACAAACATTCCGTTTCTAACGCGGCTGGTGAATCATCCCACGTTCTTGGCGGG
>NZ_DDGH01000102.1:105849-116765 GCF_002337565.1 Rhodopirellula sp. UBA1907 | reverse complement strand
GAAGCCACGACGCGGTTGATCGACACAACGCCGGAACTGTTCCGTTTGCCACGCCGGCGCGACCGAGCCACCAAGCTGCTGACGTTCTTGGGCGAAACGATCGTCAACGGCAACCCGCTGGTCACGGGACGCCCGCCTGCCGTCCGCCGCGAACCGGCTCCCGTTCCCGAGATCCCATCCGCGTCCAAGCCACCTCGCGGAACCGCTGACATCTTCCGAGAAGAAGGCGTCGATGGATTGGTGAGCTGGATCCGTGAACAAAAGGGCTTGCTGCTGACCGACACGACGATGCGTGACGCGCATCAATCGTTGCTGGCCACGCGAGTTCGCACCGATGACATGCTCCGTATCGCGCCGGCCTACGCTCACTTGGCCCCGCAATTGTTCTCACTGGAAATGTGGGGTGGGGCCACCTTTGACACGTCGATGCGGTTCCTCAAAGAATCGCCATGGCAACGTCTGGCTGATTTTCGCGCGGCGGTTCCCAACATCCTGACGCAAATGCTGCTGCGGGCCAGCAACGCGGTTGGCTACACCAATTATCCCGACAACGTCGTGCGATTGTTCGTACGCGAAGCGGTCCAAGCCGGCATGGATGTGTTCCGCGTGTTCGACGCGTTGAACTGGGAAGAAAACATGCGTGTGGCGATGGACGCTGTGATCGAAGAAGGCGGCATCTGCGAAGCATCGATCTGCTACACCGGCGACCTGCAAGACCCTCGGCGGACCAAGTACGACTTGAAGTACTACGTCGATCTGGCGAAGAAACTGCAGGCGGGCGGCGCTCACATGATCGCAATCAAAGACATGGCGGGTTTGCTCAAACCGGCCGCGGCGGTGAAGTTGCTGCGTGCTCTGCGTGACGAAGTCGACTTGCCGATTCACTTGCACACTCACGACACGGCGGGCATCCAAGCCTCCACACTGATGGCCGCTGCGGGTGAAGGCCTGCAAATCGCCGATGCGGCGCTGGCGCCGATGTCGGGCGGAACCAGCCAAGTGAACCTGAACACGTTGGTCGAAGCCCTTCGTTTCACCGATCGGGAATCCCCGCTGGACAGTGAATCACTGACTCAATTGGCAACCTACTGGCAAGCCGCTCGCGAATTCTACAAACCGTTTGAAAGCGATGTCTTGCCGGCAACGGGTGACTTGTACGATCACGAGATGCCTGGCGGGCAATACACGAATCTCTTTCAACAGGCTCGTGCGTTGGGCTTGGCCGACCAGTGGGCCGGAGTCTGCCGCGCCTATGCGGACGTGAACCGATTGTTCGGCGACATCGTGAAGGTGACTCCGACGAGCAAGGCCGTCGGTGACATGGCGTTGTTCTTGGTCGCCAACGAGATGTCGGCAGAAGACGTCCTGACGACCAACAAAGCCCTCGCGTTTCCCGCCAGCGTGCTGGACCTGATCGGCGGCCGAATGGGCCAGCCACCGGGTGGCTTCCCCGAAAAAGTCATGCGTAAAATCCTCGGCGACCAAGCCCCTGTGCTGGAACGCCCTGGTGCATCGATGCCACCCGCGGACCTGGGGGCCGCCAAAGCGAAAGCAGCCGAACTCACCCATGAAGTCCCCAGTGATCGCGATGCGGTGACGTACCTGCTGTACCCCAAGGTGTTTGAGGAGTACTCGCAGCATCGCAACACCTACGGCGATGTGACTGCCTTGCCGACGCCGAACTTCTTCTACGGCCAAGAACCTGGCGACGAGATCGCGGTCGACATCGAACCCGGGAAGCGACTGATCGTCAAATACTTGGCCGTTGGACAACCGTATCCGGACGGGACGCGGACTGTGTTCTTTGAACTCAACGGGCAACCTCGAGAAGTGTCCGTCATCGACCGATCATTGGAAGTCGATGTCAAAGCCGCTGTGAAAGCCGATCCTTCGGATGCCACTCACGTCGCTGCGTCGATGCCCGGCATGGTGATCACGGTCGCGGCCGCCGAAGGCGAAAAGGTCAAGGCAGGTCAAAAGCTGTTGGTTCTCGAAGCCATGAAAATGGAAACAACGATCAACGCACCTGCCGACGGTGTCGTCACCAAAATCCATACACCTCCAGGAACCCAGGTCGAAGCGGGAGATTTGCTGGCGGTGGTGGAGTGAGGGAGGAGCGTGGGGGCGATTGAAAAAGTAAAATTGACAATTGTAAATTGTAAAATCGGAGCGTGGGCGTTGGATTTGCACGAGCTCAGCTGATGGTCAATGGCCTTGTTCAGCTCGTCCCATTTCGGCTTGTTGATTTAATCGATTTCACAACCCGACGCGTGAGCGAGGGATCCACAGGCTCGCTGCAAGGGCACGCGATCCCTCGCTCACGCTTCGGGTTAGGATTGAATCAACTGGTCCCATTTGGTTTGAGTTTGGCCGTTGGCCAAACCGATTCGCCCCGCATCTTCCTCTCGCCAAATAGAGGCTCAACCAGTTTCAAATTTACAATTGTCAATTTAACTTTTTCAATGACCACGAGTCTCGTGATGAAACGCGAATCTTTGAAACAGTGCAATTGACCGCCCGAGAATGCCATTCCTGACGGGGCGACGAAAATCCGATGATTCGATAGGCTTTTAGAAAATTCACGCGTTCGCGCCCTTTGAGCTTTCGGAATCAACCTCATGTCGATCAAACGTGTCGGAATCCTCACCGCCGGTGGCTTGGCCCCGTGCCTGTCGTCGGCCATCGGAGCCCTGATTGAAGCCTATACAGAGCAAGCTCCTGAAATTGAAATTGTCTGCTACCGATCCGGGTACAAAGGTTTGCTGCTCGGCGACAGCTTTGTCGTCGACGACCACTCGCGGAAGAACGCGGCGATCTTGCACCAGCACGGCGGCAGCCCGATCGGCAACAGCCGGGTCAAGCTCACCAACGTTGCCGATTGTGTGAAACGCGGTTTGGTCAGCGAAGGCCAAGACCCACTGCAGGTTGCCGCGGAGCGATTGCAATCGGACGAAGTCGATGTGTTGCACACCATCGGTGGCGACGACACCAACACCACCGCCGCGGACTTGGCCGCTTACTTGGCCAAACACGAATACCAACTGACGGTCGTTGGTTTGCCCAAGACCATCGACAACGACGTCATCCCCATCAAACAAAGCTTGGGTGCTTGGACGGCTGCCGAAGAAGGCGCCAAGTTCTTTGAAAATGTGGTCGGCGAACACAACGCCAACCCACGCATGTTGATTATTCACGAAGTCATGGGGCGCAACTGTGGTTGGTTGACCGCCGCCACCGCAGCCAAATATCGCGAACGTTTGCAAACGCTCAACTTCTTGCCCGAGATGGGACTCAGCCAAGAACGTCGCGACGTGCACGGTGTCTTTGTTCCCGAGATGAGTTTTGATCTCGAAGAAGAAGCCAAACGCCTGCGGGCAATCATGGACGAGATCGATTGCGTCAACATCTTCATCTCCGAAGGTGCCGGCGTGGACACCATCGTCAAAGAAATGGAATCACGTGGCGAAAGCGTCCCCAAAGATGCATTCGGTCACTACAAACTCGACGCCGTGAACCCCGGCAAATGGTTCGGCAAACAATTCGCGGACATGTTGGGCGCCGAGAAAACGCTCGTGCAAAAGAGCGGTTACTTCAGTCGCGCCGCTGCCGCCAATGCGGACGACATCGCCTTGATCGGTCGCTGTGCCAAGAAGGCCGTCGAATGTGCCATGCAAGGGATCGGTGGCGTGGTTGGCGAAGACGAAGACCAAAACAACGAACTTCGCGCGATCGAGTTTGAACGCATCGCTGGCGGCAAACCTTTCGACATCAACGTGGACTGGTTTGGTGACTTGCTTTCACAGATGGGACAACCCAAAGGCGAAGTCCTGGAAACGTCTCACTAACGAACTAGCTGAGCAGCAACGACTTCCGAGCCGGGCGCGTCATTCGCGTTCGGCTCGTTCGCGTTGGACACCGTTGTTTTTCGTTTTCCGTTGAGCAACCATCCGATCGGTGTGTAGCGAACGAAGACTTGGTAGCTGAGCAACAGCACCACACAGGAGATCGCACTGACGACCGCGAATTTGACGCTCCAAGCGACCTGCCAATCTCGTACCCAGTACTGCAAATACATCACAAGGGGAAGGTGAGCGAGGTACAACCAGTAGCTCGAATCGGACAGGTACCGCAGCGTGCGACTGGGATGTGCGAACACATTTCGAAACATCCCCATCATGCCAAAGGACACGATCCAGGCATAAGCGGATTGAACCAACACGGACGCGAACAATCCGCCGCCCGACGTTTGGCTCTTCAGCATCCAACCGACCGCAAGCAACACGGTGAGCGACAACGGCAAACTGATCTTCCATCCGTGACCAAGGCGACCTTCGCGATCATCCGCGACGAAGTAGATCGCACCAAAGCCAAAGAACAACGCGTAGTACGCCAACACAGACGGGAGAGGAAGCAAGCCGACCGATGTCGCCGGTCCAAAGCCTTCGTGCCGCATGAACCACTGAGTCAACATCGTCAGCGGAATCAACCAGAGCAGGCAATGAGGTGAACTCGCCAGCGCCGACGCATTCCAGCGAGACTTCAGCGAGTGCGGCGTGACCGTCATGACGATCACGAACCCTGCCACCAAGAAGCACAGAAACCAGAGAAACCACAGGTGCCCCGTCGCAGGAAACTCGAACAGCAGAAACATCAATCCGCTCCAGTTCGCGGCACTCATGCCTCCGTCAGCAGACTGGTCCGCTGGTGACTCAAACAACGTGACGCCCATCATCGCGGCGATTTCTTCCCGCCCGGATTCGACGTCCTCTCGATCGACTTCGATTTTTAGCAACCCAGCGACGTACTCGGTCGTTCCCCACGGCGCTCGCATCACATCGATGGGTTGCTCGCCCTTGTGGTTCCCGAGCTCAGGATCTGCGTCGTGATCCAGCAACACCTTGGCAATCTCATCGCGTCCCAGGAACGCTGCCACCAAGAAGGGCGAATCACCTTGCTCGGATCGTTGATTGACATCGGCGCCCTCCAACAAGGCTTTCTCCACTGCCGCCAAGTCATCTTGAACGACGGGAGTCAACAGATCGGTTTCGTCAAAAACGGCTGCTTTGGGCGAAGGGTGAGCCTGGATGTAGCCAGCAACGATCCACATCGCGGGAATGATCGTGCACATTCCGATCACAAACGGAATCGCGATTCGCAACACGCGGTGTTCAATCAGTTTCGAGGCCCCGCGCCGCCGGAACAGCATCATCGTGAAGAAGCCGCTGAGCAGAAAGAACAACGGCATCCGAAAGCCATGCACCATCGCAATGAACATCGAAACCACATCGCTGCTTTGCGAGTCTTGGATCGGCCAGCCTCGCCCCGCATCGGGCGAATAAGCGATGGCTGCGTGCAAGAAAATCCCCAGCAACATCGCGATGCCTCGCAACGCATCCAGGTCGTGCCGACGGGAAGGAATCGAAGTCATTGAATCATTCATGGCTTCAGTTTCCTCGATTTTGGGATCGAGCTCGCCGTCGTTTCAGTAACGAAGTGTACCGATCTGAATCCCGCGACCCGAAAACCAAGCAAGAGTGCTGTGCCACAACGAAGTTTTCGGGTCGCAAAACTCGTCAAGAGTTTTGATTTGCACGCTCAATCGCCGAAAGTCTTGACGACTATCGCTACGGCCGAAAGACTCCTGCTTACCTGCGTTAGCTTGGATTCCAATCCAAGCCCATCGGCAACTGGTTCAAGTTGACAGGGCCGTCCGCCGTCACGACCAACATGTCTTCGATGCGTACACCACCAGTTTGTCGTCCATACAAACCGGGCTCGACCGTGAAAACTTCACCCGCGAGCATTTCACCTCCGCCGTGATCCAACAGAATTGGCTCGTGAACTTCCAAGCCGATTCCGTGACCGGTGCCGTGCTGAATTGAAGGCCCGTCCGTCAGCTCACCACGTGAGATCGGATAGCCATGACCGACCAAGACTTTTTCAACAGCCAACTGGACTTCTTCACCAGTTCGCCCAGGGAACAAAACCGACTCCGCCGCTTCTTTAGATGCGACCACCGCCGCGTGCATTTTCAGAACGGTCTCGCTGGGCGTTCCATTGACCACGGTTCGCGTGCAGTCGCCGTTGTAGCGCGTCGACTCATCGCGCGGAAACAGATCGACGATAACCGGGTGCCCGGTGTACAAATCGCCGTCGCCACGATGATGGCAATCGGCTGAATCGGGCAACGTCGCAACGATCGCACCATGGCTCATGGTGTAGTTGCGTTTCATGAACGCTTCCCCGGCCATCGTGCGAACTCGTTCGCTGGTCAATGGTTCGCCACCGAACATCAACCGGCCTTCGGAACCGACTTCCGCGGTTGCGATCATTTCACACATCTGCCGCATGACCGACTCCGTGACCGATTGGGCTTTCCGCAGCCACTCGATCTCTTCGTCCGTTTTGACTCGGCGGTCGATCACACCAAGATCATCGTCATAGGCAACCGCGATCCCTGCATCGGCCAAATGCCAGGCGTAGATAAACGGAAACGCTCGATCGACAGTGACTCGATCGATGGATTGAAGCTGCAGGAACCGAGCAACCGATTGAGCCGACGCGGTTTCGCGATCGCCGCTGGCCGAACCCGATGCGGGCGGAAAATCAGCGGGGCAATGAACTGAATCCAAACGTCCCGCGGCGCGTGTGCGGTCCATTTCAAGGTCGCGAACGATCCCAACGTTTTTGCCGTCGGGCAATTTCAGCCAGGCGGCAGGGTCACCGAGCGCAATCCCCAGGCGACGAAACAAATTCGCGTTTCGATCAGCCAAACCGGCCATCACCTGGGCTCCATCGGAGCCATTGTTGGGGGAACCAGGATCATCAGCAGAGTCGCTCGTGGCGACCATCAATTTAGAGTGAATCATGCTTCCAAACTAACCGACGGAGAGGAAGCTGCCGAGAGACCGGCACCGCGGCGAATTTGCAAGCACGCAATCACCGGCACAATGCTGAATTGCCGGAATCCAAATCACCTCAATCCTGAACGACTTTCGCCCACCTTCTGTCAGAATCGATTCAAGTTAACTAACCGTGCTGACCCACGAGATGTTCGCTGAATTCGCTTGCGACTGTTCTGGCGGATGAAGCGATCGGGTGGTTCGCGCCGATCGCTGGGAGAGACGTCGCTCTGACGTGATCGCATGGCACCGCTTCGGCGACCAAGCGTCTCGTCCCGCCGCCATCGCTTGAGTCTGTTTCATGACATGGTTTTCAAAACCCACTGATGCGTCCGCCTCCGACGCCCACGAAGCAACATCCACTCGCATGATCGCTTCCGCGGTCCTTCGTGTGGATCGAATGCTTCGACGTCGTCGGATACTCGCCGTCGCGATTGGGTGCACCATGTTGTCGGCTGGTCCCGGCTGGATCGGAACCAGCTCGGCAGGATTCCCGGAGATGGTTGAGCGGGTCGGACGCTTTTGCGGGTGCAGTTGGGGCGATGGCTATCACACTTGCCACAGCAGCGGCATGCGTCCGATGGCGAATCTACCGCCACGCTCTTATCCGGCTCGCACCGGCAACTTGGCCGACAAAGTGATGGGGTGCCGCAATTGCCAATCACCAAGTTGCCAGGGGACATGCAAACCAAACTCATTGCATGCCAGCCGTACTCGCGATGGCTTCAGCATGTTGCGTCCAACCTTGCTGCCTAGCACAAGGCGGCCAACATTCTACGATCGCTTTGATGAGTACGCTCGCGAAGTCAGCTTCCAAGCCGCCGCGACCGAAGTGGGTGCTCGCCCCGTCGATCCTATTGTCGATCACGAGTCCATCGAGGGTCACTATCCACGGACCAACTCACCGCGTTTCGAATTGCACTCCAATCATATCGACGAGTTCACCCACCATGGGTTCTCGGTGTTGTCCAACGAGGATCCCTCCGCGGCATCGCAACCCGCACAAACATCCAACAACGCTGACACCAACATCGATGCACCTGCGGAAGCAACATCGCTTCCCAAGCAGCAGTTAACTGAAGAAGAGATCCAACGCTTTCGTGACTACCAAGAACACCAGCGTTTGGAAAAGAAGTACAAGAAGTACTTGATCGAACCAGACGAAGTGGAACCGTTTCAAACGTTTGGAGGACCACCCGTTGGAAGCGAGCAACGACGACTGCTCGACGAGAACAAGGTCAACGAGCTGCTGAAAGAAAAGTCGCTGCAACTACCACCACCTTCGATCAAAGAAGAACCCTCGGAAGACTCGCAACCTAGTTCGAGCGACCTGCTGGACTCTTCTCTCGAAGAACCCGAGTTGGACGATGCGGTGCCGCTGGAACAATTGCTTCCGCCTTATCCAGGAGATGACACGGATCCGTCAACGGACTCTGTCGGACCTCTGTCTTGGCCCACGCCTTCCGCGACGGACTCGCTGACTCATCAACCGCCACCATCGGCATCAACGCGAAGTTTCATCCGGCAACCGTCCGACAATCCGGTCACGCCAAAAGCAACTGACAGCAGTCCGAATGAGCGTGTGGCAGAAGTACCGGATTGGCGATTTGTCAGACAACCTCGCTAGCGGCAACACCTAGATGCGGCCGCCTTCGCAGCAGGTTTCGCAAATCGTGTGACAACGCTGGCACTGCAATTTCCCACGAATTTCGATCAAGGTTCGCCCCAAACAAACGGGGCAAACACCCTGCGTCGCATTCGCGGGTGAGCACTGATTCCACTGGGGTTCAGTTTCATCTTGGGATGAATTCCTCGGCGTTTGCCGGTTCGATTCGGAAGCTTGCGGTTCATTCATGCTGCAATCCATTTGGTGCGGTGATTCCAGAGCGGTTAGACTCAAGCCGGAGGATAACCGATGGCTTCCGAGCATTCACTCTTCGAAGATTCCGATCGAGATACGCTTGCAAATCTTGATCGAGCGCGACTGAACCGACTAATGCGAGTGGCAACCGCCATGACCATCGTGCTCGGCGTGAGTGTTTTGGTTCAGTTGCTGATTCCATACCGCGGTTACTTCCCTGCCGACTTGCAAGACTCCGTGTTTTTGTCCGCACATCGAGGTCACTTTCACGGTTGGTATCGGTTCGCGTTCTACGTCCACATTGTTGCCGGACCAATCGCATTGGTTCAAGGTGCGGCGCTGTTCTTCAGCGGATCTCGGCGGAAACGCATTCCACCGTGGCACCGTGTTATCGGCCGAGTGCAAGCCGCAGTGGTGTTGCTGTTCCTGTTCCCCAGTGGTTTGGTGATGGCTCAGTATGCCATGGCCGGTCCAACCGCTGAAGCAGCCTTCACGCTGTTGTCATTGGCAACAGCGGTCACGATGGCAATGGCAATCCGCAGTGCGATGGTTGGGCGAATGACCCAACATCGTCTTTGGGCAACTCGTTGCTTCTTGTTGCTGTGTTCACCCTTGCTACTTCGAGTGGTGGTGGGGTTCACGATCGTCACGGGTACCGAAACGGATTTCGCACACCGTCTTATCGCCTGGACCAGTTGGTTGGTCCCATGGTTCCTTTTCGAAGTCGGGAGAAAATGTCATGACGCTGCACACCGCGAAACCAAGACGTCACGCCTTCACACTGCTTGAACTTCTTGTGGTCATTATCATCATCGGTGTCTTGGCTGGCTTGCTGATGCCCGCGATGCGCACGACCGGCGAAGCATCCAGAAGGATGATGTGCAGCAACAACTTCAAACAGATCGGGCTTGGCCTTCACAATTATCACTCTGCCTACAAGCACCTTCCTTCCGCTCAAGGTGGAACACTTCGAGGGCCATCCGAACGCGATGGCAACTCTCGACGACTCAGCGGCTTGGTGGCGTTGCTTCCGTTTATGGAGCAACCCGAGCTATGGCAAACCATTTCTAACCCCGCTGAGTTCAACGGAATGCTGTACCCGCCAATGGGCCCGGCGCCCTGGGTCGAAACTTACGAACCTTGGACCACGCAGATTCAAACCTACCAGTGTCCCGCTTCACCGGCCGGTCCTGAGCCATTTGGATTGACGAGCTATGCGTTTTGCGTCGGCGACCAAGTTGACCTGCTGAATGCCGAGCACTCGTCAACGCAAACGGTGCGAGGCATCTTCGCAGGGGCGCATGTCCCAAACTTCCGAACGATCACTGATGGACTGACCAACACGATTGCGATGTGTGAAATCGGCCATGATTCTGGTGACAGCCATATAATCGGACAAACGGCAATTGGGCAGAGCATAGGAATTCTTCAGTCTCCCAGTCGATGCAAAGAGACCCTGGATGTGGATCGTCCCAATTTCTACGAACCATCGGTCCAACTCGCCAGCGTCGGGCGGGGCGGTCGGTGGGCAGATGGAGTCGCTGCGATTGCCGCCGTTAACACAATTCTGCCACCCAATTCGCCAAGCTGTTCCGTCGGAACGCGATTGACCGCCCCAGGCATCTATTCGGCCGGCAGCTTTCATCAAGGTGGAGCACATGTGTTGATGGCCGATGGCGCGGTCAAATTCATCACCGAATCGATCGACCATGGCGACTCAACCGCCGCGGTCGTTCTAACGACGGAATCCGATGAGACGACCTCCGCCAACGCTTCCGAAACGGCTGGCGTTGCCGATGACAACTCTTCGAAGCAAACCGACTCGGAATCACCTACCTCAATCTTTCACCCAGAAAGCCCGTATGGTGTCTGGGGTGCACTTGGGACCGCTCGCAGCCAGGAATTGGCGACCACCGAATTTTGATTCAGGAAACCGTTTGGCAACAAAACAGCAGCCTTCTCCATCGATGAAGCAATCCGATACGCTGGATGACATGAGTCCCGCGAGAGATGGCTATCCCGAAAGTGCTGAGCCCCTGCGTCATCGAATGATGTTGGTTCAGGATGCCGTCAGCGAATGCCCCTACATCGATGGCGAACCGGCTCGTATGCCGCTGCACTTTCCGACGCCGCCGCGCCGCAGCGAAGACACC
>NZ_DDGH01000102.1:34400-105718 GCF_002337565.1 Rhodopirellula sp. UBA1907 | reverse complement strand
GCAGCGAAGACACCGACACGCTGCTGGCCGCTGGCTTTCGTCGTAGCAGCCAATTCGTCTATCACACGAATTGTCCGAATTGCCGTGCTTGCCAACCAACTCGCCTGCGAGCAGATGAGTTCCAGCTGACCAAATCACTGCGTCGTGTCTTGAAGAAGGCGGAGCGTGAACTGACCTGGAATTGGCAACCCCCGCGAGTCGACGCTGATCGTGTTCGTCTTTACAACGACCATCGCAACCTCCGTGGTTTGGCCCAAGATGGCGACATCAGCGCATCGGACTACGAAACATTTTTGATCGCGACGTGCTGGCCAACGCTCGAGCTTGAGATCCGGCACCAAGACCAATTGGTCGGCGTTTCAATCATGGACATCGGCCGACAAAGCATCAGTGCGGTGTACACACACTTTGATCCGGCCGCATCCAAGTTCAGCTTGGGAACTTTCGCGGTGCTGCAACAAATTCAGTGGGCCAAAGACAACGGCCGCACCTGGGTCTACTTGGGTTTGTATGTCGCCGAGAACCCGCACCTGAATTACAAATCTCGTTTCGTACCACAAGAACGTTTGATCGACGGGCAATGGCGTGTTTGCTTGGAGTAGACTCTGGCGTCACACATCCATTCCCCACGCTGTGAGTAGAAACCTTGACGATTTGGTGGTTGGTCGCGCTCGCCGTGACGATGGTGCTGGTCTCGATCCTCGCGTTTCGACTGCATCCGTTTCTGGCGTTGCTATCGACGGCAATCATGGTGGCGATGCTGACCACGCCGGCTCAATTGTCATCGTTCGCATCGGCAAGATTGGCCGAAGGTAAATTCACTGACGCCGAAGCCACCTCCTTCGTGGGGCAATCCGCGTCGGCACGAGTCGCGGATGCCTTTGGCGCGACCGCCGGTTCCATTGGAATCGTGATCGCGTTGGCCAGCGTTATCGGCGGATTGCTGATGCAGTCCGGTGCGGCGGCGAAAATCGTTGACACCATGCTTCGCTGGACCGGGGAACAACGTGCTCCCGAAGCAATGGCTGCGGCGTCGTTTGTGTTGGGCATTCCCGTGTTCTTCGACACGGTTTTCTACCTGATGCTTCCGCTGGCTCGATCCTTGCGACGCAAAACCGGCAAGAACTACGTGTTGTTCATCCTGGCCATTTTGGCGGGTGGATCGATCACGCACTCGTTGATCCCGCCCACGCCCGGCCCACTTCAGGTTGCCGCTTTTTTGGAAGTCGAAATCGGTGCGATGTTGATCGCCGGTCTCGGCATCGGCAGCATCACCAGCGTGATTGCATTGGCAGCGGCTAGAGTCATCAATCACTTTGTCGACCTGCCACTTCGCGACGAAGATGGCGAGGAGATTCGCCCTGAAACGCAGCGTCTGGCATCAGCCGGCGATCAATCAACTGAGATTCCGCCCAAGCCGCCGTTGTGGCTGTCGCTATTCCCGATCGCTTTGCCAGTGGTTCTGATCGCGTTGGGTTCGACCATCAAATCCATTTACGGAAGCGAAGCCGTCGCAGAATCGGAACTGCTGGGCTGGATCATTCGCTTGGGCGACAAAAACCTCGCGTTGGGTTTGGGTTGCCTCGTCGCTTTTGGATTGATCCGCTGGGTTCCCAACGATCAACGACGCAAAGTGGTTTCCGCTGCGATCGCCTCGGCCGGATCCATCATCCTGATCACCGCCGCGGGCGGGGCGATGGGCAAAATGCTTTACCAAGCCGGCATCGCAGAAGTCGTCGGCTCCATCGCCAAGGGATTCCCGGGGCTTTGGTTGCTTCCGCTAGCGTTCCTCGTGACGACCGCCATCCGAACAATCCAAGGCTCGGCGACCATCGCGATGATCACTTCGGCCAGCATTCTGCAATCGCTGGCAACCAGCGGCGAGCTTCCGTTTCACCCGGTTTACTTGGCGATGGCGATCGGAGCGGGAAGCAAACCAATCTCATGGATGACCGACAGCGCGTTTTGGATCATCTCCGAAATGACGGGCATGACCGAGAAAGAAGCGTTGCGAACGATCTCTCCCATGAGTGCCGCATTGGGTGTTTCGGCGTTGCTGGTCACCGTCGTTGCCGCGGCGATCTTTCCTGCCGTGTGACCTCATTTTGATCGCGAAACAACAGCCAGCTCACCCAACGAAGTCACAGATGTACCGATGAACGGTTTCAAATTTCTAGTCGAGTGATTTTAATGGGACGTTCTGATTTGCCCAAAAATTGCTAGCAACGAACGTTCATGGATACGACCCAACCCGATTTGATCAACGCCTCCCACTCGGAGAACTCCGTTCCAACTGCCAGTAACGACGCTGGATCGTCGTCGAAGTCAGATGCGCCTGCCATGAGCAAAAGCGAGCGAATTCGCCGCTACATCCAGGCTCATCCCGAGGCTCGAAACACGGAAATCGTTGCCGCTCTGGAAGAACACGGCATCAAATACCAGGACGTCGGAAACGTTCGCTCGCAGGAAAAACGCAAGGCGGCAAAGAAGTCCGCTCCGTCGAAACGCCGCCGCCAAGTCACCGCGGCCCCGGAACCGGCAGCGACGCCAAACCCACCGTCCGCACCTACCCCCACTTCGGGTGCTGTCAGCATGGAAACGCTGCAAGCAGGTGCTGAATTCGTGAAGCAAGCTGGTGGAATCGACCAAGCCGAGGCAATTCTCGCCCTGATTCGGCAAATCCGTTCCGTTTGAGCCCGCTTCGAAAGCATCGGACTCGAACCAAATCAAAGGACCGCGAGCGGATTCGCAACCCCCCCGCTCAGATGCCGAAAGGGTGCCTCAACCCAACCCTTTGGCGGGCACTTTGATCAGCCGTCTGATTCGCGTCGCGACTTCGACTCACCAGCCACTCGAACACGGCGGATTTGGCAAAAAACGCGTCGCGAGAATGACACAGACCAATGATCCCAGGGGGCTTCGGCAGCCCGAAAACCCCGAAAAACATTGACTTTGTTTGATAATTCAGTACTCTACAAGTCCCCCCTGCGATCATCGTTCTCGACAGTCCCCGCGATCGCTCCCACCTCCCACCGAATCAAAGCCGCTGGTTTCACCGCCACCGAGCTTCCAGCCTCATGAACAATGCACTGAACTTCCCAAAGCGATGGGTCGCTTTGGACGAATGTTTCTCAGGCCGCGATGCGTCCGCAGGTCTGAAGACCGAGCGTCATCGCAGCGTCTCGAGCAAACGACGGGTTCGAGCTTCGCTGGCACTTGCCGTGCTGGCCGGCGCGTGCGTGGGCACTGGCACCGCAGCACCGAACATTCGTCCATGTTCAGCCGACGAAGTTGTCGACGTCACCCCAGCCGATTCGGTCGAACAACCAAACGTTGATTCGCAAACAGCGGAGACGTTGCGGTTCTCGTTCAACGGCGTTCCATGGCGAGAAGTGATCCAGTGGCTGGCCGATGAAGCGGACCTGGCATTGCACATCAGTGAGTTGCCATCGGGCAGCTTCACCTACACCGACAACAGCGAGTTCACCGTTCAAGAAGCGATTGACCGAGTCAATCTGTTTCTGATCTCGGAAGGATTCACGTTGGTTCGCAGCGGTCGCTTGCTTTCGGTCATCGATTTGACCGACCCGCGCGGAGTCCAACAGCTTGAAACGTTGGCCGAGTTCGTCGACGCCGAACAACTCGCCGACAGAAAACCACACGACGTCGTCAAATGCATTTTCTCACTCGGTGAGATCGATGGAGAAGACGCTGTTCAAGAATTGTCGGCACTGAACTTGATGACCAGCCCAACGGTCCTTTACAAAACCAACCAACTGATCGTCACCGATTCCGTCGCGAAACTGAGAAGCGTCCAACGGGTTCTGTCGGCGTTCAAATTGGACGAAATGGACAACGGCACGATCGTCCAGTCGTTCCAGTTGCGACACGTTACCGCGGACGACGTCCTGACTGTTGCTCGACCGCACTTGGGCCTGGCGACGGATGAGATGATCGGCATTGATGTCAGCCTGTCAGCTGATCTGGGTGGTAACAGCATCTTCGTCACCGGCATCGAAGACAAAGTGAAATTGCTGGAAGGTTTGGTCAAAGCGGTCGATCAGCCCGACTCTGCCAAAGTCTCTTCGAACGAACCGATGCAACTTCGGTCCTACCTCGTTCCAGGCGGAAACGTTCGGACGGTCTACAACGTCCTACAGACACTGCTTTCCGGCAAAACCGTTCGCCTATCAATGGACGATGACGCGGGCACGATCGTCGCTTTGGCTTCGGCTGAAACCCAAGCGGAAATCAGCCAGACCGTGGATGAACTGCAAGCCGCAGACGATGAATTCGAAGTCATCCAACTGAAGTCAGTCGATCCGTCCTATGCGATCAGCTTGATCGATCAGATGTTGGACTTGCCTGACGAGTACGCCGATCCGGATGACATTGATCCCGATACCCCTCGAATCGACGCTGATCCAGGCAATCGCCGCCTGTTCGTTCGAGGCAAACGTCATCGCATCGACCAAATCAAAACCATCGTCGAAGGACTCGAAAAAGGCGGTGCACCAAGCGACGCCGAGCAAATTCGCGTGCTTCCGTTCAAAGGCAAAAACGCGCAACGCTTGCTGGAAACCGGCGCCAAGTTTTGGCAATCGACGAATCCGGTGATCCTCTATCCAGGACACGAATCCGATTCGCCCAACGTGCTTGAACGCGTCCCCAACGAAGACGAAAGCGACGCGTCCGAAAGCTCTGATCCCGGCCCTGACCACAAGGCCCTCGAACTGACCAGCAAACGCAGCCTGACCGACGAGCCCACCGAAGCTCGCTTGCTGACAACCGTCACACGTTCGCGATCTCAACCGATCACTTGCCAAATCACTTCACGTGGATTGATCCTGCAATCCGAAGACACGACGGCACTCAACGAGTTCGAGCAACACTTGCGATCGCTCGGCACATCGATGCAGCCTGCATCATCGCCCCCCATCGCTTTCTACCTGCAACACATTCGTCCCGACGACGCGCTGCGAATGCTGGCGGAGTTGCTTGAGGGCGGAGAGGCAGCCAAAGAAGGTGAAGCCGGAACATTGATCAACGGCACGATGACTTCGGTTTCGTCCGGCGGTTACCTCGGCAGCTTCCTGACCACTCGTGACGGAACGATGACGTTGCTGTTTGGCTCCATCACGATCGTTTCCGATTCGCGTTTGAATCGTTTGATCGCTCAGGGATCCTCCGACGACATCGACTTGATCGAAAACTATCTCAAAATCATCGACAAAGACCGCAGCATCACGACGGTGCAAACCTACGGCACTTCCCGCGTCATCGAACTCAAACACACCCGTGCGGCGGACGTCGCCGAAGCCGTTCAAGCAGCCTACGCCGGTCGCATGGCCGAAGGACCGGGCAAAGCCAACGCGGCAGCCGGTGGTGGAAACGATTCCGATGCACGCGACGCGGCTCGCAATGGCGACAACCGCGGCAACTCGAAGAATCCACCCAAAAAATCGGCCTCCCAAGCGGCTCGTGACTTGGAACCGAAGATGACCGTCGCCGTTCACGAAGCCAGCAATTCCTTGATCGTGACCGCACCTCAGCAACTGTTTGCCGAAGTGGAAACGCTCGTTCAAACGATCGATTCGCGTGGCGAACAAGCGGTCGAAGTCATCATCCCCAGCAGCGATGAAGTCATGGGCGAAGTGCTGCAGCAAGTGCTCGGTGCGTCGACGATCACTAGCCGTCGACCGACCACATCTTCATCCCGCGATCGTTCGCGAGACCGAGGAGGACGATGATGCGATTCCACTGGAACGTCACCATGTTTTCTTCGTTCATCAAGTCATTGCGTCGCACTGTTCTTCGAGCCGCTCTGCCGGTCTCGATGGCAGCCATGGCCGCTGCCGTGGTTTCGGACGGCAACGTCGCCAACGCACAATCGGGGCTTCGCGAATCGCTGGAACGGCTCGATCGCGATCAAGACGGCGATATTGAACCAGAAGAAATCACGGCACTCGCTCGGCCCTATCTCGAACGTGTGGCCGAAGCGCGCCGAATGGACCTGAACCGGGACAACTCGGTCGAGCGTTGGCAGGAAGCGGTGCGTATTTATCACGCATTGCAGAACGGCACTTCATCACGAGAAGTTGACCCCGAAAACGAAATCACCGTGCGTCCGTTTGGCCCACTGGACGATGAACCGATGGTTCCCGAGTTCGGGCTGGGTGAAATGAAATTCCAGTACACCGCCGCCGACTATCGCCAAGCCGAACGCACTTTATCGCGAAGTGATCGCAATCGAGATGGATTCCTTGACCGACGTGAAGTGGAACGAGCTGATTGGCGATACCGGGATCCATTCGAAGAAGACTACGACGGTGACAACCGACTCAGCGTCATCGAATTGGCCCAACGCTACGCTCGACGCCGCCTGCTTTCGAATGCATCGGGTGAACTGATCAAGAAACGCCGACGAGTGGGTAGCGAGGTCCGCGAGACAGAACGGCCCAGTCGCGAAGATGACTCACGTTACTGGCGCCGCGATCGTCGCTATTACCTGGCATCGACCGTGATGGAACGATTCGACCAGAATCGCAACGGAAGGCTGGAAGCCAGCGAAACCGTCGCGATGGGCATCCCCTTCGGTCGCATCGACCTCGACCGAGACGGCGAGATTTCTCGCGACGAATTGAACGATCACCTTCTCCAAGTCCAGGAACGAGAAGACCAGGACGCGGAAGGATTGCCGCCGTGGTTCTTTGAACGCGACCAAGACGGCGACCAACAGATCTCAATGCCGGAATTCACCTCCGAATGGACCCCTGAACTGCTGGCTGAGTTTGAATCGTACGATCAAAACGCCGACGGCTTGCTAACCAAAAGCGAGCTCGCGGGATCAACCGCGTTGATGGGCGGCAACTACCGAAACGAAACCGCCTCCGCTTTGCCGCCTCGCAAAACAGTCGTCTCAGAAATCTTCATCGAAGAAGAATATGTGATCGCCGACGTGAACGTTCAGCTTTCGATCACGCACACGCACGACGAAGCACTCGATGCTTACCTGGTCGGCCCTGACGAGACAAAGATCGAATTGTTTTCCGGAGTCGGCGGGCACGATGACCACTTCGACCGAACTCGGTTCGATGACGACGCACGACTGCCGATCACAAAAGCTCGCCCACCATTTGAAGGAACCTTCATCCCCGAAGGCCGCCTGAAGAACCAACCCAGCCTGAGTTCTTTCAACGGAAAGAATGTTCAGGGCACTTGGCAATTGGTCATCGTGGGAACACGCAGCGAACGGTTTGGATTGCTGCACAACTGGAGCCTCGACATCACGCCGGACACGTCGAAGCCCTGAAGACTGAAGACTCAGGATCTAGTCGGCCGTGCGACCGACTTCCAAGTTGGTGAAGAACGCTGCCATCAACGGACTTGGAAGTCCATCGTACGGTCATTCAACCCGGAAGTTGCTTTGAGGGACACGTTAGAAGCTTCGCTTTGACGGGTCATCCACTGCGTAAGCTTCGATCTCAAACGGGTTGCCGCGATACGCATCGCGGTCCATCAGCTTCAACACCAACGAAGCACCCAGGTAAGCGGGCAAAAAGAAGGGCCCCCACCGTTCATACTGCCGAACGTGAACTCGCTCATGCCTGCGAGTTCTTTCCAGATCCGCGATCGTGCAACCAAGCACAACGTGGCCGAGCGTCATGGCCGCGGCGGGAACAGGCATCGATCGCAGGCCCCGGGCAATCCAGCGTCCGTGAATTTCAGCGACTCCTGAAACCCACACAACACGTCCCCCCAACAACAACCCGATCGTGATTCCGATCAGCGTGTTGGGAGCGGCCCATAGATACCGCAACCAACGCAATTACTTGTCAAACCACTTCTTAATCGCATGCAGAGTTGTCGCTCGCCCGGCACGTGCGATGGAGGTCGTCAGCGGAATCTCCTTCGGACAAACCGCAACGCAGTTCTGAGCGTTCCCGCAGGACGCCAAACCGCCGGGTCCTTCGAGTGCATCCAGTCGCTCGCCGGCCAGCGATTTTCCGGTGGGATGGTTGTTGAATAGCATCGCCTGCGAAATCGCGTGTGGACCGACAAACGCTTCGGAGTATGCCTGACTCTTGCGAGCCTCGAACTCCTCAGCTGTTTCACCAGACTTTTGCGTCAGCTCGATCTTGTTGTATTGAGGGCAAGCCTCGAGGCAACAACCACAGCTCATGCACTGGCTGAGTGGGTAATTGCGTTCTTGGTCTTCCCGCAGGATCCGCTCGCCAGCACCCATGTTGTAGTAGCTGTCGACGGGCACCCAAGCTTTGACTCGCTCCAATCCTTGGAACAACCGAGCCCGGTCGACGACGAGGTCGCGAACAACGGGGAACTTGCTCATCGGCTCCAAAACGATTTCGTCAGCATTGTCCACGAGCAAACGATCGACCAACGCGCTACAGCTTTGACGAACTCGGCCGTTGATGACCATCGTGCATGAACCGCAAACTTCTTCCAAGCAACCGCAATCCCAGGCAACAGGAGTCACCTTCTTGCCATCGCGGTTGGTTGACTGAGCTGCGATCCGTTGCAGAACGCTGATCACGTTCATCTCCGGCTCATACTTGATCTTGTGCAGTTCCCAGTACGGAGCTTCTCCGGGAGCGTCCTGACGGCGCACACGAACGTTGATGAACTCGGGTCGTTTCTTTGTCGAAGGTTCGAGAGCAATCATCGGATCAAGGATTCAAAAGGTGGTTGAGAGGCAGTGCGGTGAACAAAGCGATTGGCGGGAAACGCAAAGGTTGAAAACGAAGGAGAACTCAGTTGGCTCCCACCAACCCCGTGCCCGATTTCGATTGAGCCAACTTCTTGGCGGCCCGTTCGTTCCAAACTTCTTCGATCGCCTCGGCACCCACCAATCCGTACAAGCGCGGACGAGGTGGGATCAACGATGTATCAACATCTTCGTAAGCGAGATCCGGTTGGTTCGTGGTGGCGTTCCAGGTTGCAACCGTGGTCTTGAGATACTTCTCATTGTTGGCTTCAAACTCATCGCACCATGCTTCGGCTTGGCGACGACGCTCAACGGGATCCTCGGAAGTCAACGATGGCTTCTTGAAGTCAGGCTTGAAGTGAGCCCCACGACACTCGTCTCGCTGCAAAGCTCCCTTGAGCAGGGCTTTTGCCAGTGGAAACATGTCCTGCAATGACTTCGCGAAAATGACGTTTTGGTTGGTCCACGAACCTGTGTCGGCCAGTGAAACCTTCATCGCTCGCTCGTGCAGTTCGTCGACCTTCTTGATCGCTTCTTCCAATTGGTCGTTGCGACGAACCACAGTGGCAACGCGAGTCATCAAATCGCCCAGCTCTTGGTGAATCAGGTATGGATTCTCGTCGCTTCCCGCGTTTCCGTTGAGCAAGTGATCGTGGCGGTCTTGCTGTGCCTTCACAGCGGAATCAAGCAGCGATTGAGGCACGTCGTCCGCACCCGACTTCTGCGATGCCGAGTAGTTCATGATGGACGAACCGGTGAACAATCCGGTGAAGATGCACGACAACAACGAGTTCGCACCCAAACGGTTTGCACCGTGATAGTGGTAATCGCATTCGCCAATCGCGTACAAACCGTCGATGCTGGTCATGTGATTGCGAGGTGCACCGGCTTCCAAACCGCCGTCTTCGCTCTTCACGTAGTCCGCCCACAATCCGCCCATGCTGTAGTGAACAGCCGGGAAAATCTTCATGGGTTCGTCGCGTGGGTCGACGCCTTGGAACTTCTCGTAGATTTCCAAGATGCCGCCGAGTTTGCGATCCAGCTCGTGACGCGGGATGTGCGTCAAATCGAGATACACGCACATGCGATCGTCTTCGACACTGAGCCCTTCGTTGACGCAGATATCAAAGATCTCACGCGTCGCGATGTCGCGCGGAACCAAGTTCCCGTATTCGGGGTAGCGTTCTTCCAAGAAGTAGTAGCGATCCGCTTCGGGAATGTCGCGAGGACCGCGAGAATCCTGAGGGGTGCGTGGAACCCAAACGCGTCCGCCTTCACCACGAGCCGATTCGCTCATCAAACGCAGCTTGTCAGCACCTGGAATCGCCGTTGGGTGAACCTGAATGAATTCCGCGTTGGCGTACTTGGCACCGTTTTGGAAACAACGGCTCGCGGCACTGCCGGTGCAGAACACGCTCATCGTGCTGCGACCGTAGATCAAGCCACATCCGCCCGTCGCAACCACGACCGCGTCCGCCGGAAACGCTTTGATTTCCATTGACACCATGTCTTGAGCCACCACGCCGCGACAGCGTCCGGTTTCATCTTGGATCGGGCCCAGGAAGTCCCAGAATTCGAACTTACGAACGTTGCCTTCGGTTTCTTGGCGACGCACTTGCTCGTCCAAGGCATACAGCAACTGTTGTCCGGTGGTCGCCCCCGCGAATGCGGTTCGTTTATAGAGAGTCCCACCAAACCGCCGACGGTCGATGAAACCTTCGCCGGTACGGTTGAACGGCACGCCCAGGCGGTCCATCAGCTCGATGACCTTGGGTGCCCAGTAAGCCATTTCCTTGACGGGCGGTTGGTGATTCAGAAAGTCACCCCCGTAGACCGTATCGTCGAGGTGTTTCCACTCATCGTCGCCCAGCTGCCGAGTCGCGTCATTGCAGCTGTTGATGCCGCCCTGCGCGCAAACACTGTGCGAACGTTTGACCGGCGTCAAACTGATCAAATCGACTTGGGCGCCCAGCTCGGTCAACTTCATCGTCGACGCCAAACCGGCCAAACCACCCCCAACGACAACCACGCGAGTGGGCGAGTTGGATTGTGCCATGGAATGTTTCCTTCAAAGAATCAAAATGGGTGGTTGCAAACTTATTCGGTGATCACGTCGTCGTCAGAACCGGATGCACTCTCGGCTTCCTCGACGTCGACTGGTGTTCGTTTCTCGGGCATGTCGTAAGCCAAACCGGTTTCCTTGGCCGCTTCGTACATGATGTTTTCATCGGCTCGGGCCTGAGCGATGTCTTCGGCGTCCATTCGGACCGCACCCCACCAAGCCGCTGTTCCAATAACCGCCAAAATGACTCCGAAGGCCACACATACTTTGGTGGCTCGCTGCTGAGCTTGTGGCGAAACCCAGAATCCCCAGGTGATTCCAGCGGTCCAGATGCCGTTGGCCAAGTGATAAACCGTCGCCAAGACGCCCGCCAAGTAAAACGCTGGCCAGACGTAGCCCTGCATCGCTTGGCCAAGTGATGAGGCAGCGTTGTATGGGTCAAAGCTCGCAAACCCGAGCGGCTCCATGATCGCCAGCCAAAATCCGGCATGGAACCAACCGTGCAGGTGCAACACGTGAGTCATCAAGAAAACCAGGGCGATCAGCCCAGTCCAGCGTTGCCACACATAACGGCGGTTGCCGGTGAATTGATAGTTTCCGAGGTTGGACTTGCCCGTCCGGATGATCCAAACGCCCAAAATCGCGTGGAACAACAACGGAGCAAAAATGCCTCCCCATTCCACCACGGGCAGCAAATCCCCGAGGCTATGGATCATAAACACCGCTCGTTGGAACGTTTCCGTCCCGTTGAGCAGACTGGCGTTGGTGGTCAGGTGAATGACCATGTAAACGCCCAGCGGTACAATCCCGGTCAGCGAGTGCAGTCGTCGAATGGCGAATTCGTGACGCAGGAAAAACGATTGCGAACGAGTGAGTTCAGACACGGGGGTCCAGGTCTTCTTGAGGTGGAAACTGGCCAATCGAAGAACCGTCGTCCACCGTTTGAGATAACGCCGCAACGCGTCCATCCTATCGGTTCAATCGGCTCAACCCTCGGAGTTTACGCCTTGGGGACAGTTCAGCCTAGAGAGCCGCGGGAATGGTTCCCCGCAACTGCGACCATCTGTCGCTGAAGTGTCCCCCTGACAACTTCTGAGTTTGCGATCAAACCGTCGCCCAGGTCCAAATCCTGAAAAATGCGGATTGTCGCAGAATGCCTGCCCGTAAATTGTCCTCGGGGGCATCCAGCACGACACGGGCATGACCAAACGGTGCCAGCAGAAGAGTCACCGAATGATTATTTCGTGAATTGATTTCTTCTTTCGAATCATTGGGACTCGACTTTTGATGTCAGTGGTTATCCTGACGACAGACACGTTGACCTTCGTTTGGCCCGATGGACCACCCTGTTGATCACTTTTTTGCCCAACCAATCGTCCACCGTCTTGCCCCCTCGCCGCCGGCGAACGGGACCTTTTTCGCGATCCAGCGCGACGGTTGCGCCCGCGAAAACGGCGGCTGAGCACCGAGCGACGCGGTCGGTTCGTTCCATTTTCATCAGCGACGTTCACCTGGGGCTTCGCCACGCGCAAGTCGACCGACTGCTTGCTTTTCTAAACAGCCACTCACCTGAACACCTGTATCTTGTTGGTGACTTCATCGACGCCCGCGTGCTGCACATGCAGCCGTATTGGCCTCCAATTTACGATCGCTTGCTGAATCGATTGGCCGAGCTCGCCGCCGAAGGTACCGCGATTCATTACACGCCGGGAAATCACGACGATTACCTGCGGCATGTCGATTGGCCCGAAATCGCTGAGTCAGAAGACGTGGCTGTCGGCGAACAATTCGTTCACGAAACCGTCGATGGCCGCCGCGTCGTGGTCCTGCACGGTGACCAATTCGACAAAGTCGAACGCCAAGCCCACTGGCTCTCACTGATCGGTACGTTCCTGTACACAATTCTGCTAACCGCTGACCGAGCGATCAACCGCGTGCTGAAATGGTTGCGGATGAAGCCCCGCCGAATCAGTCGCTATTTGAAGCAAACCACCAAACGAATCGTGCAGTGGGTCAGCGGATTCAAATCCAAGGTTCGCCAACACGCTTGCGAAAACGACTGCGACGCAATCGTTTGCGGTCACATCCACATTCCGACCGTGCGACGACTCAGCCCCACGTCGGACAATCCCGATGCCAAGCGCCCGCTGTACTTCAACCTGGGCGACTGGGTCGAAAACGCCACCGCGATGGTCGAATACGAAAACGGCGAACTGGAATTGATCGACTTCGACCAACCCGATCGAGTCCCCCCGGCATCCGCCAAATCTCAATCCCAAGCCACCAACCAACTCACCCCCAAAGCCGCCGCCATCAAACGCCACCTCTTCACCGGCATGGGGTGAATTCTTCGGCTCATGTGTCAGCATGATTGAACTGACACATAAAACCGTTACCCTGGGCGGCAAATTCACCCTCTGCGGGATTTGCAAAAGCGATTTGCTGACAATCGCCAAGCGGTTGGCGACAGCATCCACATGATTGGCGTCGCCGCAACGCTTGTGGTGAAGCTTCCAGGATGGACCGCCGAAACCCCATGACCAATCGCTTCCAGCTACACACCACGCCACTCGAGCCCCTGATCGTTCTCGAGCGTATGCCGATCGGTGATCACCGTGGATATCTGGAACGGATGCATTGCGATGTGGATCTCGCCGAACTGCTCGACGGCTCCACAATTGTTCAAATCAATCGAACGCTTACCCAGCAACGCGGTACCGTTCGAGGCATGCATTTCCAACGACCGCCTCATTGCGAAAAGAAGATTGTCAGCTGTCTGCACGGCAAAATTTTTGATGTTGCGGTCGATCTCCGTCCCGACTCACCGACATACCTTCACTGGCATGGGGTCATCCTTAGCGAATCCAATCACCGCACTTTCTTCATTCCCGAAGGATTCGCGCACGGATTCCAGACTTTGACCGATGACTGCGAGTTGCTGTATTTGCACACGGAGTTCTATCGCGCGGACTCAGAAGCCGGCCTTGATGCGATGGACCCTGCTTTGGCTATCGAATGGCCGCTGGAAGTCTCGCAACGCTCTGACCGCGACAATCGACTTCCGAAACTTGACGATAGTTTCAACGGAATCCAACTATGAAATGCCGACATTGCCAACATCCGCTGACACTTCCGTTTGTCGACCTGGGCAGCGCGCCGCCATCCAACGCCTATCTCACAAAAGAATCACTGCTATCACCTGAAAAGTGGTTCCCGCTGCGAGTATTAGTTTGTGATCGATGCTGGCTGGTCCAAACCGAAGACTTCTCCAATGCCGCAGAACTTTTCGATTCCCACTATGCCTATTTCAGTGGTTTCTCCACCAGTTGGTTGGCACACAGCGAAAAGTATGTTCATGAAATGACCGAGCGGTTCTCGCTCAACCAAAACAGCCATGTTGTCGAGGTCGCTGCCAATGATGGCTACCTGCTTCAATACGTTCAGGCGGCCGGTGTCCCGTGTTTGGGCATCGAACCCACGGCAAGTACAGCGCAAGCGGCTCGCGAGAAAGGAATTGAAGTTGTCGAACGATTTTTTGGCGTTGGCTTGGCAACCGAACTCGCTGAGCAAGATAAACGAGCGGACCTCACCGCCGCGAACAACGTCCTCGCGCACGTTCCCGACATCAACGACTTTGTGCGTGGCTTCAGCATTCTACTGAAGGATGACGGTGTCGCGACTTTTGAATTCCCACACTTAGTGAAACTGGTCCAGGAAATTCAGTTTGACACGATCTATCACGAACACTTCTCATACCTGTCGCTGACGGCAGTCAAGGCGGTGTTCGAATCCAATGGCTTGCGTGTGTTTGATGTCCAGCAACTGACAACACATGGCGGCAGCCTTCGCGTGTTCGCCCAACGCGCCAACACTGGACAAAGAGCAATCTCTTCCGAAGTCGAGAAGCTACTTCATAGCGAAGCAAAAATCGGACTGACAACCGCCAACTTCTATCTCGGATTCCAACAAAAAACCAATGATGTCAAGGACGAGTTTATTCGCTTCTTGATCGACGCTAAGAAAGCAGGCAAAAGTGTGGCAGCGTATGGTGCCGCTGCAAAAGGAAACACGTTGCTCAATTACGCTGGCATTCGGCCGGACTTGATTCAATTTGTCGTCGACCGCAATCCTGCGAAACAGGGCAAGTTCATGCCCGGCAGTCGAATTCCAATCGTCGACGAAGATGAATTGCGCTCCAAGCAACCCGACTTCATCGTGGTCCTTCCATGGAACCTCCTCGACGAAATCGCGAAACAACTTGATTACACGCGTCAATGGAACGCCAAATTGGTAAGTGCCATCCCAAGCCTGAGAATCATATGAAACCCAGGATTCACTACACCAAACCATCCATCACGGACCTCGAGGTCCGTTACGCAACAGATGCTGCCGAAAACGGATGGGGTGCGAAGTGCTATGAATACATCGGCCGCTTTGAACAAGCGTTCCGAGAACACCTCGGTGTTGACCATGCCATCGCGACCTCCAGTTGCACTGGCGCGATCCACATGGGACTGGCCGCACTAGGAATTGGACCGGGCGACGAAGTGATCCTGGCCGACACCAACTGGATCGCGACTGCAGCACCCATCGTTCACTTGGGTGCAACACCGGTATTTGTCGACGTCCTGCAAGATTCATGGTGCATTGATCCGGAAAAAGCCGAGGCGGCGATCACTAGCAAGACAAAAGCCATCATTGCCGTCCACCTGTACGGCAATGTTTGTGACATGCAGTCTCTGTGCGATTTGGGGGAACGCAAGAACCTACCGATCATCGAAGACTCAGCCGAAGCGATTGGCTCAGAACACCATGGTCGGCGAGCCGGAAGCATCGGCCGCTTCGGAACATTCTCGTTCCACGGCACAAAGACACTGACCACCGGTGAAGGCGGCATGTTCGTGACCAATGACGCCAATCTGTACGAAACTGTTTTGACATTATCCAACCACGGTCGGTCTCGAACTCAGACCAAACAGTTTTGGCCCGACATGGTTGGCTTCAAATACAAGATATCAAATATCCAAGCAGCAATTGGATGCGCACAACTGGAACGCATCGAGTCGCTGATTGATCGCAAACGCGAAATCATGTCAGCGTACCGGACAGAACTATCTGACCTCGATTGGGTCTCGCTAAACCCCGAGGGCGAAGGCACGGTCAATGGAGCCTGGATGCCATCTATCGTCTGTTCTCAAGACTCTGGCATCACCAGCGACATGCTCGCCGAACGATTCCGGTCCGAAAACGTTGATGCCAGAGTGTTCTTCCACCCGCTGAGCAGCCTCGACTTTTTCGATAGCAAACCTGAGAACGTCAATTCATACGACTTGCCCAAACGCTCCTTCAATCTGCCCAGCTATCACGACATAAAAGACTCTGACATTCACCGTGTTGCAGCCATTGTCCGAGATCTGAATCCGACTGGGAGCTCTTGAAATGAAACTTGCTCTCTTTGCCGATGGACACGTTGGGACTCAAATCGCCGACTGGCTGCTGAAGCACTACGCAGACGATCTTTGCCTCGTTGTTACGACACAAGAAAACAGCATTACTGAAGCCGCTAAGCAGCACCATGTTCCGGTGGTTGCGTTTCGTTCCGAGCAACAGGTCCTCGATTTTGCCGGGACAAGGTCAATCGCACCAGACTTGGGCATTTTAGCCTGGTGGCCCCGACTGATTCGTCAGGCGTTCCTCGACTTTCCACGGCACGGCTTCATAAACACCCACCCCAGTTTGCTGCCATTCAACAGAGGCAAGCACTACAATTTTTGGGCTATCGTCGAGAAGGCACCCTTCGGAGTCACGCTCCACATGGTCGAACAAGGGGTCGACAGCGGTGACATCGTGGCCCAGCGTAAAATCGCCTACGATTGGGAAGACAATGGTGAATCGCTCTTTTACCGCGCCCAGACAGCCATGGTCGATCTCTTTCGAGAAACCTATCCGAAAATTCGCCTGCTCCAATTCGCGAGAACCCCCCAGGACTTGAGCAAGGGCAGTTTTCATCATTCGTCGGAACTGGAACCGGCTAGTCAAATCATGTTGGAGCAATCGTACCAAGCGGAAGATTTACTAAACCGTTTGAGAGCTCGAACATTCAACGAACACCCGTCATGCTGGTTTGAAGCGGACGGAAACAAATACGAAGTAAGAATCAATATCACGAAAGCCAACTCATGACACCGTACGAAAAATTCAAATCCGAATGCGACGAAGAAATTCAAACGCAGGGAAAATCACAAGAACTGAAGAACGCCACCCAAACCTGGATCAACCAGGCAAACGCTCACAAATATTCCTATCACTTCGAATGGCTGGGTCGTCCAATCATTCAATACCCCCAAGACATTGTTGCGATCCAAGAACTGATTTGGAGCATACAGCCTGACCTCATCATCGAAACCGGAATCGCTCACGGCGGTTCGCTGATACTTTCGGCTTCTTTGCTGGAATTAAATGCTGCATGTGGAGGAAACCAGGACGCGAAAGTCGTCGGGATCGACATCGATATTCGCGACCACAACCGCAGTGCGATCGAAGAACACCCAATGTTTAAACGCATTGAAATGATCCAGGGATCCAGCATAGCCCCTGAAATTGTCGCTCAGGTTGCCGAACTTGCAAACGGAAAGAAACGGGTGCTCGTATTCCTAGACAGCAATCACACTCACGACCATGTCCTGGCCGAATTGCGGGCATACGCTCCGATGACGTCCGTCGGCAGTTATTGCGTCGTCTTCGATACAATCATTGAAGATCTTCCAGAAGACATGTTTCCTGATCGACCCTGGGGCAAAGGCGACAATGCGAAAACAGCCGTTCACCAATACATTGGCGACAACGACAACTTCACGATTGACAAAGCATTCAACGACAAATTGCTGATCACCGTCGCACCCGACGGTTTTTTGAAACGAACGAAGTGAGACGTTTCCGCGGTTTCAACAGAGCCACCTAAGATGCCGAACAGGCGTGGCGAAGTCGTTCTGTGCTTTGGCTGGCTGGGCCAGCAACGGCGGCAATAGAGAACCACGTCCAAACAACCGAAGTGATCCGACAGTTCATGTCACAGAACTGTACAACTGACATCCGTGTGTCAACGTGAGGCTGAACCGCCTCATCCAATGGGTTCAGGCCGCAGCAATCGAATTTGCGACGTTGGCAATCACGGACCGCTGATTTTGATGGTTCTCAAAATAATCCTGGTACCACTGAATTGTACGAGCCAACCCTTCGTTCAGTGAAAAATCTGGCCGCCAATTCAACATATCCCGAGCCTTGCTCGCGTCCAAGTATTGATGCTGAATCTCATTGGAAGCTTCTCCCAACACGCTCGGCTGAAGCGAAGAGCCCATCGCTTCAAGAACCTGATTGACTAGGTCCAAGACAGAAACTTGGATCTCCGTCGAAAGGTTGAACGCCTCTCCGCTGAGTTCGGGGCGTTGGGCCATCTGCTCGGCCAAGTGCATGTAAGCAGCAGCACCGTCTTCCACATAGAAATAGTCGCGAACAAACGAACCATCAGATCGAATGACCGGTGCTTCGTCACGTAACACTGACCGAATCGTGCCAGGGATAATCCGGTTCCAATTCAGATCCCCCCCACCATAGAAGTTGCCGCAACGAGTCACGCAGACTGGCAAGTCGTAGGTATTTGCATAAGTCTGTGCAATCAAATCGCCACACGATTTGCTGACATCGTACGGGTGCATTCCAACCAAAGGAGTTTCCTCCGTGTAGGGCAGCACCTTCGCATCGCCATAGGCCTTGTCCGAGGACGCCACGACGATTTGCTCCACCTTGGGACTGCGACGGCAAGCCTCCATCAACTTCCATGTTCCGCCGATATTGGCCTCGAAGGTCGAAATAGGATTGCGATTGGCGATTCCGACGATGGTCTGCGCCGCCAAGTGCATGACCGTCGAGACCTCGTGTTCCCCCAATATTCGCTCCAGGCAGTCTTGATCGCAGATATCTCCGCGAACAACCGTCACGCGATCAAGATCGCCACAACGGACGATCTCAGCATTCGGCGTCCAATCACGAATCAAGCAAATGACATCGGCTTCTGCTTCCAACAATTGCTTGACTAGCCATCCGCCAACTAGCCCCGACGCGCCAGTCACCAATACCGAACGGTCTCTCCAAAAGCTTGGCTGAAAGGCTGCTTTGCTGCTGTGGGAAACGTTCATGAATAAACTCGTGAAATTGTAGATCGTTGAGGATGGTGTCGGGCGCCACCAAAGTTCACACCCATTGCGAAAATTTGTCTACGCAGCTTTGGCCTTTGTGGGACCGATCCGCAAACGGGGTTGTTGCACATCGCGATCCCATGTTCGCCATGGGGCGCGGTCCTCGTCCCACAATCGCTGCAAATAGTGCTTGTCACGGAGTGTATCCATGCACTGCCAGAATCCGTCATGACGATAGGCGGCCAATTGTCCGTCCGCTGCTACCCGCTCAAGAGCGTCTGCTTCCAGGCTGTCCCGATCCGACGACAAGTAATCAAAGATGCCAGGTTCGAGGACCAAGAACCCACCGTTGATCCAGCCTTCTCCGGAGACTGGTTTTTCAGTGAAGTGATCCACGAAGTCGCCACTCATGATCAGCCCGCCGAATCGAGCTGGTGGACGAACAGCAGTGACGGTTGCTAGGCGACCATGTGAACGATGGAAATCCAGCAAGGCTTCCACATCCACATCGCTAACACCGTCGCCGTAGGTCAGCATAAATGTACCACTGTCTAAACGGGACTTCAGTCTCAGCAACCGGCCACCCGTCTGCGTGTCAATTCCTGTGTCAAACAAATTGACACGCCAGCTTTCCGCTTCAGTTTCTTTTCGGGCGACCACGTTGCGACCGAAGTCGATCGAGAGATCACCAGAAAGATTGTATTGATCGAGAAAGTAATTCTTGATGAAGTCGCCCATGTACCCACAGGCAATATTGAACTCATCTTGGCCGTGATGAGCAAAATGCTTCATGATGTGCCACAAAATTGGACGGCCTCCAATCTCGACCATGGGTTTCGGTCGACTAGTGGTTTCTTCCTGCAGTCTGGTGCCGAGTCCACCGGCAAGCAATACGATCGACATTGACCATTCCTTTAGTCATCGAAGCACGAGTGAGCCCCACGCCTTTGGGCACCCGAAGTGCGTGAAACCTTAGCGTTGCTCGCAGTTTCCAACAATACCGAAATTGCGTTGGCCATTTCGCCATGCCGTCACTTCGACATTGACCGCTCCCCGGCGGGGTTGCTAATGAGGTTGGATCTGTTCCGTCAACTCCATTGCTTGGCCGAATTTGCGTTGTGCCCATACCCATCGGGCAGTTGTTGCTCCCAAACATTCCTCGATCATTGAGAGTTCACCGTGATCATTAGTCTCATCATTCCAACTCGGGAACGAGCTGACTACCTCAAAGAATCCGTGCAAACAGGACTACAGATCGAGGACGATCAGTTCGAGCTTATCGTTAGCGACAATGCTAGCAATGACCACACACGGCAGGTCATCGACGCCATCCAGGACCCACGACTGAAGTATCTCAATACCGGCGAACGCATCTCGATGCGTCAAAATTTCGAATTCGCTTTGCAATATTGCAAAGGCGATTATGTGGTCTACATCGGAGACGATGATTGCATTCTCCCAGGTCAGTTCCGCTTCCTTCGCCAAATCCTTGAACAACACCGGCCAGATGCACTGAGCTGGGACAGGCCGACTTACGGCTGGCCAGTCGATGGTTATGGAAAGCGAACTGGCAGCGTGAAGTTCCAACGGAATAGCTTGTTTGGCGAGCTCGAGACAATTGATAGCAAAAATGCCAAACAACAGCTGCTGGAATGCAACATTGGGGCACTCGGCCCGAAACCTGCAATCTATCACGGATGCATTTCGCGGCAATTCTTGCGCAGCATTGAAACACAAGACGGAATTTGCTTTGCAAGCAGCAACCCCGATGTGTATGTCACCTACCAAGCCGTTTTGAGAGACGCCCACGCACTCCATGTGGCACACCCGTTTACGCTGAACGGTTACAGCCCTGTTAGCACAGGTGGAGCCCATCATGCCTACAAAGCCGGCGACCCTCGCTGCAAACCTGCTCAAATGTTTCAGCAAGAAAACAAGCAGGATTTCCTCTGTGACGCGATCGGCTACGCAGTGACTGTTCCCCATGCGTTCTTCTCAACACTGGAAACCATTCGCGAAATTTCACCGCAGGAAATCGATCGGCCTGACTACCGTGCTTGGTATCACTACGTTCTCAACTCCGCGCGTGCGGGGGACCACGAGACCAAACAAAAATTAGCTGAACACATGGCTAATTACGCCGAAAAGACAGGAACTCAGGCAGAACTCGCCGAGGCGAGTGACACAAGCGTTGCCGTCGCTGGCAAAATTAAAAAGTACAGCCAACGGATCGAGAAACTCCGCACAATGATGCATCGCAAACGTATTTCTGCGGAAATCGATGGCAAGAACAACGCGTTGACGGCGGCGTTAACTTACGACCGCGTGATCGGTGATGACTACTCCGGAATTCTCGACGGAAGCCGCTCAAGAAACTTTTGCTGGAAAGCTGCCATGCAGCGTGCTCGCGAATCGCAATTCGTTGCCCGAGCCGCCTGAGAGCGAAAATCACGGCCTTGAAACGGAAACTCTCTTTGGGTTCATTGAACTCAAAGGGAGTTTTTTGTTGGGTGAATTTGATTTTGTTGAATTCTTCAACGCAAAAGTCCCTGCCAAACCAGATCCCTGTCGAGTGCAAACATCTGCATGCTGGCTTGGATCACTTGGCTTCGCCCGATCTTCGCTGCGATGGACTTTGCCGATGCAACTTCCGACAACCGATTCAAATGAAATTTCGTTGATCTACTTGCACATTCCTAAGTGCGGCGGGTCCTTTGTTCAAAAAACCTTTTCCCCTTATTCAAAAACCTGCCCCACGATTCGGTGGGAGGATGCCAGAGGGCATTTGACTTACAACCAGTACGCGCGGGTGTTTAAGGACCACAGCGGAGACATTCATGACAACCAGATTCTGACCGTGGTCCGAAATCCCTGGGCCTGGCACGTTTCCTGGTACAACTACGTCCGTCGCGACCGCTGGGGCAAACGATCAGGACTCAAGATTGAACACAAGCTCTTTCGCAGGATGTCATTCGACGACTATCTGAATTGGCTGGACGACGACGATGCTCCACAGTCTCCTCAGGGCTACCTCAAGCGACAGCAGTCCGATTGGATCTGCGATGACAACGGCCATGTCCATGTCGATCACGTCTTGCACCAAGAAAACCTCTTGGAAGAACTGCTGGCGATGATCGAGCAGCTGAAAATCGATGTCTCACCGACAACTGGCCGAGTGAACGTGTCCACCAAAGACGACTACCGCAAGTACTATTCGCAACGCGGTATCGACTTGATCGCATCTCGCCATTGGAGAGACTGCAAACTGTTTGGCTACGAGTTTTCGAATGAGGATACGCCATCAAAGTCGTTGCTTTGACGGCGTTCGACAGCGCAACACGTCTATCCGATTCACTGTCGGAATCAGGTGGAGGCTTTCATTCGGGACTGGATCTCTGAAACGACGTCGTCGATTTTGACTCGGGTTTGTTCCAGGGTGTCTCGGTCGCGGATGGTGACGGTTTTGTCCGTCAGGGAATCGCCATCGACGGTGATGCAGTACGGCGTTCCAGCCTCGTCCTGACGGCGGTAACGTCGACCCACCGCTCCCTTGGCGTCGTAGAAGACGTTGTAATGCTCTTTGAGCGCACCGTAGATCTCTTGCGCGACTTCCGGCATCCCGTCCTTCTTAACGAGCGGGAATACGGCGGCTTTGATCGGTGCCAAACGCGGGTCCAATTTCATGACCGTTCGAGTTTGCATTTTGCCGTTTTCGTCGGGCGCTTCGTCTTCCGTGTACGCTTCGCAGAGGAACGCGAGTGCAGCACGGTCCGCACCTGCGGAAGGCTCGATCACGTGCGGCACGAACTTCTCGTTCGTGATGTCGTCGCGGTAGGCAAGGTCTTTGCCGCTGCCGCGATGCTTCGGCTTGCCGTGCTCGTTCAGTTCGACGGTCATCGGATTGGTTGCCGGATCCAGCTTGCCTTCCATGTGGCTGCGAAGGTCGAAATCGCCGCGGTGCGCGATCCCTTCCAATTCGCCATATTCACCTTCGGGAAGGAAGGGGAATGCGTACTCGATGTCGGCGGTTCCAACGCTGTAGTGAGCCAGTTCCTCGGTGTGGTGCTCCCGCATGATTAGCGATTCGCTGGACAAACCAAGTTTGGTGTACCAAGCCATTCGGCGATCACGCCAGTAGCGGTACCACTCCTGCGACTGATTTGGGTGGCAGAAGAATTCGATCTCCATCTGCTCGAACTCACGCGAACGGAACGTGAAGTTTCGCGGCGTGATTTCGTTGCGGAAGCTTTTGCCGACTTGGCCGATTCCAAAGGGAATGCGAACGCGAGAGCTGTCGACGACGTTCTTGAAGTTGACGAAAATGCCTTGCGCGGTTTCCGGACGCAAGAATGTCGTGTCTTCCTCACCACCCAAAGCACCCAAGGTGGTCTTGAACATCAAGTTGAATTCGCGGGGCTCGGTCAGTGTTCCGAGTGCCTTCGCGTCGGGCGCCAAAACGTTCTCAGTCGAGTCGAGTTTGTCCAGCGTCAGCGATTCTTTTTCGACGGTCAGTTCATCCGCGTTCTTGGCACGAAGCTTGAAGAACTTCATGCCACGGCGTCGCACTTCGCCTTCTTCTTGCTCGATCTCAGCAAGCGTCGAAACAAAGATTTTCTTGCCCTGGTATTCCACAAAACGGCCACGGACTTGGTCAAAGCGATATCGCTTCTTCGATTCGCGACAATCCACCATGTGATCATGGAAAAGATCGTAGTGGCCGCTGCACTTCCAAACCTGTGGGTGCATGATGATCGTGCAATCCAACCCCACCATCTCAAACGTCGACGGAGCACCGGCGGGCGACACCAATTCGTTGTGCCCAGAGATCATGTCGTGCCACCACGCATCTTTCAGATTGCGTTTTAGCTCCACGCCCAACGGCCCGTAGTCCCAGAAGCCTTGGACACCGCCGTAAATTTCGCTGGATTGAAAAAGAAAACCGCGTCGTTTGCACAACGACACCAAGGCGTCCATTGATTTCATGAGAATCGGGCAGGCAATCGGGGAGTGAAGGGAAATCCAACCCAACATTGTCCCCAAATTCGTTCGCTAGCCTATCCCACTGGTCCAAACGCGAAGAACCGTGAATCTGCCCTGAGTTGACAGCGTTTGGAACGAAAAACCGCCGAAATCCCGGGAGATTTCAAACCGGAATTCAATAGCGTGACGAGCCGAATCCGGCCGGGGTGGCCATTTGCGTGCCGCCCGCATTAAACGATGCCGCGTCGCGGGTCGAGTTGATTTGACGGCTGAGTGCCGCCACTCGTTCGCTGACCATCGCACCGTTGGGGCCCAAAACGCCGCCACCGAGAGCGAGAGCACGCTGGTAATTCTGCAATGCCTGAACAGGATCGTTGCTGGCCTCTCTCAAACGAGCCAGTGCCAACCATGCTCGAGCGTTGTTGGCGTCTTGTTGCACAGCGTCTTCCAGGTACTTCAGTGCGGTTTGTGGTTCGCCGTGTTCTTCGTAGAGGCGTGCCAATTCGATGCGAGGCTCGGCCAGGGCTGGATTTTGGGCCGCCCAGTTCTTCAGCAGCGTGAAGGCTCGGTCAGGACGTCCGGAATCGACTAGCAATACCGCCAAACCGCGATGACAGTCGACGTGATTGGGATCGTGATCCAGACATTGATTGTAAAGGGCTTCGCTTTGGCGGATCAGATTGGGATCTTGTCGCTGATTTCCCAATCGGTGCGTCGTGGCGGCCAAGTTGTAGTAGCCGTCCGAGTCGGTTGGATCCGAAGCAATCGCTTTCTGAAATTGCTCCATCGCCGCCGTGTATTGGCCTTGGTTGTACAGAGCCGCACCTTGCGTGTTCTGACTTCCGGCGGCCCATTGGCACCCGGTCATCGTGGCGAAAATCGTTCCCGCGATCAGGGAGGCGGTCAAACAACTCCAAATGGTCAATCGACTTTGCCGAACGGGCTCAGTTGCCGATCCCGCCGCCGCGTTGTCATTTGGATTGAAAATCCGCAAGCCGTTCGGGTTCGTTGTGGTCGCGTCATTGGCATGCAACGGCTTGCCGACCGAAACCGGGGAGGCGGACGAAAGATAAGAATCGTTGCGAAGAGCAGGGCTGGGCATCGTTAGCGACTGGGTGCTGGAGCCATTCGGAAAACGCGCAGGTTGAACACAAACGCGCGTCATGCAGCCCTGTACTAGTCCTTTCTGACGAACCGTCGCAAGACCGACGATTCACGTTGCGTCAATTTGTGGGTTGCCGCTACAAGGAAGGCACCCACGGTCTCGCCCCGCACCCCGACACACGTCACGAAAAAAGGATTTTTCAAATGGCGTCTTCCAACGGATTGTCACTGCAAGAAATCGCCGATCTCGTCGGTGGTCAATTGCTCGACTTCAGCGACTGCACCACTGACGAGGCCAATGCGTCGGACGGTGCCGTTCAAGGAAAATCCCCAAGCGTTGAAATCTCCTCCACAATTTGCACAGGTGCTGCCCCGCCGGCCGAAGCGGGACCTCAACAAATCACGCTGATCGACCAAGCCAACCACGCGGGCCAATTGGCTGACAGCCAAGCCTTCGCGGTGATCGCACCCGAATACGTGGCAGCCTCCCCGATTCGCTTGCAGATTCTGGTCGATGATCCCCACGCAGCGTTCACGAAACTGGTCAGCCACTACCGTCCGGCACTTGCCGAGACAATGCCGGTCAGCGGAATCGATCCGACAGCCAAGGTGGATCCAACCAGCCAAGTGCATCCCTCGGCCAACATCGGTGCGAATGTCGAAATCGGTCCCGGTTGCACCATCGCACCGGGAGTCAACATTGGGGCGGGGTGCCAAATCGGTGCGGACTGCACGCTTCATCCCAACGTGACTCTGTATGCCTACTGCCAACTTGGCGAGCGTGTCACGTTGCATGCCGGCACCGTCGTGGGAGCCCACGGCTTTGGATACAAAATGGTCGACGGTCGCCACATCCCAACGGCACAACTCGGCTATGTCGTGATCGAAAACGATGTGGAAGTCGGCGCCAGCTCAACGATCGACCGTGGCACTTATGGTGCGACACGAATCGGTGAAGGCACCAAGATCGACAACCAAGTCATGATCGCGCACAACTGCCAAATTGGTCGACACAACTTGTTGTGCAGCCAAGTCGGAATCGCAGGCAGCTGCACAACCGGGGACTATGTCGTCTTGGCCGGCCAAGTCGGGCTGAAGGACCACATCGCATTGGCCGACGGAGTCATCGTCGGTGCTCAAGCCGGTGTGATGGATGACCTTGCTCCCAACCAAGTTTATTTGGGTTCACCGGCAACACCGCAACGCGATCAAATGCAGATCATGGCCGTTCAACGCAAACTGCCGGAGATGCGTCGTGAACTGAAACGACTGACTCAACGAATCGGTCGGCTGAGTGAAGCTTTGGAAGAACAACCCGCCGACACCAACCAGCGCAAAGCGGCCTGACCAACTTAGGTTCCCGCATAGCTGCACTGCCATGACAAACGCTCTCCCAATGCGACACGCGGTTCACGATACCAGCGAAAGCCGGCCGCTTGATTGCGAATCAATTCTTCGCGACGTGCCCGATGGCGCGCCGGTTGGTTTGATCGCGGGGTGGGGACGTTTTCCAATCTGCGTTGCCGAAAAGCTGAAGGCACTCGGCCATCCGGTTCACTGCGTGGCTATCACCGGTCATGCGGGCGAAGAGCTCAACGAGATTTGTGAAAGCGTGCTTTGGTCAGGCGTGGGACGTTTCGGAGGCCATCTTCGATACTTCAAACGCAATGACGTCGCGCATGTGACGATGGCCGGCAAACTTTTCAAGTCAGATTTGCTTTACAGTGGTTCGGTTTGGATTCGTCATACGCCGGACTGGACGTGTATCAAAACCTTTTGGCCCTGCTTGTTTGGCGCTCGCCGGGACGCACGCGACGACAGATTGCTCGGTGCGGTGATCGACACCTATGAGAATCACGCGATGAAAATATGCTCCGCCACGGACTTAGCCCCTGAGTTGCTTGCCAAAACAGGACAACTGACTCGCCGTAAACCTTCATCAGTGAATCAGTCCGACATTTCTGCTGGATGGCAAATCGCGAAAACGATGGGTGGATTGGATATCGGACAAGCCATCACGATCAAAGATGGAACGATCATCGCAGTCGAGGCCATTGAAGGCACCGACGCGTGCATCGCACGAACTGGCGAACTTTGTCGTCGCGGTGGTTGGACATTGGTCAAAGTCAGCAAACCAGATCAAGACATGCGGTTCGACGTGCCAACGATCGGGCCACAAACGATTCAACGCGTTCATGAAGCGGGCGGAGCTGCGATCGCAATCGAAGCCGACAAAACGATCCTGCTCGACAGCGAAGAAACCATCCAACTTGCCGACCGACTCGGGATCGCTTTGGTAGCGATGGCATCTGCTGATACCATGGAAGACCACCTGTCGTCTTCTCGAAAAGCAGCCTGAACCAGTGACCGAATCTCGTTGGTATTCCACGTCGCCTCCCGCCAAACTCAATCTCTTTCTCGAGCTCTTGGCACGTCGCGATGACGGTTTTCATGAACTGGATACCGTGATGGTCGCGATCGATTGGCGTGATGAACTTCGCGTTCGTCGCACAACGGTGCCCGGCGTCCAACTGTCGGTTGATTGGACGAATGGTCGAACTTCGGTTGCTGCAGAATTGCAAGTCGATGAAGACAACGGATTGCTGCTTGTCCCGACCGATGACAAAAATCTCGTCGTGCGTGCTCTCAATCGCCTCACCGAAACGTTGCGTTTAGAAGGCGGCTGGGAAGTTCAACTGAACAAAAACATTCCAAGCGGGGCGGGAATGGGTGGCGCCAGCAGTGATGCGGCTTCGGCTTTGCAATTAGGATGGGCCGCCGCATGCGAGACACGATCTGATCTGCCCGCAACGCTTAAGAACGAAACGCTGCTTTCCTTGGCCGCGGAAATTGGAAGTGATGTCCCATTTTTCTTAGGTGATCTGGAAGCCGATCGTGTTGTCCAATGCGCGCATGCAACGGGACGCGGTGAGAAATTGAAGTTCTTCACATTAGCCAATCCGCTGCACGCAGTCGTCATTTACCCCGCGGCGAGTGTTTCGACCGCACAAGTCTATTCAAGGTGCCAAGTCCCCGATTCTCCCCAATCTAGCAACGATTTACTGCGTGCTTTGCAAGGAATCACAGCGGAATCCGAGTTTTCATTGCATAACGCCTTGCAAGCGCCCGCACGCGGGCTTTCATCGCGCATCGATCCCGCCCTAGAATGTCTGTCGAAGGCTGGACTGACACATTGCCACATGACGGGCAGCGGTTCGGCTTGCTTCGCTTTGGCAGACTCGTCGCAACAAGCAGCAATTGCTGCTGAAACTTTGCGTTCGACTTTTCCGGGCGGCGCATTGATCCGAGCGGTTATGAGTTGTGTGGTGCCGTCGGAGATCCACATCGCATAGGGGTACGTCGTGGAAATTACCGAGATTCGCATCAAGCTGATGGAAAGTTCGGAGGATCGTCTACGGGCGTTTTGCTCGATCACCATTGATCAATCATTCGTCGTTCGTGATTTGAAAATCATCGACGGTACGAGCGGTCCCTTCGTCGCGATGCCTAGCCGAAAGTTGACCGGCCACTGCGGACGTTGCAGTTCGAAGAACCACCTGCGAGCAACCTACTGCAACCATTGTGGCGCCAAGCTGAGCGGCCACAACGCGAACTCGCCACAAAAGCTCTACGCGGATGTCGCACACCCCATCAACAGCGAATGCCGCGAAATGATTCAGCAGGCGGTGATCGAAGAATTCGAAGCCGAACTCGATCGATCGCAGCAACCCGGTTACCGAAGTCGTTACGAGGACGACTTTGACGCCGGAGACTACGACGAAGCCGACTACGCCAATTCCTCGTCGAGCGATTCCGGATCCACATCCGACGAAGGTTCCGATCGCGGCAATGCAACAGAAGACGATTCTGAAACACTGATCGTTCGTGGCGAGCAAGGCGATGAAAAACGCATCCCTCAACCCCATCTTCACCGTCGTGGCGGAGGGTCTCGCGGTTCAACCGTGACCAATTCGCCAAACCGCGACGCTGGAGGAGCGAAACCCGACGACTCGTCACAAGAAAACTCGGATCCGTTCGACAACTTTGGGTCTGGCATTTTTAATGACTGAAGCCGATCCCGTTCATCCGCCCGTCTTTAGGACGCCTTCAAGCAACGCACCTCGCCCGCAGGTCAGCATCGCGGTTTCGTTGCTGCTGGTCCTGATCAGCGCCGTCTTTCTGGCAGGGTTGTTTTATGCGTCTCGCGTTCCGAGCGTCCAAACCGACATCGCGATTTGGGCGGGTGCGAAACCTCCCGAAGATGACTCCGGCAGCCTCGCGCAGGTGCTATTCATCATGTTCACCTTCACCTCGCCACTCGTGATTGCGATGACGCTGTCGTTGGTGATGTCCGTTTGGAACAAGATCACACGAACGTGAGTCGGTCCCGAAAAGGCTCAAAGAAAGCCAGCCGCAAATCCTCGGCGTCTTTCAAACCATCCGCCAATCGCAAACCAGTTGAGCTGGATGTGGAACAGGTCTCCGCGGCGATCGCACCGATCGAATTGCCAACCGATGAACTGGAGCGTCTCGCCGCCGCGATGAGTCAGCGTCACGCGAATGTGATGCGCGTTCGTCGCGACCGGACCGATGCGTTTCGAATTAGCCGCAGCGACGCCGATTCGCATAACCAAGCCGATGTGCCGTGGTACCCGCTGGCTCTCGCGATACCGGATGGCTTTCACGCTTCTCGTTCCATTGACTTCGCTGCCGGTGAATTCTACTTGCAGGACGCTGGATCGCTTCTCGCTCTCGCAGCCGCTCAGGC
The DNA here is from genome assembly GCF_002337565.1 of Rhodopirellula sp. UBA1907. Taxonomy (NCBI): domain Bacteria; kingdom Pseudomonadati; phylum Planctomycetota; class Planctomycetia; order Pirellulales; family Pirellulaceae; genus Rhodopirellula; species Rhodopirellula sp. UBA1907. The sequence continues at coordinate 75,884 of NZ_DDGH01000102.1, read as the reverse complement.
ACATACCGATTCGCTGTCTGGGCAACTGGTTTGCGACCTGTGCGCAGCTCCTGGCGGAAAGGCGACCGGACTTTTAGAAGCCATCGGCGACGACGGCTTCTTGCTCGCCAACGAACCAATCCGTTCGAGGATTGCGCCGCTGGCGTACAACCTGTCTCGCACGGGCTCCGATCGTTACGCGATTAGCAGTGAAGATCCCGACGCTCTCGCGGAAAAGCTTCCGGGCGTCTTCGACACAATTCTGATTGATGCACCCTGCAGCGGCCAAGCCTTGCTGTCGCGAGGCCGGCAATCCAAGGGCGCCGTCAACGAATCGATGGTGGCCACGAATGCGGCACGCCAACAACGAATCCTTGCAGCTGCCCACAAACTGCTTCGACCTGGCGGAACGCTCGTCTACAGCACCTGCACCTTTGCAGTGGCGGAGAACGAGGATCAAGTCGATTGGATGATTCGCGAATTGGAGATGCAACCATCTCCCGTCTCAACTTTGACCGACTACCAAAGCCCGCTCGCCGAGTGCGGGTACCGAGTGTGGCCACATCGCGATGGATGTGCCGGTGCGTTCGCGGCTCGATTGACCAAACCAATCGCCACAGCCCCAACCGAAGAAACCGCTGAGTTCTCGGAAGATCCATGGCTGCTTCGCCGAGGCGTGTTGCGATCGGAGCAACCACTGGATTCCGACTGCGATGAACTGATCCAATCCGTGCTCGGAGTATCCCCATCAGATGCCACCACCGAAGAAGACTCAGGGTTCTTTCGACAAAGAGACTGGATCACGGAAGCGTTCTGCAAAGGCGCTCCCGAGTGGGTCAAACAAGACTGGACGATTGGCCCTGAAGTCGCCCACCGCACCGGACAAACTTGGAAACCCTCGCATGCGTGTGCACTGAGACAGACCAATGATCCTTTGACCGTGAATGTCGCACGCATCGAACTGAACGATGCCGAAGCCGCAACCTTTTTGGCGGGCGGCACGGTCCCCACGGATCAACGCGGTTGGCTGATTGTGCAACATCAAGGGCGTCCGCTTGGATGGGCCAAAGCCGATGGACGAATTGGCAAAAACCACTTGCCGACGCACGCTCGGATGCAGGTGGCAAAGAATGCCGTCCAAGAACAATCGACCTAGCGGGCTGTTGATTCAGTCGCATACCGAATGGCAACAATCAGCCGATGGGCGTTCGCTCAGGTTGGTGTCTGATAAACCGACGCTAACGCGGTCAGGCTCATTGAATCAACAGGCCGCTAGACGAACTTGCGGTTCAGATGAACGAGTTCAACTTCGGACCGAAGTCCAGTTGATCGCGTTTGAGGAATGCACCCAGCGGATGCTCAAGACGTCGAGCTTTTGGCGGAATACATCTCGGCGTATTCGATCGCCCATGCGTCGATCAATTGGCTGAAGTCTTCCGTTTCCACTTCTGCGATTTTAGTGTAGTGGGTGCGATTGAAAAGCTCACGGTTCATGACCGTGCCTTTGCCTTTCAGATCCAGCACTCTCAAATCGCTGTAAGGCCGAATGACCAATTCCAGGCGGCTGTACAAATTGGTGCGACGCCCGGCATCGAGCCTCAAATCATCACGGTAGCAGGCCGCACCCCAGCCTTCTTCACCGAAGACAGATTCGTAGCGGAAGCCAGGGAAGTGATCCGCCACGCGTCGCACGGCGGTTTCAATTTGTTCTGACAAGGACAAACGATACGACGTGTGAAGTCGTTTCAGCTCTTCCTCGGACATCTCCTTCTGCCGTTCCTGCGAAGCTTCATGCTCCGCACGCCGACGTCCGCGAGCGATGGCCGATTCCAATCGAGACTGAAAGTCGTCGCTCATTCGTCTCCCTCGGAAGCGGCTGGTTTCGATGCTTCGACGACTGGAGCCTCGGTCTTGGACGCGTCCGCTGGAGGTGCGTCAGCCGGCTTCGCTTCTGCAGGCGTTTCAGCAACCGGCTTCTCGGCGGCGGGAGGCTTCGCAGCTGGCTTCTTGTCCGCCGGAGGAGTCGTTTGACCTTTCTCCTTGCTGAACATTTGCATCAGATCGCCGAAGGATCGCATGGGCTCATCGCCTTTGGCCATCGCATCGCTGATCTTTGGCTTCTCAGGATCCTTGCCGATCACTTCGTAGACTTCTGGTTTCTTTGGTCCACGACCGCGACCGCCTCGGCCACCATCGCGTCCGCCTGGACGACCACCTGGTTTGCCACCACGTCCGCCCTGTCCACCGCGGCCTTGACCCTGTCCACGACCGCCGCGTTGACCACCTTGGCCCGTGCGTCCGTCGCCTCCGGACTGTCCACCACGACCACGTGGTGCCGAGTCCGAACGTTGACCTTGTCCGGTGCTTTGACCACCGCCTTGGCCGCCACGCTGACCGCGACCGCCGGGGCCACGCCCACCGCGTCCGCCACGTTCGTTTTGGCGTCGCGACTCCATCGCTGCTTCGCGTTCCGGCGAGATTGCACTCAGTGCCACCCGGCGACGCTTTGCATCGGTCCCGGTCACCCAAGCGGTGATGACGTCACCGACCTGAACGGCTTCGTGCAAATCCTCAACGTAGCTATCCGAGATACGACTGACGTGGATCAAACCACTGCAATCAGGCGACAGCTCAATGAACACGCCGAACGGCATTACACCGACAACCACGCCGATGACTTGATCGCCTTGCTTGAGCTCAGACAACGATGGCATTGCGGTCATCACGGCAGGTGCTTCGCCCTCAGAAGCTCCTTCGCCGAACGGATCGCACAACCAACGAACCAATTGATGCGAACGACGTTTTCCGATTTGCCATTCTTTGATCAGCTTGTCGACAGCGGCACGTTCTGGCATCGGACGACGAACAGGCTCCGGTGCGGCGGGTGCCGCAGGAGCGTCCGCTTCGGCCTTGGTTTCAGCTGCATCGTCTCCGGACGCTGCGGGCTCTTCGCTGGAATCACCATCGCTCGAAGCAGATCCATCTGACTCGGCGGCGGCTTCAGGTGCGGGGGCGTCTTCTGGAGCTGCGGCTTCCGCCGGTGCTTCGTCAGAACTGGCTTCCGCGGCCGGTTCTTCGCTTGCCGCATCCGCAGCAGGAGCCTCAGTCGATTCCGTCGCGGTTTCCGCTGACAACTCAGCGGAGGTTTCACTGGCGGCGGCTCCGGTATCGGCGTTTTCCGACTCAGCACCGTCTGCTGCTGATTCTTCAGCGGCGGGAGCTGCTTCGCTGGTCGCTTCCGCGGGTGCTTCCACCGCAGCGGCAGCAGGAGCCGGTGCCGGCGTGCTGTAATCAGGCAGCTCGTAGGCTGGCGGACGATCTGGCGGCAGCTCGACGTTCAAAGCGGTGGCGAGCTTCTTCGCGAGTGCATAGTCATCCGGGTGAATCAATGTTCCGTCGAGCGTTTCTTCACTGGCAAAGACACGCAGGAACGGCATCGCTTGACGCGAATGAACGACGGAGGGCCATTCAACCGCGGTCGCCAAATCCTCGCGGGAAGCAATCAGCTTCTCACGACGACGTTCATCAATGGCTTGAGAAATCTCGGGCGTGATGCCCGGCAATCGCTGCATCCAGGTCGTTGCGGTGGAGTTCACATCCACGCCGCCGCGGGCAGCACCGCTGACCATCACGTCTTCGAGTGCCGACAAAACCGCGTCATCGGACAATTCGCGCTGGAACGAACCAAGACGCAATTTCAGTGGGTCGACCTTGACCAGCGCTTGAGCGGGCTGCATCGCCGAGAAAGCGATCCAGGCGGCCGCTCGGAATCGACGCGGCGTCGATTTCATTTCTTGATCGCCGGCCGGTCCGCCAGCGTATGCGTCGGCGCCACTGCGGTCAGCCAAAGTCCAACGAACCGATTTGTCCGCTGATTGCTTGATCAGTTCGCCAACCGCGATCATGCAAGCCCGGCGGGCGGGACCGTTGCTGATCACGATCAGATCGACGTGGTGAGCATGAATCAGCTCGCCCATCTTTGTCACGGCCAACGTCCGCATGGCGGCGGACAATTGACATGGGATGTCTTCGCTATGCAGCAGGCGTCCGTCCGATGAAACGATCGAAGTGGCGGCGGTACGAGGCCCAACGGCATCGATCGACATCACCACTTTGGCTTCGACTCCGCCACGGTTGATCTGCGAATGCAAGTTGTCGGCGGCGATGGAAACCAAGCGTGCAGAAGCCTGTTCCTGCAATTCGTCCCACCATGCTGCTTCGGCGGCGTCGCGAATGATGGCTTCGTTTTCGAGCACCAATCCGGACAAACGATCCGCCAGCGGACGATTGAATCCGGCGGCGGTCTTTTGCAATTCAGCGACCAACTTCGCTGCGTCGTAATCAAACGCACACTGGGCCACTTGGCTTCGCAGGGCACGCCCGAGCATCACCAATTGGAACGAGCTGAGCTTGTTGGCGGGCATGCTCTTTCCGGCCAACGGTTTGAGCGTGCTGACCAACCAGCGACGACGACGTTGCCGCGGAGAGATCTTCTTCGATTTCTTGGCTTTCGCTTTGGCGGGAGCCGCTTTGGCTGCGGGAGCCTGCTTGGTCACCGAGGCGGCTGGCTTTTCCGAGGCAGGTTGCTCGGTCGCTTCGGCTGCTTCCGCCGCTGGGGCGGGAGGATCGGCGGCGGGTGTCGCTGCGGCTGCAGATTGATCCGCGGGAGCTTCCGCGGCGGCTGGCTCGGCGGGAGCAGCTTGTTCCGCCGGGGCGGCCTCAGCAACCGGTTCGCTGGCGGGCGTTTCGGCTGTTTCCGCGGCTGGCGTCCCTTCAGCTGGAGTCTCTGAACTGCTGGCGGCTTCGGTTCCGCTTGCTTCTGGAGCGGCGGTTTCAGGAGCAGGAGCAGCTTCAGCAGCAGGGGCATCTGCTGCTGGGACTGCTTCGATAGCCTCGGTCTTGGCTTCCGAGGCGGGAGCTTCTGGCGACTCGGTTTTGGCGGCCGCTTTCGGTTGATCCTTTGCTGCAGCAGCCGACTTTTGGGCTTTGGGCTGAGAACCAGACGATTCCGAGGAGTCGTCGTCAGCCTGAATGTGCGGGTCGTGAACTTCCATCACGCGAATTTTCGCGTTGCGGGAAAGCCATCGGACCGCGGCACCGACGATTCGTGGATCACCAATCAAGCGTTTGGCGATTGTCGCATCCAGCTTTGCCAACGCACCGTCGACATCGTTCGAGGCGGGCTCTGGTGCGGCCGCTTCGCCCTCGGTCTTGGTTTCAGCCGCGGCTGGATCGGCTGCCAAGGATTCCGCCAAAGCCTTCAGGTCTTCGCCATCGCCCTTTTGCGGGTTGAGCGTGCGAACGGCCAATCGCTGGGCCAAGTTCGCGGATTCACCCGTTTCCAGCTTGACCCGCCGACTCAGCCGATCGAGCAGACGCTTGGATTGTGCGTTGCCGATCGCTCGTCCGATGGCGGGGTCCACCAACGGAGTTTGCTTCCAGGCTTCTTGCAGATCAGATCGATATTCATCGAGCTTTTTCTGCGTCCGCACCGCGTGCGCGAGGTTCCAGAGGCTGGCCTCGTCGATATCCCCGAGTTCGTCACGACGATATCGCGAAAGAAACGGGGGCGTGTAACCTTGCTCAATCAGTGGCAGGGCCAGGCGTAAACTCGAGACCTCGCATCGCCCGCGTTGGGCGATTGCGTCCAGATCAACAGTCATCGGATGTCGGTCGCTTTGCTAGCATCGTGGGACGATTCGAATGCGCGCGTGGCAAAATCTCTCTCACGAGTGACCTAGCCATCGGTCAAAACATTGCGGCGATCGAATCGAAAGAAACGGTTGAGATTGAATCGTAAGTGTCGTTCACCATCGCAGATGAAGCCACATTGGGGCGAAATGAAACACCGCCGCCAAGTCAGCGTCGCGAGGACCTTCGGTAAACAGCCACAAACGGGGGCTTGGAACCAAGGCGGGAGAATAGCGCTGCAGGCCCGAACTGTCAACCTTCTCAGATCCGCGACACATACTGACCGCTCAAGCGGCGAACAAACCGTTTCATCTCCAAAATGCTGACAATCGCGTTGACGCGGGACGCGGGCAGCCCGCTGCTGAGCGTCACTTCGTCGATTGCCGTGCCAGATGTCCCCACCGCAGCGAGAACCTGACGCTCGACATCATTGAGAGTCATTTCGCGACCGTCCCGGACAACATCGCCACCTTCAACCGCCGTTGCCTGAGACACATTTCCGCTCAAAGGCCCCAGCAATTCCAGTACATCATCGGCGTGTTGAACCAACGTGGCACCGTCCCGAATCAGATGGTGACACCCCTGCGACGCCCGACTATTCACCTGGCCGGGCAGGGCACCAACCGAATGCCCCAGTTCAGACGCCAAACGGGCCGTGATCAGCGATCCGCTTCGCATGGGAGCCTCGATCACCAGAGTGGCTTGCCCCAAAGCCGCGATGATTCGGTTGCGTTGCGGAAACATCCCGCCACGGGGTTGGGCCATCGGTGCATACTCGCTGATGACCGCCCCACGCTCTGAAATTTCGTCGGCCAAAGGTGCATTTTCGGCCGGATAGATTTTCCCCAGCCCGCCACCAAGAACCGCGATCGTTCGACCATCGGCCTCCAGTGCGGCGCGATGAGCTGCTGTGTCGACACCTCGAGCCAACCCGCTGACGATCGTCACGCCGGCCCGAGCCAGATCCATCGCGATGCGTCGAGTTTGCTGCAATCCATACGCGGTCGCATGCCGAGTCCCGACAATTGCGACCGAAATCGTGTCGCGTGGCAAGATCGAACCGCGACAAAACATCAACGGTGGAGCGTCATCGAGTTCTTCCATTGCCGCCGGATAAGACGACTGCCCCCGCCTGAGAATGTTGACATCCATGGCAGCACACCAAGCAAACACGTCCTCGATATCAACGTGATCGCTCGCCGTGTCGATCACGTGAGCCAACTTCGGCCCCACCCCGTGCACCGACGCCAACGAGCTTTTGTCTGCATTCAAAATCGCACGAGCCGAGCCAAACGCTTCCATCAAAGACGTCAACGTCCGCGGGCCCAACCCGGGAAGCAAGCACAACTGAACCAATTCGCGGGTCGTGTCATCGGCCGTTGAGCCTGTCTCTTCCAAAGCGATTTCGTCCTGCGAGACAAGTTCCTGGTGGGGGACTTCCGAACTGGCTGGATTCGAATTGGTGTTTGGCTCGGCTTCCGAAACGTTTTCAATTTCAGAAACATCGCTACCGGGAATCGATCGAACGTCGTTCATCGGATGATCACCATGGAATGGACTCAAACGGGCTGACTCGCGATGAGGCTGCTCCAGAGTCTCCACTCCATCGAGCTTGCTTCTCACCCGCACAACATTTCACCTGATCGAGGTGAAAGAGTCTCCCCTTCAAGTTTCTCGTTTTGGGTGCAAGTCCGCGTGATCAACATAACTCTCACGCAACGTCGACAACCTCCAACAATGCGTGTGAGAGAATCAAAAACGCGATGTTCGCCCGAGATGACGAACAAGGTGGATGTGCCCGACCCCCAAGGATCAGGCCGATAGAAATGCTTTCCCAGAGCCACTAGCATACAGTTCTTCTCAGACGAGTTCTTCGTTCCTTCTTCCTTTGCTCACAATTCACGGTCGACCATATGTCATTTCGGGCCGCGTCCGACTTATGTCAAAACCTCTGCGATAACTTGGCAAAAGTCGTTTTGGGCAAAGACGAGCTGGTGGACTTGTTGGTCGTTGCCTTGCTGGCCGGTGAACACGTTTTGCTGGAAGACGTTCCTGGTGTCGGTAAGACATTGACCGCCAAAGCGCTCGCTCGAAGTTTGGACGCCAAATTCACGCGACTCCAGTTCACACCCGACTTGCTGCCTAGCGACATCACCGGCAGCATGATCTACCGAACCGACACCAGCCAATTCGAATTCGCACCGGGTCCAATCTTCGCGAACATCGTTTTGGCGGACGAAATCAACCGCGCTCCGCCACGAACGCAATCGGCGTTGCTGGAAGCGATGAGCGAAGGACAAGTCACCGTCGATGGCGTGACTCACGAATTGCCGAAACCATTCATGGTGGTGGCGACACAAAACCCATTTGAATACGAGGGCACCTATGCGTTGCCTGAGAGTCAACTGGATCGTTTTCTTCTGCGAACATCGATCGGTTACCCGTCGCGAAACGTTGAACGCGATATTTTGACGACGCACCAATCAGGCGAACCCGTCGACGACCTTCAGTCGATCGTCGGTGCGGCAGAAGTTTCCGCTGCTCAGGCAAACGTCGGACAAGTCCGCATGGACGAATCGTTGGTGGACTACTTGCTGGACATCGTGGAAGCGACACGTCATCACGATGCGTTTCAGGTCGGCGTCAGCACACGTGGTTTGCTCAGCTTCCACCGAGGTTGCCAGGCGATGGCGATTCGACGAGGTCGCGACTATGTCACTCCCGACGACATCAAACAAATGGCAGTTCCTTCGCTGGCTCACCGAGTTTTGGCAGAAGGCATCTTCCAAGGTGGCAACCGAGCAGTTGTCGAACAGCAGTTGGCAGATTTGATCGAACCCATTCCCGTGCCGGTTTAAACCACGATGGCCCTGCAGCGACGCAACACTCGCAATCGCCTGACGCGACTCGGTTGGCAATTCATGCTGATCGGTATGTTTGGTCTTCTTGGCGGGTCGCTCAACGGATTGAACCTGCTGATCGTTGTCGCTGCGATGACATTGGCGGTGTTGTTGGCGCAATGGCGTGTCAGCCGATCCACGATCGAATCCGTTCGCGTCGATCGTCGAGTCCCCAGCGAAGTGTTTGCCGGCAAACCCGCACGAGTTCGCTATCAAGTCAGCAACCAGCATCGATTGATGCCGCTTTGGTTGGTCTGCCTCAGTGATCAAATCATGCGAACGGGCGCGGACACAGAAGCGACTGAATCAACCGACAATGTCCCGGCGACTGCCACCGAAACTCGCACCATCCACACGGGCGTCGGACTGTTGCTTCCCAATCAAGCCACCAGTGCCTACCTCGACCTGACCTTTGAACGACGCGGTCGATACCGATTGGGACGTTGGCGTGTCTCCACAACCGCCCCCTTTGCTCTGTCGACCGCATGGCGTGAATCGACCGACGAAGAAGAGTTCGTGGACGTTTACCCGCGTCTGTTGAATCTGCCTCGTTCTTGGCGTCAACGACTTCCCACCAAAGTCGGCAACGTTTCATCGTCGGCACACCGGCAAGGCCACGCGGACGAAGTCTTCTTTGGTCTTCGCGAATATCGCCGGGGCGACAGCCGACGACACATTCACTGGCGTACCACCGCCAGAATCGGTGATCTGGTGGTGCGTCAATTCGAACAACAACGGCGTTTGGACATCTGCTTTCTGGTGGACTCCTATTGCCCAGCATCCGCGGGCGAGAACGATGCCGCCCATCAAAACGTCGAAACGGCGATCAGCCTCGCCGCCTCGTTGGTGGTTCAATTGTTTGGCGGTTCGGGCAGTCAAATCATGCTGAGCGTCGCTGGCCAACAAAATGAAACCTGCGGCGGCGGTTTGTCACGCGAAGCGTTGCGACGAATGCTGCAAATACTCGCCCGCGTTCAAACCACTGCCACGCCCGACTTGGATCAATCGCTTGAACAAGTCGCCAAGGCGGTCAAGCATTTGCCCGACCTGGTCGTGCTCAGCCCAAGACCACTGTCCGAAGTTTTGGCTGCGGATGACAACCAATCCTCACTCCTGCGACAATGGCAGCAGAGAGGACGCTTGAACTGGGTCAACTTGTCCGGCCGAGACGCCACGAATTGGATTGCCGAAGGTTCGTCGTCTAAATTATCCGATGAGGCACTTCATGAGTGACGCTTCGATCACCGACGACCAAATGAGTCGCACCGACGCACTCAACCTGCGTGAACTGCAGGCGATCACCGAGACCATTCCGGACTCGCCACTTCGGCTCCGCACCAAGCTTGCTTTTGCGTTGGTGACGATGTTGTCGGGATTGGTCATCGGCAGCAGCGGACAAACTCAATCACTGCCGATCATCGTCATCTTCTTCAGCGTCGTCGGATTTCTGTTTGTCGACTGGATGAAGCTATTCGCTTTGCCCGCCGTGATCGCGTACGCCGCCATGGCCATCGCTGCGATCTACTGCGTCTCCGGCTTCATGCAGAACGACATGCAAGTCGGCAACAAGATGAGTGCGGTCGCGGAACTGCTGATCATCGCGCAATCGATCTTGATGCTGCAAGAAAAGACGTCTCGACTGTTTGAGCAACTGATGATTTTCGCGTTGCTGAACTGTGTGGTCGCGGCGGTCTTCAACGATGCATTCGCCTACGCGATTTTCTTCATCCCACTATCGATCTGCGGTGGCATGGCAATCGCGTTGCTGGCCGCGGACAACGTCGTCGAGCAGTCACAATCACCGGACCAAAACGCGACTCTCGCGGCACGTCCGTCGGCTTCGATCACCGAACCCGACGATTCAAATATTCAGTGGAACAATTCCGCCGCGGTGGATTCACTCGCGCGAGCAGGAGTGAACTTGCCGTGGATGGTCGCCGTGATTCTGTTCCCTGCGGTGCTACTGTTCTCCGCTCTGTTCTTCTTTGGCCTGCCGCGACGAGTGGATGCTTCCCGAGGAAGCTCACAAGGTGTCGCGATGACCGGGTTCAGCGAAGAACTTCGATTCGGCACGATTCAGGAAATGCAACAAAGCACCCAGCGTGCTCTGCGAGTTGATCTGATCGATCGGAAAACCAAGAAACCTTACCCGGCCATCAACGATCTGTATCTTCGCGGCGCCGTGCTGGAACAATACATGGTCGAGGGCGCAACCACTTGGCGTGCCACTTCAGTTTCCACCTCGCCACCTAATCCGCTGCCTCCGGAGTTTGTTCCTGATCGTTCCAGCGATACAAATTTTTACGACCGCGTCAATGTTCGCATCGCGTGCGAATCTCTCAGCACGGCAAACCTGTTCGCGATTGCACCTTATCACTGGTCACCTGGCAGCGATGACCTGGTGGAACTCAGCGGCAAGTGGACGTTTACCCGCCGCAACTCATCCGGCGGTTCAAATTCAGCCGGCTCGATGGGCCTGCCTTGGTATCCACCGGTCAAATACCACTTCGGAACTCACGCGTTTCGCAATGGTGCTCAAAGCCGATGGCTGGCCTACAAGACACCTATGTTGGAAAGGTCCATCAAATCAGACGAACCGCCGACGGACCTCACTGCCAACGACCTGAACTACATGGACCAGTTGCTGGAATACCCGCAAGTCCTGATTCCCAACGCTGAGATCCTGGCGAACTCGATCGTCGAAAATCTACCGCCGAACAAACGGACGTCTGCCGGAATTGCCGACGCTCTGGAAAGGCACTTGGCTTACAGCAGTGATTTCCGCTACTCGCTGCGACCCAATCCGTCGACCACGGTCGGTGTCGATCCAATCGACCAGTTCCTTTCGACCGATCGGCGCGGTCATTGCCAATACTTTGCTTCGGCATTGGTCATGATGCTGCGAAGCCAGAACATTCCTGCACGACTGGTCGTCGGTTATCACACCGACGAGTTCAGCGAACTGGGTCAGTACTTCATCGTTCGTCAAAACCATGCTCACGTTTGGGTCGAGGCATTGATCCCTCGTGAAGACATTCCGGTTGGGACATCGGTGTACGGACAACCTCGGTCAGATTTCTATTGGTTGCGTTTGGATCCGACCCCGGGTGGAGGCGGAATCGATGGGGCGGAAGTCGGCAGCAACCAAATGCTCGATTTGGCACGCGATTTGTGGGACGACTATGTCATCGAGATGGATTCCAAACGACAGCAAACGGCCCTGATGTCGACACCGGGACTGGCACCCATGACCGCCTCCTATCGATCGTGGATCGACCGAACTCGCGAACTCGCCATGCGAATCAACGCCGGCGATGTGGAAGGGATCGGAGGAGGCAAACTGTTTTCCTGGCAGGGTGCCGTCATCGCCGTCGTGCTCAGCATCTTGGCGTTGATCGGTCTGAAGATCCGCTTCCCGCGTTGGCTACGAAGCAAGCTTGGCAAGAATGGCCAGCAAAAAGCGGCACGCCCCTCGATCCCGTTTTATGCCGAAGCACTCGATTTGCTTTCGAACCTGGGCATCGAAAGACGTCCCGGCCAAACCCCGGAAGAACTCACTCGGCAACTCGCGATCGCCGGTGCCTCGCCTGGATCGGCGCCCACTCGCGGTCCGGATGAACAATCCCGAGCGACACCGGATCACCACCAAGAGTGGACACAAGCTCTCGGACCCATGCGCCGTTTGACCGACGCGTTTTACTCATTACGGTATGGCCAAGCGTCAGCGATGCCTCATGCTGCTCGCCAGGATTCCAGCGACGGATCCACGAAAGCACATTCGAATTCCGAAGCGTCTGACGCGTCCACCAAATCGAGCTCGACGGCCACTTCGAGTCCTGACATCGAAGATGCATTGAACTCTCTTCGCCAAATTGCAAAGCGTTCCCCCTCATGATCATCACCATCGATGGCCCAGCCGGAGCAGGCAAGAGCAGCATCGCACGACGAGTCGCCAGTGAACTTGGATTCGAGTTTCTGGACACGGGTGCGATGTATCGTGCCGTGACCTGGGGTGTGATGCAGCGGGGAATCGCGTGGGATGACGTTGAATCGTTGGTCGAATTCGCCGACGCCGCACGATTGATCTGGCAGGACGATCGCATCTATCTCGATGACCAGGACATTTCGGAAGAGATCCGAACGCCGCGGGTCACCAGCCACATCCGATACTTGGCCGACCCGCCCAGAATTCGCGAACGAATCACCGCCCAACAACGTCGCATCGCAACGGGACGCGACATCGTGACGGAAGGCCGCGACCAGGGCACCGAAGTCTTCCCCGACGCACACTGCAAAATCTTCTTGACCGCATCACCGGAAGAACGCGCCAGACGTCGACAACGCCAGCTCGCTGAAAACGGCCGAGTGATGTCGGTGGAAGAAATCTTGACCGCGCAAAATCAACGTGATCTCGAAGACCGGATGCGACCGGTTGGACGATTGCGAGCTGCCAGCGACGCAATTGTGGTTCAAACCGATGGCATGTCGCCCGACGAAGTTCGCGGCGAAGTCCTACGTCTGGTTCGCGAATGTGTGCAAGCGTCAGCGGCGAACTCCGCACCGAGTGACGTGACGACATGAGCACCGCGGATGCCTCGACGAATGAGTCGACTGACCCGCGAGCGGTCGCATCCGATTTGGTTTCGCAATTGAAACGATCGCAGCAACGATTGATCTTGGCCGAAAGCTGCACCTGTGGAGCCGCCGCAGCAGCAATCGGAAGCATCCCAGGTGCGTCGAACGTTTTCTGCGGCAGTGCCGTGACGTATCGGGAAACCACCAAGCAAGCTTGGCTGGGCATCACCACAATCGATCTGGCTCAGTTCACCGCTGAGAGCCAGGAGATAACCAACCAGATGGCCGCTGCGGTGCTGCAAAACACTCCCGACGCGACGATCGCCGCCGCCATCACAGGCCACCTCGGTCCCGACGCGCCATCGGCTTTGGACGGAGTGATTTTCATCGCCGTGCAACAACGCGAACAGCCACTGCAGGCCACTCGCATTCAACTTCAAAGCCAATCTCGACAAGATCGCCAAACTGAAGCCACCATCCAACTTCTGTCGGCAATCCGGCAAGGCATCTCGCCGAAACTTTCTTAGCTGCTTGGTCACCGGCCACCGGATTCATTGCGAATCCGGTGAGCGGTTTACGTGGTCCTGATCTACGTGGTCCTGATCACAGGCTGGAAGCCTATGCCACTTTCGGTCAAACCAGTTTGGTCTTGCCGGGGATCGCGTACGCGGGTTCGGGAAGGGACGCGTTCATGTCCAGGCTCTCCGGGAACAAACTCAACGTCGATTCGTTCACCGCGAAGTCCCACGTCACCAGCTTGCCGGTGTAAGCGGCCATGCGTCCGAGCACTGCGGTCAGCGAACTGTCCGCGGTCTCTTTGAATTCGACGATTGGTTTTCCAGCACGAACGCTGTCGACCAAGTCCTTGTGTTCTTGTTTGTATGCCGCACCAATGTCGCCTTTCATCGACCACACTTCGTTGCCATCTTTGTCTCGGATCTCAGCACCGCGGTTGAGTCCGTAGATCGTGCAGATGCCGTTGCTGCCATAGATGACATTGGAGTTGTCACTCTGGGCGTTTGGAATTTGACGACACTTGAACGAAACGGTTCGGTTGCCAGGATAGAGGTAGTCGATGCTCATGCTATCCCACATCTCGCTGCCTTCGGGACGAGTGAACCGGCCGCCGCTGCCATAAGCAGATTCAGGCGGACCGCCCATGATCCAGTTGATCGCATCGATGTTGTGAACCGCTTGCTCAGCGATCTGGTCACCCGACAACCAAATGAAATGCATCCAGTTGTAGATTTGGTACTCGGTATCGCTCATGCCCTCTTTGCGAGTCTTGTTCCAAATCCCGTTGCTGCAATAGCGAGCCGTCGCGGAGATAATGTCGCCGATCGCACCATCGTGCAGTCGTTTGATCGCTTCGACGTAATTGGTCTGCCGACGATACTGAGTGCCAGTCACGATCGAGGTCTTGTTCGCGACGGCTTGCTCGTGCGCCTTCACACAAACGCGGTAGCCAGCGGGATCAACGCAAGTCGGTTTTTCCGCAAAGACGTGTTTCCCCGCGTCGACCGCTTCGGCGACGTACTGCGGCCGAAAACCAGGAGGTGTCGCGAACAACACGACATCGATTTCGGGGTCATCGAGAATCCGCTTGTAAGCATCAATCCCACCGTACATTTTGCCGGGTTCGACGGAGACCTTATCACCGTGTCGTTTGGAAAGCGACTCACAGATTTTGCCAAGCTTCTCGCCTTCCAAGTCCGCGATCGCGGCCAGAGAAACGTTTTCGTTGATGGTGAGCGAATCATTGATCGCTCCGGAACCACGACCACCGGCTCCAATCAATGCCAATCGAATGTGCGAGTTGGGTGAGTGGCTCACCGACTCAGCAGGCTCCGCCCCGCGAATCGGACGTGCCGCCGAAGTAGCAGCGACTCCCGCGGTCAGAGCCGCGCCGGTGCTCATGAAACGACGGCGGTTGGTTGCCTCGCAGCCGGCGGCGATGTCGCCGTTGGCTGGCGACGTGGTGTTGTTTGAGCGAGTGGTTTTCGGCATGGTCGGCGGGCTCCTGAAGGAGGATGCACGGGAGGGAAGAACTCGAATGTCCTCCCCAGTTTAATGCAATCCCGCCGCCAATTCCGAAATCGTTCCGAGACGGGCTGACATCCGCCGTTCGCAACTTGCACGGTACGCGATCAAGCCAAATCTGGCTTTCTGCAGCCGCACCAGCCGAACGCAAGCGAGAGGATCATCGACATCCACGACTTGCGTTGCGGGCCAATGAACCAACCGCTTGCTTCTCTCAACTCTCAGAATCTAAGTCCGAAAGCTTGTTTCAGCTCAGGCTTCGTCGAGCAAATCGACAGCTGCGAAGGCCTGACCTTCCAACATTGCCAAGCTGGCTCCGCCACCGGTGCTGACGTGGCTGACATCGTCGGCGAACCCGAGTTGATCAACAGCAGCAGCGCTGTCACCACCGCCGATGATGCTGACGGCATCGCCATCGGCGATTGCTTGAGCGACGGCTTTGGTGCCTTCGTCCATCGGTGGTTTTTCAAACACGCCCATCGGTCCGTTCCAAACGATGGTCTTGGCCGACTTGATGACATCAGCGTACTTCTTCGCGGTTTCAGGACCGATGTCCAAACCTTCCATGTCGTCAGGAATCTCGCCCGCAGCGACAACCTTCTTGTTGCAACCAGCGATATTGCCGAAGTCGTCACCGCAGTGCGTGTCGACGGGAAGCTGCAGCTTGTCGCCGCCCTTTGCCATCAATTCCTTCGCCAAATCGACCTTGTCTTTTTCGACCAACGAATTGCCGACGTTGCCGCCACTGGCCAATGAGAACGTGTAAGCCATCGCACCGCCGATCAAAACCGCGTCGCAGATGCCTAGCAAGTTGTTGATCACGTTGATCTTGTCGCTGACCTTTGCTCCACCCAGGATCGCGACAAAGGGTCGTTCTGGTTTGCTGATCGCATCGGTGAGGTACTGAATTTCTTTGGCGACCAAGTGCCCAACCACGCGTGGCTTGCCAGCCATCGCTTCGGGGACGGCGACCATCGATGCGTCTTTGCGGTGGCAAGTTCCGAATGCGTCGTTGCAGTAGGCGTCGGCCATCGCGGCCAACTTGCCGGCGAACTCAGCGTCGCCTTTCTTCTCACCTGGATTAAAACGCAGGTTTTCCAGCACCAAGACTTCGCCAGCGGCCAACGAGCTCGCCTTGGCCGATGCGTCGTCCCCAACTGTGTCGGTCGCGAAGTGAACGGTGCTGCCGAGCAACTCGCCCAAACGTTTCGCGGCTGGAGCCAGGGAATACTTCTCGTCACCTTCGCCACCGGTCGGTCGTCCCAGGTGGCTCATCAAGATCACTTTGCCACCGCGGTCGATGACGCTCTTGATGCTGGGCAACGCCATGCGAATGCGGCGGTCATCGGTGATGGCGAGCGATTCGTCCAACGGCACGTTGAAGTCGACTCGCATGAGAACGGTTTTGTCTTGAACGTCGATTTGATCAATGGTTTTCTTGGCCATCTGCCGGGAAACTCCGAGGTTGTGTTGAGTGGGGTCGATTTCAACCAAGTATCGGCCAGCGACCCAATTTCGCGAAGGGGACCGGCGGAACCCCGCTTTTTTCGCGGCAATGCGTGGTCCCCCCGGCGGGAACGTCGCTCCCAAGCGTCTTTTTCTCACGTCGCGCCACCGTCACAACCGAAACAAAGAGAGCGGTGACGATTCGCATGCGGCTCGTCAACAGCACCGGTCCGCCGTGAGTTTTGGTGGAACTGACGCACGTCGACCGGGTCAATTTGGATGATCATTCGCCACGAGTGATCTTTTTCGCGACGAAAAATGCCTCGAGCCAAAAGCTCAGGGCCGATTTTGATCGCAACCGATACCAGCGGGGGTGGTGCGGGTGAGAGCTCGCGCCGGGATTGCAATGCGCCATGGCCAAACGGTCACATCATCGCGAGACACCCTGGTTCGAGACTTCGCGGCCGCCAATGCCGCCGATCGTTCTCTCGTCGGAGCCCGTGTGACAACCGATTCGTTCCCGAAGAACAGTGTCGCCACGACATCGCTGCCGCGCCGATTGGCGCAGGTGCCATTGGTCAGTGCGTTGATGCTGGCGATGGTGTGCAGCGTGGCCTCGGCTCAATCGCCAACGGATTCGGCGCCACGTCGATTTTCGTTGCTGCCCGGTTCCGGATCGCCTCGCGTGGGATCGATGGCACACCGAGAAGAGATCCTCGCGGCGTTGCCGATGGATCGTCTGACCGACGAAGCCAAACAACGCATTTTGGGCATCGCCGAAAAGCCGACTTTGTTCCGCCGGCTTCCGTCGCAGATCGTTCCTTGCGACCGAGACATGTTCCTGTTCTTGACTCGCAACCCCGACGTCTTGGTTGGGTTGTGGGATCTGATGGGGATCACCCAAGTTCAATCCACTCGGACGGGTCCTTATCAGCTCGACGCCAGCGACGGTGTGGGAACGCTATGCCGAGTCGATCTCGTCTACGGCGACGCCAACAAACACATCTTTGTGGTGGATGGGTCTTACGACGGCAAAATGACGCCGACTGAAATTCGCGGCAAAGGTGTCTTTGTTCTGGAGTCAACTTACACGGCGGGCGAAGACGGACGCACCCGAGTTTCAGGCACCCTTGACTGCTTCGTGCAACTCGACAGCCTCGGCATTGACCTGATCGCTCGAACGATGAGTCCCATCATCGGGCGTTCCGCGGACAGCAACTTTGAACAGACCGCACAGTTCATCGCTCAGGTCAGTGAAGCGAGCGAACGAAACCCGTCTGCCATGCTGGACATCGCGGCTCGTTTGCCACAAGTCAACCAAGCGACTCGGGACGAGTTTTCAAAAACGATCCTGGCCGTCGCGCGACGCGGGCAACAAGTCGCCGCACGCGATCGCGAAAATTCGGCTCAGTGATTCGAGCTAGAACACTGATTCACGGCGAACACTGATTCAGTTCAGCGGTGCTTCCCACAATCCCAACGCGGGATTTTGCACGAAGTAGAACTCCGATCCGTCGACATCGGTGTGGAAGCCATCCTCTAGCGAATGAACGTCGTAACGTTTCATCAACGCATCCAGGTCACCCGGCGTGAATCCGACCGAAGCGATCTCTTCATCGGATAGTTTCCCGGCCGCGTAAACGACCTCGAATCGGTTCTCCGGAGAACCATGAACCAAGTGAGCAGCAGCCGAAGGATCGCCCGCCAGATCTTCGTTCTCGGCCACCAACTGCATCACTTCGGCTTTGGTTCGATAGCCATACTTGCGAATCAGTTGGTCGATACGTGGGTCTTCACCGAACTCTTCCACAGCAGGACCGATGACGGTCAATCGACCGCCGGTCGCGATCGCCTTTCGAGTGCGGTAGATCGCTTTGTTGCCCAGCCACGTGCTTTTGAATTCGTCGGGGTCCAGGTAAGCGACAACGTGCTGGGGGGCTTTTGGCAAGTGCGTGATGTTGACCTTGCGAGCAAGTTCAGCGGCGCGGAAGAACGTCTCGTGATCGTCGCCGATGAATAGACCTCGAGTGTGCTTCGTTCCGTCCTTCATCTGCTGGATCACGGTCAACGCGTACAACAGAGGCATGTTATCGCAGAAGTGATCCGAGGCGTAATTCAGGATCTTTCGCAGCGGCGTGTCAGCAATGCCGAGCGTCTCATCGATTCCCACCATCGCGCTGAGGTAGTGACTCTCGTTGATACCTGACACGCCGCCGGTGCCGACGAACACGTTCTTGTTGTAGTTCGCCATCCCGATCACTTCGTGAGGCACCACTTGGCCCAACGAGAAAATCAGATCGTGACCGCCATCTCGCAGCATCTTGTTGACCTGTGCGGGCCAGCTTTTGGTGTAGATGCCACCGGTGACTTCGCTGACAAAGTCCGCCGGAACCTGCCCCAATTCCACAACGTCCTCTCGCCAACGGTGCGGACGGAACAAATCGTGGGGCACACCGGGGAACATGTGGTCCAGCTGGGCGGGCTTCATCGGCGTGTGAGTGCCGAGCGCCGGCATGATGTCCTTGACTCGATCGCCCAATAATTCGTGGCACAGCACCGTCAGTTCGCCTGCGCGGCTGAACAATCGCGTCGCATCCGGAGGCAACAACAACACACGTTCAGGCCGTTTGATCGCGTCAAACGTCTGCTTCAGAGCGTCGCGCAGGTCGTCTGTCGTCAGCGATGTGGTTTCCGATCCAACAGAAAAATAAAGAGTCATTCGGCTCGCTCCAGCGACAATTTTGAAGGGTACTGCACACACTCTCCCCCATTAACCCTAAGATTAGGGGTGGTTCCTCACCAGAACCAAGCCTGTCCTGCTTGCTCAACATGAAAGAGGTAGATGCGATGGCCAAGATCTTACTCGTCGAGGACAGTGCAACCCAGGCGGTAGAAATGACGATGCTACTTCAGGCGGCCAACCACGAAGTTGTCCATGTCGCCAACGGACAGCTCGGTCTTTCGCACCTAAAAGACCAAGCCCCGGACCTCGTCATCACCGACCTGGAGATGCCTGAAATCAATGGACTTCAGTTGGTGGAGAGCATGCGAGCAAACTTCTCGCACATCCCCAGCATCTTGGTCACCAGCCACGGCAGCGAGGAACTTGCCGCCGAAGCCCTCCGTCGCGGTGCCGCGGGCTACGTCCCGAAAACTCGCATGTCGGACTTGCTCAACGACACCATTGTCGATGTGCTCGGCGTCATCCGCAGCGATGCTTCCTACGCGAAATTGATTTCGACGCTGAAGAAAAACGTCTTCGTGTTTGATTTGCCTTCGGACCCTGAATTGATCTCGCCGTTGGTGGGATTGTTGATGCAAGTCAGCGCCGGAATGGAACTCCTTCCTAGCATCGAAATGGTTCGACTGGGCGTCGCCGTTGAACACGCGCTGACCAACGCGATGCTGCACGGCAACCTCGAAATTCCCCGCGACAAACAACCGAGCCATGGCCAGCTTGCTCGCGAAGGCATGATCAACGATGCGATGAAGGAACGGTTGTCGCAAGAGCCCTACAAGAGTCGTGAGACACACGTGGAGGCTACCGCTTCGGAACATGCCATTCGCATTGTCATCACCGACCAAGGCCCGGGGTTCGACACGTCCAACGTGCCACAAGCCGGTGAACTCGATGCCAGCTCACTCGCCGCCAGTGCCGACGGAGTGGGACAAGCGGACAAACAAGGATTGCTGCTGATTGCCAGCTTCGTTGATCAAATGTGGTTCAATGACGAGGGGAATCAAATCACATTGGTCAAACGTTGCGGTGCCGAGTGAACTGATGAGTAGTGTCTCCGAGTTCCAAACATCCTCGACCTACCGCGCGCTCGCCAACGCGTTGCCGCTGAACCTGCTGATCAAGGCCGCGGATGGACGGCGTGTCTTCGCCAATGATTCGTACCTGAAATGGCGCGGCGTCACCTGGCAAGAACTCGCCGGCAAGCACGACGAAGATCTGTTCCCACCGGACATCGCCCGCAAGTATCGTGAAGATGATCAAAAGGTCATGCAGACGGGCGAGTCACTGCACAGCGTTGAGTCGGCAAAATTGGCGGACGATTCAATCGGATGGATCGAACGCGTCAAAACTGCCGTGCATGATCATCATGGCAACTTGCTCGGTGTGCAGGTTTTGTTTTGGGACGTGACCGCGAAAGTCGAAAAAGAAAAGGCGACGCAGTTCGAGCAATCGTTGCTGAAAACTCTCCTCGCCAACATTCCTGATTCGATCTACTTCAAAGACATCGACAGTCGTTTCATTCGTGTCAGCCATGCGATGGCGATGAAGTTTGGCCGAGCCAGTGTGGACGAAGTTCACGGCCGAACCGACGCGGACATCTTTACCCCCGAGCACGCTGAAGGTGCGCGGCTGGATGAACTGCGTGTGATCGAAACGGGCGAGGCACTGGTTGACCGAGTCGAACGCGAAACTTGGCCGGATCGTGAAGACACGTGGTGCATGACGACCAAAATGCCGCTGCGGAGTGACACCGGCGAAATCATCGGTACGTTTGGAATTTCTCGCGACATCACGGACCTCAAACGTTCCGAAGCCGCACTTCATGAAGCGGTCCGAATGGCCGACGCCGCGAACCGTTCCAAGAGCGAATTCCTGGCGAACATGAGCCACGAGATTCGCACGCCGATGAACGCTCTGATCGGAATGGCGGATCTCCTTTCCCAAACGAAGCTCGATCCGGACCAACAAGACTACGTTCAAATCATCCAAGAGTCGTCCAATGGTTTGCTTCGGCTGATCAACGACATCCTCGATTTCTCCAAGATCGAAGCCCGACGACTCGAATTGGAATCGGTGCCGTTCTCGCTCAGCAAAACGATTGAGTCGACTCTCCGATCGTTTTCGTTTAAAGCATCCGAGAAAGGCTTGGAGCTACAACGCGACATCTCGCCGGAACTGCCCGATCGATTAATCGGTGACCCGGGACGAGTTCGCCAAGTCCTGACCAATCTGATCGGCAACGCGATCAAGTTCACCGACCACGGTGGCGTCCGCGTGCGAGTCGAAGTGCTGCGCCGCGAAGAATCCGACAATCGTGATCTCGCCGCAACTTCCAACGGTCGCGAATCACCCGAACGCGATGACATGGTCGAACTTCGATTGAGCGTTTGCGATTCGGGTATCGGGATCCCTCCCGCTCAACAGGACGCGGTTCTGAATCCGTTCACACAAGCCGATGCTTCCACGACACGTCGTTTTGGTGGCACCGGCCTCGGCTTGAGCATCAGTCGCCAATTGGTGGAATTGATGGGCGGTGAACTGCAATTGAAAAGCGAAGTTGGCCTCGGCACCACATTTTCATTCCAGCTCAAAATGCCGGTTTGCCCGGAGTCGATGCCGAGCGAAGACGACGACGAAGAGGAAGACCTCGGTGGCCCCGCTCGCCAACGACTCGCTCCACTGCATGTCTTGGTCGCCGAAGATGGAGTCACCAACCAACACGTCATTGCCGGTTTGCTTCGTTCGCTCGGCCACAAGTGTTCCATCGCAAGCGACGGTCGCGAAACGTTGACCAAGTGGCGATCCGATTCG
Organism: Rhodopirellula sp. UBA1907; assembly: GCF_002337565.1. Taxonomy (NCBI): domain Bacteria; kingdom Pseudomonadati; phylum Planctomycetota; class Planctomycetia; order Pirellulales; family Pirellulaceae; genus Rhodopirellula; species Rhodopirellula sp. UBA1907. The sequence continues at coordinate 53,702 of NZ_DDGH01000102.1, read as the reverse complement.
TATGACGTCGTGTTGATGGACATGCACATGCCCGTGATGGATGGATTGGAAGCGACCCGTGCCATCCGGCAAGAAGAATGGGGCACCGAACGTCATACGCCGATCGTTGCTCTGACCGCCGCGGCTATGAGCGAAGACGCTGCCGCCTGTCGCGAAGCGGGTATGGACAGCTACCTCACCAAACCAATCCACAGTCGCAAACTTCGTGACGCGTTGGCACCCTACCAACGAGAGTTGCCACCCACCGACGATGGATCGCGCGACGAAACATTGGAACAAGCTTTCTCACCAGACGTCCATCTGGCAACCGAACAGGACTCGACCACGATCAACGCTGCCCACGCCGCGTTCCCGTCGATAGGTTCGACCTCCGATGCGATCTCGCTCTCGCCGGAGAACATTGGGTGCTTAGATCTTGATTCAGCCCGATCACGCATCCCCGGCGGAACGGCCGGCGTCCTGCGGTTGGCATTTGTATTCCGAACCGAATGCGCACAGCTGGTGGAGCAACTCAGCAAGGAAATTCCCGCCGGTCTAAACGATGAAGCACGTCGGAACGCTCACACTCTAAAAGGAGCCTGCGGACTGCTCGGTGCCAAACAACTTCAAGAAGCAGCCGAACGCATCGAGGAAGCTGGCCGAGAAAATCGCGTGCAAGAATCGCCTGAACTGCTCGCCGATTTGCAACACGAAGCCGAACGAGTCCTGCGAGCGATCGACGAACTGCTCAGCCAATCCGACAACGCCGATCAACCGAAGTGAGTTTTGATCGCAGCGGATAAGTGAACTCGCGTGACGAACCGCAACGACTACAAATTCCTCAGCCGCTTTGCGTTTGCAGGCGTGTCGGCCCAAGCGGGATCGATCGTCTGTCCCGCCCGCGCCGCAGCGATCAAATGATCGACCAGGACTTCGGTTGACTCACCGCGAATTTCGGAGATTTGCTGCAACGTGTAGCCGTCCCGGCATAGCTTCCAGGTCCAGTACTCGTTTCGCCATGCGGATGGATCAACGACCTTTTCTGTGGGGCGATCAGCAGCAGGACTTGGTCGCGGATCGACAGCGGGCGACTCGGCGGACTCGCTCGGTTCCACCTGATGGTTCGAAGGCGGCGTGGCTGATTTCGGTGGGCAGTCGATCTCGTGCTCGGCCAGAGTATTGGCGATCAACTCCAACAGATCGCTGCCGTACGCCTCAATGAACTCGCTGGAAATTCCTGACACGGCTTCCAACTGCGTCGCATTGGCGGGCTTGGATTGGATCACTCGTTTGATCGTGGACTCGGACAAAATCCGGTGCGGCGCGACATTCAACGCCGCCGATCGTTTGCGGCGAAAACGCTTGATCCGGTCCGAAAGATCTTGGTCGAGCAACTCCTCGGCATCATTCGATGTCAATGGCTCTGCCGCGACCACACTCGCTTCGGATTTGGATCTTTCCTGCTGTGGCGATGGTTGCTCAGGTTGCTTCGCCGCAACATCCACCGCCGCCGAGACGGGTGGTTCGATGTCACCGGGCTCTTCCTCGGCGACATCCCCAGATTCGATCTTGCTGGCGACCTTTGCCAGCTTCTTCGCAAGCGGAAACTTCAACTGCAAAGATGGTGGCAACGGCACGTGCCCATTCATCACTTGGCGACCAAGGTCTGTCATGTGAACAGTTGGCCTGCGCTCATTCAGCTCTTTCTGGTCCAACAACCCCACGGTCAATAACGAATCCATCGCATCGGTCAGTTCACCTTGCTTCATGCCCGTCAGCATGCCGTATGTACTCAGTCGACTCAGCCGCAACTGCGTCACCTTCTTGTTCTTTGACCCAGCCAGCATCTGCGAGATCAGATTCTTTCCCAACCGACCGTGTGTTCGAGTGACTCCGCTGAGGATGACTCGAATGGCGGTTGTCAGGGCGGCCATGTCGATGCCCGCTTGCTCGCTTAAAGCCCCCACCGAACCACTCTCTCCAAGCGTCTTCGCCGTCGTCAAATTCGAAGCTAACTTCGACGGATCGACCTTGGGCATGCAATCGCCGGCCGGATCGCAGTGGTCGCACCGGCCACAATTTTCCGCGTTCGGATCGCCAAAGTAATTCAGGATGACATGTTGCCGACACGATGTTGAACGAGCGAACTGGATCACAGAATCCAATTTTTCGTACTCGGCTTGCTTGCGTCGTGCCAGCTCTTCGAAGTCGATCTTCAACTGATTGAATGGAACATCCCGCCGCATGATGTGAACGGCACGCCCACGAAACGGCGGGATGTAATCGAACGACTTCAGCTTCGTCAGTTCCCGCAGCGTTCGCGTCAATTGAACCCGTTCCACGCCAGCCCGTGTCGCCAAATAGCTCAACCGAACAAAGACGTCTTCGCCGCGGCGAGGTCCAACGATCTTCTCGATCGCCGTCATGACCTGACGTTTCAACTTGGCTTCACGCGGCAAGAAATCAAGCAACGTCGGCACGTCGCTATCGATTCGCAGCACGGCTTGGTTGGCACTGGCGTCCAAACGGCGAAGAGCACCTGCCTTGGACAGCAACGTTTCCGAAGTCCCGATCGCTTCGCTGCCGTCGCGGACACCAATCGCTTCGCGCACCTGATCCAACGTCAGCTCAATCGGGTCTTCTTCGCGCGACAGCAGGTATTCGTAAACCTTCTTCACCGTTTCTCGCGATGGGTAGCGATTCTCGATGAAGAACTCTTGGATCTGGCGATCGGAATAGGCGAACAACAGCAAACACTGGCTCGTACCACCGTCGCGTCCGGCGCGTCCTGCCTCTTGATAGTACGCTTCCAACGAACCCGGCATGTTGTAGTGCACCACAAACCGGATGTCCGATTTATCGATGCCCATTCCAAAGGCGTTGGTCGCGACGATCGCGGACAAGTCGCCTTTCATGAACGACTCTTGCACACGGCGTCGCTCGTCCGGATGCATGCCAGCGTGATACACGCCGACTTTGCGTCCCGTCTTTTCCGGCAACCATTCGGCAATCTCTTCGCAACGTTTGCGTGTCGCACCGTAGATGATGCCGGCACCGGGTTGCTTCGCCAGATAATCACGCAGTGCGTTCTGCTTGGCGACATCGTTGTTGCACGGCGTGACCGAGAACCGCAAATTGGTTCGTGCAAAACCGGTTACAAACACGCGAGGCTGTTTCAGGTTCAACAACTCGCAAATGTCATCGCGAACCGTCGGCGTTGCCGTCGCGGTCAATCCGATCGTTTGCACGCCGCCCAAATAGCGATCGCGAAATCGCCCGAGCCGCGAATAGTCGGGGCGAAAGTCATGCCCCCATTCGCTCACGCAGTGTGCTTCGTCGACTGCCAACAAGCTCACGTTGGCTTTGGGAACCACGTCTAAGAAACGACCGTTCCGCAATCGTTCGGGAGCCACATAAATGAGGTCCAACTTCCCCGCGGCCATTTCCTCCATGACCGATTCTTGTTGGCCGGGCGATTGCGTGCTGTTGAGCAATCGAGCTTGGATGCCTCGCCGCTGAAGGGTGTCGACCTGATCCTTCATCAACGCGATCAGCGGTGAAACGACAATGGTGGTTCCTTCGCGAGCCAGCGATGGCAACTGATAACACAGACTCTTTCCGCCTCCGGTTGGCATAACGCAAAGACAATCCGTCCCGGCGGCCAATGCATCGACCACGTCACGTTGGCCGGGCCGAAACTCTTTCAGACCAAAGCGTGGCAGCAGCGATTCAGGATCAATGGACGGATTGGAATTGGATGCGAGAGACGACATCCGATCTTTCGTTCGGTGGGTAAGTGGCGGGCAAAAATGATTCGCGTCCCAGCGACGCATCGCCATCTTCCGCGATGCGGCCCGTTTTTGCCACCTCGAACCGACTCGATACGCTCAGAGCTCGCCTTCTCTGCCGGCGCACAAAAAAACCACCCCGCTGAAGAACAAGCGGGATGGCTTTTTGAATCTCAATTCTTGCGGGTCGATTACGACTTCGCAGGTGCTTGCTGTTGTTGCAGGCCTGGACGAACGCGTTTGTTGATGTCCGTTTCCAGAACACCGAAGACGGATTCGTGACGGGCAACCGACATTTGCAAAGCAGCGAGCAAACGTTTCGCGGTGAAGAAGTTCACGATGATACGTTGCTTGACTTGGATGGGGTCCTTTGGCACACCGATCGGCTGTGGGTTCAGACCGAAGTCGATGATCAACTCTTCGGGCGAACCAGTCACGCGGCAGAAGTTCGCGTAGGTTGCGACGGCGTTGTCGTCGTTAACCTGAACTTGAACTGGGGCCTGAGCTTGAGTTTGTGCTTTCTCAGCGGGAGCGGCCTTCTCTGCGGCGGGGGCTTCAGCCGTCTTGGTTTCGTCTGCCATCAAATTCTCCAAAAAATCAAAAGGGAAACAGGTAAGTTGAGATTCGCGTGTTTGGGGCCAATGTAGTGATCCCCCCCAACGTCGCAACGCGAAAGCGACTAGCGGGGATCAAGAATCCGTTTTTTTGTTTGTCTTCAAAAACCAAACGTTAAACCACGTCAAATGGAAAGGATGGTGGAAGCCTAGCTCACTCCGAAGGGGTTGGGAGAAAAGTACCAGGACCTTTTGTGCAATGCGGTCGGTGGGTCGTACCGGCAATAACACCTGACTCTCTTTTCTACTTGTCCACTCAGAAGTCAAAGTTAAAAGTTTTAATGATCACTCGCCATAAACGTGAACCAAGCGACATGGGGTCCACATGAACCTTGGCTGCACCGCGGTATCCAGGTCGCAATGGCATCTCGATTCCATCAATCGGCACGCGAGCTTGATACGAAACACTACGAGGTTTGATTTGTCCGGTTTTGGGATCGATTTCGGTTTGCAAGCTGCCGCCTGTCTGGCTCGACATCGAAGCCGACGCGGCCTCCAGTGGCTTCTTGGAGATCTCTTCGATTGAACCGTGGAACGTTTCCAATCGTCGCGAATCGAGCTTCAGATCCACCTCTTGCGATTCGCGAACCAGCTGCCGGTCACCTTGATCGATGATCAACACAGCTTCGAATGCTTCGGGCGATCCAATCTCACAGATCAAATCATCCGCCGTCAGCAACGCTCCTCGGTTTCGTTCTTGAAGCGGTGTCCCACTCCAACTTGGTAGACGCCCATCACCAGGATCTTGTTCCTTCTTTTCTGGTGGAGGAAGCACAAAACCATCCCGTTTGGCTCGCACGGTCAAACGGTCCAGTTCTTCTTGAGTCTTGGCAAGCAACGCTTCGATCGAGTCCAGCATTTCTTCCTGAGTTTCGATCTGAATCTTTGCGGATGCATCGTCCAATCGACGCGACTTCAAGTTCGCGAGTTGCACCTGGGCAAGCTTGCGTTCACCGTGAAGGTCAGCCAAACGAATTTCGAGTTCTGGGTTCTTCAGCAATGCAATCGTGTCGCCAGTGCTGACGAGAGTCCCAACCGGCACGGTTTCTTCCACACGTCCAACGACGCCGGCGTAAACCATTCCAGCACGACTGGGACGGATTTCGAATGCCGCATCAATGTGGTGAGGCAAAGGGATGTAGCACACCGCGGCGATGACCACGCCCAACACGGCGAGCGATGTTAACAACGGTCCGCGTTTCACTTTTGACAATCTCCCAGGAGTGCGGATGAATTTCCACGTTTGAATGACGGGTTGAGCGACCAAGCCCGAGAAGCCAATCACGGCCAAAATCCGGCCAAGTGCTTGCAAGCCATAAGGCTCGAGAACCTGCATCACGAACCATACGATCGAAAAGACCACCACCCAGCGATAAATCACACTGGCGACGGTGAACATTCCAAACATGAATTGGTTGCGTGTGGGCAGGAATGGATCGTCCTGCAATTCCAAACCCAAGCAAGTGGTTTGGAACCAACGCTTGAGAACTTCCGTGCTCTTTTGGCGGAGGTTAGGGATCTCCAGATAATCCATCATGATGTAGTAGCCGTCGAACCGGAGCAACGGATTCCCGTTGACCAAGATCGTGCTGACAACGTTCAAGAACATCATGTTCAAACACAAGTCATTGATCGTCGTCCCCGGTTCACTGAAGAACCAAACGAACGCCGCAATCGACGCCAGGATCATCTCGACATAGATTCCGCCGGCACCAATCCAAATCCGCTTCCACTTGTTCGGCAACATCCACGAGTCGGACACGTTGCAGTACAAGCAAGGCGTGAACACCAACAGCATGAAGCCGATTTCGTGACACTCACCACCGAATTTCTTGCAACTCAGACCGTGACCAAATTCGTGAATGACTTTCACGATCGCCATTGTCGCGGCCAAGATGATCCAACGATCCGCAGCAAAGAACTGATGGAACGTCGGTAGCTTCGCGTAAACCGTTTGGTACTGCGTCGCCAACAGCAACGACGCCGCTAACAGCAACCCAGCGAAGAAGATCAACGCCGGGACGGTGAAAATCCATCCAAAGATCGGCAACATCCGATTGAGAATCTTCTCGGGATCGATCCCGCGAAAACGGACGGCGAAGACGTTGGACATCTTCCCCATCAACTCTTTGTTCTTTTTCTTCCGCCCGCGTTCTCGAAGCGACTTTCCCTGACCAGGCGAATTGCTAATCACCAAACCGCTGCGGTGCAACATTCCGATGAACTGCTGCAAATCACCAAACGTGATCTTTTGCGGTGCAAACCGTTGCTCAAAACCGTCTTTGATTTGCTGCAAACTGACATGCCCATCCAGCATGTTCAGGATGAAATACTCTTCGTCGTGAAAACGGAAGTACTGCAAACCCACCGGCTCTTTGACCACCCAATACCCTTGTCCTTGGTAGTGGTGGCGGCTGGCGGTCAAGTCAGGACGTCGGCGCACCGTCAGTGCACGTGACGAACTGCTTACCAGTGATTCAGCCAGAGTGGTCATGGGGCCAGGTGTCGAATGAGAAGATCAGGAAGAGAAGAGCAGCAGGTAAAATCGGGCACGGGCAAGCGTGCTAGAAATCATTGAAAGATGATTTCTGCCTCCATCCCTGGCTTGATCATCCAATTGCCGTTGCTGTCTTTTTGATTGTCCACGTCGACCCAAATGCGATAGCGTTTTTGTCCGTCGACCTCACTGCTGACAAATCCCAGCGGAGCATTTACTTCGAAGTTCTGGTCGGGATTCGCCGTGTTGAAAACGCGAACCAACACCGGTGCTCCCGCACGAACGGCACCGTTGGATGCCAACGCGTCTATGTCACCACCGACTCGAACTCGGTCGAGCTGAACCAACGTTGCGATTGGCGAACCAGGCTGCACCCATTCGCCAAGCTGGGCGATTCGCATTTCGATGTAACCATCAAACAATGCGGTGATGCGGCGACGGTCCAGTTCGAACTCGGCGATCTCTCGCTCACTACGCTTCGCGATGTACTGTGCTTCGGCAATCTTCTTTTGCATTTCCGCCAAGTCGATTCGAAGCAACGCACGAATGGCTTCGAGCACCTTCTTCTTCATCTCGTAATAAGGCGTGGCACCCTTTTCGTAGAGCTCACGGAACGATTCCGCTTCGGCTCGAGCCAACTCTTCGTTGTTCCGGGCGTCCTTCAAGTTGACTTCGTTGGCCGCGTTGAGCTGAGCTTCTTTCTCTTCGGCCTTTTTGAATTCGAGTGCCAAACGAGCGGAGGTGTCATCGACCAAGGCGAGCAGATCGTCTTTCGCGACGGTCATCCCTTCTTCGATGGGCAATTCAACCAACTTGCCTTCCACCTCGGCGGGAATGTCAACCTTGCGGATGTATCGAACTTGGCAATACTCCGCGACCAGTGGGGACTCGCCCCTCAGGCTAGCTTGTGCCGTGGCGGGCTCAGCGTTGATTGCGGAGACGCAAACGCCAGCCAATACAGCAACGATCAATCGCCAGGATTTCATCAAAGGGATCTCGTGGTGGAGGGACAAAGAGAGAAGATTCAATAGAGAAGAGAAGGTAGGAATCAGAAAGCGAACTTGTAGGCCCACTCAAAGACTTCGTGCAGCAGAACAAAGCCGCTGGCTCGTTTGCCACACTTGACGTCCGCGGTCAGCTTGGTGCCGGGACTCGGAGACAGCTCTTTCAGCGCCTCCAGATCAGGCAGGACTCGCATCTTGATGACCGAGCCATGCTCTTCGTTGGTTTCCGCTCGCAACGAGATGTTTTCGACCGGCAACTTGGCAGGCAACGGTTCGTCGGGGTTGGATGCCAAGATGTAGTCGACGTCCAATGTCTGAACTTTGTTGTCGTGGATGAACTCATCCAGGTGCCCTTCGCGTTTTTCGGGCATCTCGATTTCGAGATACATCGGTTTGGAAAGGTCGGCGATCTCCATCAACACTTGGCCGGTTTGAATCGGACGGTTGAGCAGCATCTTCTCGACTTCCCACGAAACCACGATGCCATCGATTGGCGATCGCACGATCAAGTCTTCCGCTCGCTGTTCTTTCAACTTCAGCTTCGCACGCTGTGCTTCAAGCTTGGTTTGAATCTCGACCTCCTCCAATTCAATCGCGCGCCGTTCGGTGGCCTTCAATTGCGATCGGTTTCTGGATTGAGTCCGGATGCGTTGCAATTCCGCCATCGTGGTTCGGATCTGTCCACGCAGATCTTCCAGCTCGATGCCAATGTCCGGGTTGATCATCTTCACCAGTGGATCACCGGCGGCAACGATCGAGTTGTGATCGACCAGCACCTCACGGACTTCGCCATCGATCCCCGCAAAGACTTCCCGGCGAGCTTCGGCTTTGAGTGTTCCGTCGGCCTCGAGGTCAAATTCCATCGGGATGAAGATCAATCCACAGATCAATGCCGCGATCGCACCGATCACTCCCAAAGTTTTTGGCAGTGTTCGAGCTCGCAAAACCCAAGTCGCTCGTCCGAGTGTTCGCCAGACGGGCATCAAGAACAGATTCGAGTGAGCCTGTGAGTTAGCGATTGCACGCGTACCGTGCTCGTAAACCAAATCGCATCGTTGACGGAAGATTTCAGGCGGGAGATCCGTTTCGATTTGCTCGACGATCAACGCACCGATCACTTCGCCGCGGTGAGCGTCATCGCGATCGACTTCGCCGGCCGCACCCATCTCAGCTTCCTGGCCGAGTTTGCGTTGCGGTTCGCGTAGCGGAAGCACGGCGAGATTACGGCCATAAGAAAGGTCGACGTAGTCTTCGAGAGCCTCTTCGATTTGCGGTGGCAAGTCTTCGGTGGACCCGTCGTGCCACAAAGGTTCGCCAGCCGCGACAACTCGCGTCGCCAGCACGTTCAGGGCTGCAACGATGTTCGATCGATTCTCGATTGTGTCCTGACCACTGATGGCCTCGACCTTGCACTTGCCACCTTTCTTGATGGCCACGCTGACACGGTCGCAACCGATCAGCCGTCGGCCTTCGTTGGCGACGATGGCGGCGGTTTCTTTCAGATCCAGTGATTCGTGAGCGGCACGCGCAAACGAGTCGGCTTGTTGCCACAGTGTTTGACGATCACCGAGTGTGCGGAGCTTTTGGCTGCGGAGCCATTCTGCGGCCAACTCGCACATCTGCTGCAAGAACCGCAGGTAGCCACGTTGTGTGTCGGGAGCGGTATCGGGACGCTGAAAGATCTCGATCAGACCGTCTTTTTGACCGTCGTGCTGAAGGGCACCCAAAACCAAGAGATAACGGGTTGGGTTGCCTTCGGCGTCTCCGTCGGTTGTTCCGCTATACGGAGGAACGAGCAACGACTGCCCCGAGGCGGCGGCGCGACGGATCAACCGGTTGTGGCGATCGGCGTCCTCGGTGCCTTCGGTCAAAATCGACGGCTCTGCGTTGATTTGATACTGCAACCGAAGCTGTTGATCCTCATCCAGCAACCACACCGCACCTCCGGCCGCAGCCAGGGCAGTGATGATTTTGCTCAGCAACTCCGGATAAAACTCCGAAGCGGTGGCACCGCTCTTTGTGAGAGCTGCGATTTCGTTAACCAAACCGCGGATCTGCGCTTTGGTTTCTTCGACCGTTTGTTGATTGACCGACATGGGCCTGTCTGACTGCTCGGGCGAGAAGGGGGCGGAAATGTCCAGTGGGCCGACACTACTTAAAAATCCGCTCAGATCGCCACTGGAAGTCGCTTCAAAAGCGGAGTTTGCATTCTTCGCTGGCGAACTGTGACGCTGGCATGGGAAACGCCGGTTACCCCGGTCTTTCCCCCCAACGCGACTACTCCGACAACGCTGAAAACACAGAGAAAATCGATTGCAACGATTCCCGCTGGACAACTTATACATTTTGTATAACCTCTTGTCCAGACTTGAGTCGGAAAGTTCACGGAACTCGTTTCCGCGTCCCAACGACCACTTTTCTCGAGTAATCAGTCGCCCCAACTTCTCCGACACGCACCTCCGCCTGGACGCCCACTTTGGCTGCACCTGACGATCAACCCGACACATACGATGGCGGACCCGCTGGCGGTGGTTCTCCAGAAGGCGACTTGGCCAATGAAAGGCCCACGATGCATGAGGGGAAAAGCGAGCAACCATCCGGCAGCCAACCTTCTGCACCCGAGAGTTCCGAAACGGGGCAGATGCTGACATCCCTGCAGTGGGAACTCAACCGAATCCAGCGAACGGTTCGACTGACGTTGCAATCCAAACTGCAGCGCTTGGTTGGCCAATCGCTCTCGACACTCAACGAAAACCGAGAACTTGCCAATTCAATCCAAAAGATGTTGGACACACATAGCCTTCGGATTCGATGCCCTCAGTGCGGACATGCGTCAATCTTGCGTGTCTCGCCGCGAAAGGGGATGCCAGGCGGAGCTTTTGTGCTCGACCACACCATTGAAGGCAAGCGTACGTTTCATGGTGGATCGTCTTCCGTCCCGCCGATTCAACTGACGGCAAAGCCCGAGCGAAAAGCGAAGGCGACCGCCAAGACTCGGCCCCAACCCGCCGACGCGGGGGAACTTCAGTCCAAGGTTGGCTAGCTCGGCTATCCCATTTCGCCCAAAAAGCCTACAAACGTTTCCCAAATAGCCCTTGCCGAATTTGGGTTCAGTCGATTAGGTTCTGCGATTCAAATTTTCGGTGCCCTTTTGTCAGAAGTTGTGAGCAGTGGCTGTTCAACGAACCTACATGGCCAAACCCGGCCAAATCGAAAAGCAATGGCATGTTGTGGATGCCAGCGACGAAGTCCTCGGTCGACTCGCCAGCGATATCGCTGTCGTGCTGATGGGAAAACATCGTCCTGAGTACACACCTCACGTTGATTGCGGTGATTTCGTGATCGTCACCAACGCCGACAAGATCGGCATGACGGGCAACAAGATGCGTGATCGTCACTACACTTGGTACACCGGCTACCCAGGCCTGCGTCTGGAAAGCTACCAAGATCGTCACGATCGCAAGCCGGAATACTTGCTGTATCACGCCGTTCGTCGGATGCTGCCAAAGAACAAACTCGCTCGCCAAATGCTGAGCAAGTTGAAAATCTACGCTGGCCCTGAGCACCCACACACCGCTCAGCAACCCGTTGAATTGGTTCGCACCAGCAAAAAAGCTAGCGCTTAGTTCCCACACGCCCTCACCGACCGCATCACGCGGGTCTGATCCATGATTGCAGTTAAAAAAGACAAGATCAACGGCGACGCACTGGGAACAGGACGTCGCAAAAGCAGTGTTGCCCGAGTACGCGTTCGTCCAGGCAGCGGAAAAATCACTATCAATGGTAAGTCGATCGAAGATTACTTCGTCAACGACCAACATCGCTACGCGATCACTGAAACCCTCGAAGCCGCTGGCTTGACCGAATCGGTCGACCTGCTGATTCGTGTTTCGGGCGGCGGAATGACCGGCCAAGCCGGAGCCGTTCGCATGGGCCTCGCTCGTGCTCTGTGCAGCCACGATGAGGCACTGCACGACCCGATGCGTGAAGGCAGCTTCCTGACGCGTGATTCACGCATGAAGGAACGTAAGAAACCAGGCCTTCGTGGTGCTCGCCGTGGCGTTCAGTTTAGCAAACGCTAAGAAGGTTCAATTTTGGGTAAGAAAGAAGAAGCTTTTGAAGTCGAGGGCACCGTTACACAAGCCCTCGCCAACACTCGCTTTCGTGTGCAATTGGAAACCGGCAACGAGGTCATGGCCCACGTTGCTGGCCGAATGCGAAAGCACTTCATCCGGATCGTTCCAGGCGACAAAGTTCGCGTGGAGCTTTCGCCATACGATTTGACCAAAGGTCGTATCGTTTACCGCGAACGCTAACATCCGCTTGCGTTGGCTGACGGTTTCAATCGCCGATTTGCTTGCCATTTCCAGACGTCTTTCCTTTAGAAACAGCGACCGATACAGTGGCCAAGCCCCACCGGAAAACGAAGAAAGCCAATCACGGCAAACGCCCCGCAAATGCGAAGGCACGCAAAGCTAAGCGGAAAAAAATCAAGACCTGATCGTGGCACGCAGCGAATTCATCCTTGATCCGGCTCTGCTGGACGTTGACAAGCCAATCGCCGATATCGAGGCGATTCGCGAGTACAACCCGCAGCGGCACGAAATGGAACAACTGACCGCGATCCTCTATGAGGATCTCGATCAGCACGCGTGCGCCGCTTACAAAGCGATCACCGAAAACGAGTTCTGGGTTCGCGGTCACATGCCCGGCATGCCGCTCATGCCCGGCGTCGTGATGCTGGAAGCGGTCGCTCAACTATCCAGCTATTACACCCAAAAGCACGACCTGCTTGGTGCCGCAATGGTCGGCTTCGGCGGGGTCGATGAAGTTCGCTTCCGCGGGGTCGTCACTCCCGGCGATAATCTCATCGTGCTGGTGAAGCTCGAAAAAGCCCGCCGGGGACGCATGATCGTGGCCCGATTCCAAGGCGTCGTTGGCACCGAACTGGTTCTCGAAGGTTGCCTGCGTGGGATTCCAATCCCAATCGAAGCAGTCACCCGACAACTCGGCGCATCCAAAGAAGCCGCCGATTCCTGAACCCTCGCTACGATGAGGTCGTTCAGTTTTCTGATACCGCTTTTCGGCATCTTTGTCGATGGTGCAGCTCTCCCGAAACGAAGTTTGGGTGAGAGCGATGTATCAGGTCGAGCGGCGCCGTTCAGGCGTACGTGAGGGTGAGGGCCGGGCACTGGAAACAGCGAGTAGCCCGCTCCACAAACGTCCATTCTAAATTCGGCCACACGGCTCTTTGCCAAAGAATATCGCCGCCTAGAAACTCGGCGGCGAACCGCCGAGCCTCGATTCAGTCAGAGATGACTAGCAGCTGAATCCGTCAGGAATCTGACCGTCTTTGATCACGATGCTGATTCCATCGCGAATTTGCAGGTCATCATCTTCGCCCTGGTGATCGATCTTGGCTTCGTTCAAGATTCGGACGTTCTCACCAACGCGACAATTCTTATCCAGAATCGCACCCTGGATCACGCTTCCGGCACCGACGCCAACTGGCAACTTCCCGTCGCGAGCAGCACCTCGCATCTCGATGAAGTCAGCTCCCATCACAACGCTGTCCTTGATCGTCACGTTGTCGCCGATCACGGTTCGCAGACCGATGACGCTGTTTTCGATCGTGACGTTGTCGCCGATTCGGCAACCATCGGCGATCAAGCTGCCAGTGATCTTGGCATCGCCCATGATCGTTGGCGGCAAAAAGCGTGGCCGGCTGTAGATCGGTGAATGGCGATTGCGAATGTCGAACGGCGGGTTCTTACTAGCGAGCGACAGGTTCGCTTCGTAGAACGATCGGATGGTTCCGATGTCTTCCCAGTAGCCGTCAAACAGGTGCAACTGAACCTTGTGAGTATTGATGGCTTCGGGAAAGACTTCCTTCCCAAAGTCACTGTGCAGGCTGTTCTCGAGCATGTCGACCATGAGGTCTTTGTCGAAGATGTACAGCCCCATGCTGGCCAACAGATCACGGCCTTGGCTTTCGATGCCGCGAGCGTCGATCCAGCTGGGCTCCATGCGGACCTTTGCGATCTCTTCTTCTGTTTGCGGCTTTTCAACGAACCCGGTCACACGTCCGTTATCGTCGACCTGCATGATCCCCAAAGCCGACGCGTCTTTACGAGTCACGGGAATACCAGCGATGGTCGCGGCAGCTCCGGACTCGATGTGAGTCCGCATCATGTCGCGAAAATCCATTCGGTAAAGCTGATCGCCCGAGAGAATCAGGACGTGCTTGATCCAGCTTTCACGCAAGTGAACCAGGTTCTTACGGACCGCATCGGCGGTGCCTTGGTACCAATCGGTGCCGGAATTGACGGTTTGCTGCGCGGCCAACAATTCGACAAAGCCACCGCTGAAGTGATCAAACGTGTACGTCTGCCGAAGGTGACGGTGAAGACTTTCTGACAAAAATTGTGTCAACACATAGGCGCGATTCAGTCCGCTGTTGATGCAGTTACTGATCGGAATGTCGATCAATCGATATTTCGCAGCCAAGGGCACAGCGGGTTTGGCGCGGATCTTTGTGAGCGGGAACAACCGTGTTCCGCGGCCACCGCCAAGAATCAACGCGATTGTATTGTTCAAGTCCATGATCACTCTCGTGGGATGACGTGCTAGTTAGTGTGAAGGATGGTGAATGTGAACGCTTGTTTCGGATCTGACTAGCTTACCAATACTTCTCAAAGCGAATGGTGCCAGGTCCGGGTGTTTCTGTGGCATCGTGGAAACCGGCAGCCCGAAGCAGAGGCAGCATGCCGGGTCGATCGGGGACCTCTCCGCCGGGCGGCACGTAACCGATCATGTCTGGGTTTCCGCACAAAAAGACGTGCGTGTTGCTGGGCGCGAGCGGATCACCAACCAACTCCGCCAGCTTGCCGGTGGTGAACATGGTTTGCAGATATTGCTTGCCAACGTAGTCGGGCCGGTTCGGTTCCAAGTTCTTGGGCTCACGAGTCGTCAACGGCAGGTAGCAATAGTTCGGAAAACGTCGCATCAGTTCGTCGTGCTCGCTCTGGTAAGCAATGTCCGACTGATAGCGGACGCTGGTTGCGATGACGACCTTTCCACGGTGCCCGCGAGACAACAATGTGGTTGCCATCGCGTTGTGCGGAGCTTCACCGGTGCCGGTCCCGAGCATCAAAACGTTTTCATCCGCCGGAATATCACCCAACAGATACCGCCCCGTGATTTTGCGTTCGACGCAAATTCGATCCCCCTCGCCTTTGCCAAACAAACGAGGTGTCAGGGCGGGAGGCTTGCTCGCGGCAGTTGCGCCCTGACGCACCAACGTGATGTAAAACTCCAAGTAGTCGATCTGGTCGACGGGCGCCAACTCACCCGCTTTGGGCGATTCGGCATCGTGAAGCATCGGACATGAAATGGAATACGCCCGCCGCACCAATTTTCGCGACTTTTTAATTGGAATGTCCTCGGGTTGAGTACCACGCAATCGCGGTTCCCAGTTCCCGAGCCCGATGGCGACGTACTGCCCGGGCTCAAACGGCATCACGGGTTCATCGCACTGGATGCGGAACCGGGCCAGATCTTCCGTCAGATCCATTCGTTTGATGATGGTCGCGTTGTAGTGCCGCTCGCGAAGCAGACGCTTCTCTTCATCGTCCGGGTAGTCCAATTCATCCATCGCGTTTTCAACTCCCAGATGCCTTTTTCACGTCGGCGACCTCGTCCGCCTGAGTTACTATAGTGGATGAGGTCGAGCGGCGTGGTTGTGTCCACCTCGCTTTGTCAGCCCAGCATTTTTTGACAAATGTCTTGGCCGCAAAGCGATGCGGATCGGCTGAGAAAGAAGGCCCTCCGCCGAGTGAATCAGCGACTGCTATCACAGCAGTAACTCTCGCTTCGCTTGTCTCGACTTCGCGATCTCACCGCCTCACCTTTCATTCGGACCTTCGATCATGCTTGATCGCCAAGTCTTCTTTCGGCAACTTCCGCATCGTCTCTCGATCCTATCAGGCACAATCGCTCTTTCGATCGTGCTGGGCACATCGTCGAACTTATCGGCGGAGAACTGGACCAGCTTGGTTGGCAACCGAACGATCCAAGCCCAGATGGTTGGACTTTGGGACGACAACGTCATCCTGCTGATGTCCAACGGAAAACGTGTCAGCGTCCCCATGAAATCGCTGATCGCAGAAAGCCGGATTCAAGCCGAAGAGATCGCGACTCGCTTGGCAGAACAACGCGAAATGTTGAGCGAGGAACTGCGACAAGTCGCGGACGCAGAAGCTGCAGCTGCCCCGGATCCGTTGCCGACTCCGCCTGCACCTGCCGCGTACCAACCGTTGGCACCGAATCTCTCCATCGACGAAGCGATCCAACAGATTCACACGCAACTTCGCGAAGGACATTTGGCAGTCGCCATTGATGCGTTGCCGCCTTCTTATCGAAGTGACATTGATGAGCTGGCTGACTTGGCTTTGCAGAAGGCCGACGCGAACAGTTTGAACGAAGGCGTTCAAGAGCTTCACCGATGGGCAGACTTGATCGTCACGCGACAGAATTGGATCAAATCGCATCCGCGGCTGGCCGCCGGTTCTCCCGACAGCGACAGCCCTTATGTGGAAGTCATTGATGAAATGATTTTGCCGGTCGCGAACATGATTCGTGTCGGCCTTGCCGAAGGTGCCGGCAACTCAGAAACCATTCGTCAAAAGGGCCTGACAAACTGGGTTCGCGAACGTAGCGAAGCGATGGCACCTTACTTTCGGCAACTCACTCAGTCATTCACATCGTCTGATCCAAGATGGGAGGTCGCCCGTTTTGACGAGAAGACCGCGACAATCAAGCGTGCCGGATCGGGCACCCAACAACCAGGACAACGGCGTCCGAGCCGTGGCGAAACAATTGACTTCGTACAAGTCGAAGGCTACTGGGTTCCTAAGTCCGTGGCAGATCAGTTCCCGAAGTGGGTTGAAGACCAACGGAAACAAATCAGCGAAACGAACGCAGCCGAAGTCTCCGGTTTGACAATCCCTCAGGCGGGCCCCGCCGCTGCGATGGCATCTGGCATGGCTGCCCAGATGAGCCAAAATTTGGCGGCGTTGGAAGCCGCTGCCGATGCCACGGCTTTCCATGAAGCTTCCGAACAGATGCTCGCACCACTTCAACCATTCCTGAGCATGGCCGGTGCAGCGATGAAGATGGGCGGTGGTCGAAATGCAAACGGGATGTCAGGCTACGGCGACTCCGGTTACGGCATGGGCGATTCTGGATACGAAGACATGGGAATGGACCCGCTCTATGACGAGACCATGATGGAAGATGGCAGCATGGACCAAAGTGGTTCGAACTACGGCATGGAATCGATGAACCAATGAGCTCAATGAATTGATGAAGATTGCGATCATTGGTGGTGGACTGTCAGGGTTGTCCACTTCCGTTCACATCCGCTTGTTGGCCCAAAAGCAAAACAAGTCCGTTCCGAACATCACTCTTTTCGAAACCTCCGATCGTCTCGGAGGCGTGATTCACACCGAGACGCTGACGGACGACCACGGCCGCACCTTTGTGATCGATCACGGTGCGGACATGTTTGCCACCGCCCCATCCGCAGCGATCGACTTGTGTGAGCAACTCGGCGTCGCGGATCAATTGCTGCGTCCCAGTCCGCTCGGTCGCGGCGCGATGATCGCGCGAGGCAACCGTCTGATTCCGATCCCGGAAGGATTCGTTTTGATGCGTCCGACCAAACTCGGGTCGATGCTGACGACGCCCCTGCTAAGCCTCTCGGGCAAACTTCGCTTGCTGCAAGAACGCTTCATCACACGACGCGCTGACAGCGTGACCGATGAGAGCGTCGGATCGTTTGTCCGTCGAAGACTAGGCAACGAGTGCCTCGACAACATCGTCGCTCCCCTGGTCGCTGGTATCTACACCGCGGATGTCGATCGCCTGAGCATGGCGGCCACGATGAAACCAATTTGGGACATGGAGACCAACGACGGTTCGCTCGCCAAAGCGACGTTGCGACGAATTCGGACGGGTGAAGACTCCACTGAGCAAGCCAGTAGTGGAGCTCGCTACGAGAAGTTTCGCGCGTTTCCAAATGGCATGAAGCAATGGATCGACACGCTTGCCGACTTCACCGGCCGCGAAAACATTCGTCTCAATACGGCGGTGCGATCAATCGTCCCACTTCCGGGCAATCGCTATCAGCTGAACGTCGAACCGGAAACCGATGGCCAAGCATCTGACGAATTTGATCAGGTCGTCGTCTCAACACCCGCACACGTCGCGGCAGCACTACTGCAACCACTCAGCGACGAAGCCGCGTCCACGCTTCGCTCCATTCCATTTGCGTCAACCGCGATTGTCGTGATGGCAGTCCGACGCGATTGCATCTCGCGGTTGCCGACGACGTTTGGGTTTGTCGTGCCGCCAAAAGAAAACCGCCGCGTCTTGGCAGGCAGTTTCGCGAGCACCAAATTTCCTCAGCGTGCACCTGATGACTATGTCATTGTGAGGGCGTTTGTGGGCGGCGTGATGCAACCTGAAATTCTCGAACGCAGCGATGATGAGATCGTTAACGTTGTTCGTACTGAACTAGGCGAACTGATCGGGCTGGACCAAACTCAGTCGCTCGAAGACATCACCGCGACGGTGAAAGTCGTGCGTTGGAACGACGCGATGCCCCAATACGAAGTTGGCCATTTGGACAAAGTCCTGCGAATCCGAGCCGCTGTTGAATCACTCGAGGGGCTGCACCTGAACACAAACGCACTGGGTGGCGTCGGCATCGCTCCAGTGATTGCGGCGTCCAAACGAACCGCGGAACGCATCCTGAAGTGACGTCAAGACTTCCGCTCGGCGGCGGATTGGCGGGGAAGTGGAAGGTCTGAGTTCCCCGCAAATTCCGGGGTGAAGCCGCTTCGAACGCTCTCGGATTGTTTCGCGAATTCCGAGGGAGGGGCAAAAAGATGGGATTGACTGGGGTATCGGGATGGTTCACGCTGCGCAGTCAGTTGAGCACCACATTTGGGTTGGTTGGTTTGTTTTGGAAGCGTTTTCCAGTGAAACGAGCCCGAATGCGAGAGGCATCTTGCCTTGTTGGTGACGGTTTGCAGGGTATCAGATTAGTGACGAACATTTATGTCGGGAACCTCTCGTTCAAGGCCACCGAAGAAGAACTCCGTGGCGCGTTCGAACAGTATGGCGAAGTGTCAGCTGTGAACATCATCATGGACCGAGAGACAGGACGTAGTCGCGGATTTGCCTTTGTCGAAATGGCGGATGCCGAAGGCGCCAAAGACGCGATCGAAAACCTGAACGGTCATGAAATCGATGGCCGTAGCGTGACAGTCAATGAAGCTCGTCCACGTGAGCCGCGTAGTGGCGGCGGTGGCGGAGGAGGAGGCTACGGCGGCGGTCGCGGCCGTGGTGGTGGAGGC
>NZ_DDGH01000102.1:13909-34290 GCF_002337565.1 Rhodopirellula sp. UBA1907 | reverse complement strand
GTGGTGGAGGCGGTGGTTACGGCGGTGGCGGTGGCAACCGCGGCGGTGGCTATGGTGGCGGCGGTGGAGGATACGGCGGAGGCGGTGGCGGCGGCTACGGTGGCCGTGGCGATCGCTAATCTCCAACCCAATCGCGAATAACATTCAATGAACGGAAGCCAGTCTGACATCAGATTGGCTTCCGTTTTTTCATGCCCGCACTCCAATCAAACGCCAACCGCGACCGCCTCATGACAAGCTTTAAGGGCTGTCGGGCTCACGCGGGTTTTAAAACTCGCCCGGTTGAGCTCATCCGATTTAAGAGTGTTTTCCAGACTTCTCCGCCGGGAGCTTCCTTGACATTCCGAAAAAAGAGTTAACCGCTCCCTCTTTCAGGCCTCAAACGAGCCACGGTGTGATCATGAGAAAGAAACACAACTTATTTGCGACCATTATGCTGATCACATCTAGTGGCTGCGCGTCGTTCAGCGACTGCTTCTACAAGCATGCTCCATCCCCTCACCTTTTTGGAAACTGCAAGTGCAAAACCCAATGCACCGACACGCCATGTGACGGGATATTCATTCCCTGCAACGGCCCTAACGTAAGCGTCCCAGCGTCAGATGATTCCATCGAGATACCGCCCATCCCGACGCTTGACATTGAAACAACCGACATGGAAAAGTCCTTCAGTGACCTCCAAGCGAAGGCTTCGAAACGGAAGTCGATCGAGGACTTGCAGACAGCCACCAAACCACAAAATCCCATCGTGTTGCCAATTGGCTTCTTCGAAATGATCGAGACCCAACCGATCGTCAAGTTAGTTGAGTAATTGAGTCAACGTGTCGTATGAATCCCCGTTGATAAGTCTCCTGCATTGCCCCTGAGAATCAGGCATCTTCTTCGATGCTGGCCGCGACCGCTTGAAAACCATTCACGCGTTGGCAGTCTCACCATCTTGATGATACACGTAAAACGCTCGTAGCCACAGTCAGTGCTCAGCGATGATCCACAAAGCGTTTGGATTTTCCCTCCGAACGAGGTAACGATCCTTCCGGCACCGAAGCGATTTCAACTCGCAAAGCCAATCGCTCCCGAAAGGCATTTTGCAGTCTATGCAGATTTCCCAGCCTGCCGGATTCGGTGTCCGTTTCGTCCGGAGCTTCAATTTCGATCGAAAGTTGGTCCAAATGATCCTGACGGGTCGCGACCATTCGAAATTCCGCTTCGGGCAACGTCTGACGAACAATCGCTTCAATGCTGGCGGGAAAAACGTTGACACCACGAATGACCAGCATGTCGTCTGCTCGCCCAATCACACCGCCGTCTAGCTTGACGAACTGACACGGCAGTCCGTGATCCCAGACCGGCCGAACGATGTCACCGGTTCGATAGCGAACAATTGGTCCACCGGAACGTCCCAAGTTGGTCATCACCAATTCCGATTCTTCACCGGGCTTCGCGAAACGCACGGCCCGTCCGTCTTCGTCAAACACCACAAACTCAGCGATGAACTCTGACTCGATGATGTGCAAACCACGATCGTCAGAGGCCGGAAATCCCCACGCTCCAAGCTCGCTGGCACCGGCATGATCGATCACACGAGCCCCCCAGGGTTCCTCGATTGCACGACGGATTTCGGGCACGCTTCCGCCCGGCTCTCCCGCGACAATCAATCGCGAAACGTGGCTGCCTTTCAAATCGATTCCATGTTCATTCGCGACCGATACCAAATGCAACGCGTAGGTCGGAGTGCAACACACGACCGTGCACTCGCGATCGAGCATCATCTGCAAACGAGCCGATGAAGACAGACCACCACCTGGAACGACGAGGCAACCTCGCTCGACCAAAGCATCATTGGCAGTCCAAAACCCGATGAACGGGCCGAACGAAAACGCCATCATAACCGTGTCAGCGGGCGTGACATCAGCTGCATCCAAAACGTACTGCCAACAATTCAACCACCAACGCCAATCATCAGGCGTGTCAAAGATTGGCATCGGCCAACCGCGTGAACCGCTGGTCTGATGTGCTCGCGAATAGGCTTGCCGTGGAAGAGTGAAAAGCCTGGACGGCTCCTCGCGAGAATTTCCAAGCAAATCAGATTTGGTGAGGAAAGGCAGAGATTCGAATGAATTCCAATCAAGCAAGTCCGGTGTCGCGGTGACAGCCTGTTGATAGAGCGGATGCTTGGATTCTTTCAGCCCTTGCCAAACGCTTTGCAACTTGGCCCATTGATGTGCGCGAAGGCTGTCGCGGTCCATCGAGCGAAATTCAGATCGAGAAGGTTCCATGAAGTTGATCGTCGTGTCGTGGCATCACCCCGGCCGCAAAAGGGAAAGCAAGCAAAACAAGACCGCGGCCGATTGGCTCAGCATACCAAGGTCGTGCATCAAGATAGATAACGGTAGACTGAACACAGAGAGGCGCGACGCGGATCGCAACTTCCAAATGGAAGGCCTCTGACAAGATCGAACGCCTCACCACTCACGGCATGCCGCCATCCATGGACGAAAAGATCGAGCCCGTGCTAGCGGTGATTGGCCATCCGGTTGCCGGCAACCCAACCCAATTCGCTCTCGAGAGCGCACTGGAACAAGCCAACGTGGATTGCCGCGTTTTGTCCTTCGATCTCAATGCAGAGCAGTTGCCTATCGCACTGAACGGCATGCATGCCATGAGCTTTCGAGGCGTTTGGATCGACCCGAGCTGTCGCGACCAAATCTCGAAGGACTCTAACACCACCGACCAGCTTCACATCACCGGCGTGGACCAATCATCCCCCGTTGAAGCATTGCGAAACGCACCGGAATCCAAATCAGGCGATGAGCCCCGATCAAACTGGAAAGCGATTGCGGTTCGAGAAAACACCTGGACTCAGTTGGTCCGAGATCAGCTCGAACGAGGCGGATTTTCAGTCCAACAAGTGTTGATCATCAGTGCAGATGCGGACGTTCGCAAACAACTCACGCAAAGGCTGGTCGCTGAAAATCAACTCGCTGCGACCGAATCAAAGCAAACCATTCCACCTGACAAGGATGCCTCTGCAAAAGAGAGCACTCCCGATTGTCCGGCGGGCGTTGAACCACAGCTTGAATCGACGTTGGACCGCGTCGTGACGGTGACTTCGCCAGACGAAATTACCACGACGTCGCTGGCAAACGTTTGGTTGGCAGTCGACGGTCCTGCATCCGAAATCATTGATGCCTTCCGTCGTTCGACAACACCTCCGGGAACAGTGCTGGTGGATCTGAACGAAAATTGGAACGCCAACGACATCAGCGTGTGGGAACGCTGCAAAATGGATGCGGGCAGCAACTGCATCACTCGCTGGGACATCCACGCTGCCTGCTTGGCAAAAGTCGTTCCTCAGTGGCTTGGTGCCGAAGTGCAGGTGGATGTGCTTCGCGAAGCGATGGAAGAGTATCTATCCGTTTAAGGCTACGATGGAAAAGCAATTGCTCTCTCGCTTAACGCTGCAAGACACCCACATCGTGGAAACGATTGCAAAATTGCAACGTCGTATTAGCGAGCGGTTCCCCGATTCAGGACTCCAGCATTTGTGCGGAGAATTGCTGGAAGTTGGACGCAGTGCCTCTCAGCGATCGCAAGAAATCGGCCGCCCGATTCGGCGCATACGATTCGCCAGCTACCTGCTGCTGGCCGGATTGATCGGATCATTGGTCGTTCTGATCTTCTCCATCGCACAACCCGCAACGACAGATTTGTCCAGCGATGACATGAAGCTGCCCAATCTGATTGCGATGGCGGATTCTTCCAGCCAGGTGATGCTGTTACTCAGTGCGGGCATCTACTTTTTGATCTCGTTGGAAACACGCCTGAAACGTCGCCGTGCTCTCACCGCGATTCACGAATTACGTTCGATCTGTCACATCATCGACATGCATCAGCTCACCAAAGATCCCGAGCGGGTGCTGTCCAACTTTCGCGGCACTGACAACTCGCCGCGACAGACAATGACGCCGCTGGAGCTGAATCGATACCTCGACTACTGCAGCGAGATGCTGTCCTTGACCGGCAAGATTGCTGCTTTGTACGTGAAGAATTTCGACGACTCCGCCTCCGTCGCTGCCGTCAGCGAAGTGGAACAACTCTCCACCGGTTTGTCGCGAAAAATTTGGCAGAAGATCATGATCCTCAACCAATCCGTTGGAACCACGACGCCGACTCGCAACCCAAACCCGCAGTGACCATGACTTCAGCCAAAACTCCAAGTCAGAAGAAGATTCAAAAGCAATTGCTCGACGCCGCGAGCGAACTTTCGGATGAAGTCGATCAACTGCAATTCGCTGAACCGGTCACTCACGTCTACAACCCGCTGCGATATGCGTGGAATCTTCACCAACAATACGTCCGGCAAATCGGTGCCGATGCTCACGTGTTGTTTCTCGGAATGAACCCGGGGCCATGGGGCATGGCGCAAAGTGGGGTTCCATTCGGTGAGATCGATTCCGTGGTTCAGTGGATGGGTTTGAAAGGTGAAGTTGAACGCCCGAGCAACGAACATCCCAAGCGTCCCGTCGAAGGATTGAACTGTTCACGTAGTGAAGTCAGTGGACGTCGACTGTGGGGATTGATTTCCGAAAGGTATCCCGAGCCGGCCAACTTTTTCCAGCATCACTTCGTCGCGAACTACTGCCCGCTGGTTTTCATGGAAGAGAGTGGCAGAAACCGAACCCCGGATAAATTACCCGCGACCGAAAGAGACGCCTTGCAAGCAGTCTGCGACGCGCATTTGAAGAAGGTCATTGCCGCGGCACCGTGGACGGATCTGGTCGGCGTGGGAGCGTTTGCTGAAAATTGCCTCAAACGCGTTGTGAAGTCCATCGAGCAAACGGCCGAGGACGATTCGGCCAAAAAATCCGAGGGCAAAAGCACATCGTCCATTTCGATCCATCGGATCTTGCATCCCAGCCCCGCGTCACCCGCGGCGAACAAGGATTGGGCGGGAAAGGCGACCAGCCAACTCGTGGAAGCTCAAATTTGGTGAGCCAATAAGCCATCAACGATCCGAGCGAAGTTGCAAATTTCACGTGATCATCCGTCAAATGAGTCTGTTAAACTGACGACAGATTGACCGGAGAGCCGCACGGGAACCCCTCTGCGGAAAAGCACTCGCATGGGGCATCGATTTGTTGGATTCAGTCTCGCAGTATCGCCGTCGCACTCGGCTGACAGCTTATGCCGTTGCCGCTTTGATTGCAGTCTTAGCGGTTCTTCTCAACTTGCCATGGCGGTACACCCAGATCAGTGAACGCTGGATGGGCGAACCATTCACGCTGGTGCAACGTGTGCCCGCTTTGGAAGCGGATCAAATCACGCGAGCCGGCTGGCCTTGGCGGTATCAGGTTTTGGTCGACGAAGGCCCAGACGGCATTTCGCAACAGTCCACCAGCAATGTTCTCGCGGCACGTTCGCTTGCCAACAATGCTCCGCAGTATTGGTCCGGATGGGCGTTGCTGGCCGACCTTGCATTTGCTTGCATGTTGGTCGGTCTGACGTTTCGGCTGTGGTGCTGGCGAGGCGAACGCATCGCGGTGTCTGAAACCCCTGAGCGAACGCGTCGAAAATTTGACATCGCCGTCGCTTCGGCTTGCTTCCTTCTGCCGGCCGTCCTGGTTTTCGCGAGCAACTGGACCGCCAAGGCACAATTGGCGAGTATCGAATCATCGACATCGCGAGGTGGTTATCAGTTCACATTCGAAGCTCCTCGCTTTTTGAAGAAACGGATCCCGGAACAACTGCATCCGTGCTTCCTGCGGCTTCGCACGCTGGAACTCTATTCACCGACCGAAGACAGACTGAATTCGCTAATCGGAACCAAGACCTTGCGATCGGTCCTGATCACGGACGGTCGTCTTAGATCGCACACGCTCGATCCACTTCGCAACGCCACCGAACTGACCAGCCTGACACTGAACCGGTCCCCCGTATCAAACGAAATCTGCGAGGACATTCGCGCTTGCAAACGTCTGATGTTCCTCAGCCTGAACCAATGCAATCTGACATCTCAGATGGCAACACCCATCAACGAGATGGACAAACTGCAGTACGTCGACCTGCGCAGAAACCCGCTGAAGTTGGATACGATCTCAAAACCAGAATGGTCGACCACCTGCCGTTCATTAGTTTTGAGTCGCCCAGAACCCGGTGAATCAGCGCACCTGAATCTCTATCAATGGCCAAGTCTCGAACGGTTGTCCATTCGTAGTTCGATTCGCATCCACAACGATGCACCCCTCAAGCTGACCCTTACGAACCTGCCGTCTCTAACCGAAATCGAACTGGACCGCTCTCAAAAGCATTCGCTCCACGCAAAGAACCTGCCACGGTTCCGACGGATTTTAGAACCGATCGACCTGATGCTGCTGTATGGCCGGAACGACCAACTACAAGGTCTCACACGATTCGAAAGCGTTGACCTCCATGATGTTCCCAACCTTCGTCGACTGCAGTGCCACGCTGCCGATTTGAAAGAACTTCGGCTATCGGATGTAGGCCGGCTGAAGGAATTCTACTTGGGTGTGTACTCCTATGACTCGCAAGGGCAAGTCACGACCAACTCGCAAACTGTCGTCGGCAACGAAGCTTGGTTGAAGCAAATCGCCCAAGTACCTTCGTTGACCAAGGTGGACTTGGCGAGCGTTCAATTCCGGCCCGAGTCTCTCGAACAACTTGCAACACTGTCTTATCTAAAACAGCTCAGCATCCAACAGTGCGGACTGAAGTACACGGATCTCGATTGGGTTTTGAGTCTGGAAAAGCTCCAGTCACTCGGCATTCGTGACTGTCGAATCTCGGCCGAGTGGCTCCAAAACTGTTTAGCAAAGCTTCCGAGATTGCGAATGGTCCAAGCCGATCTTTCTGATCTGGATCAACTGACCATCGCCGAGAACCCGAATTTGGTTTCGCTTGATCACTTCGAAGTTTCCAAAATGAACCGATTGGAACTGAGAAGCCTTCCTCGGCTTCGTGGTTCCATCCAAATTCGCGGCGAGATCAAAGATGTGCGTTTGGTCGATTTACCGCTTCTCGATGAGTTGTTGATTGAAAGCCCGTGGCCTCGACAGGCGAACTTGGAAGGCTTGACCAACCTGCGTTATTTCGGTGGTGGTGGACCTGAGCTGAACGACGACGTGATTGATCAACTGCTTCAGTTCAAGCAGCTTGACCACATCGTTCTGGCATATCCAAATGTCTCCGTTGACCGTCTTGAAGCGTTGGGGCAATACAAGTACCTGACCGGTCTGGAGATCCCAGGTTGTCGAGTGGACGACGAAGTGACATCCCACTGGACCAAACTACTGCGACTCCGAGTCGCGAATTTTGACGACACTCAGGTGTCGTTGCAAACGTTCGAATGGTTGCATGCGATTCCATCGCTACGCAGGCTATCCCTTGCTCGGGTACCTTTAAGCGCCGACTCACGACGAATGGTCAGCACTCTGTACCAATTGTCCTCTTTGAACCTGAGCGGATGCGATTTTCCAGCCGAGGATTTGCAACGACTCCTCGCTGCTGGCAACCTCGAGGCTCTCGACCTAACCGGGTGCAAACTCAACGAGTCGCATCTCGACACTCTGGCAAACTCGCAATCGCTTCGTCGTGTCGTCTTGAAAGACTGTTCGCTGGAGCCCAAACAAATCGCTGATCTGCTTCGAGTGAATCCTCGGCTGACTTTGGATTTGGGTGTTCACGACCAAACCTTCTTCGTCAACTTCGCACCTCCATTTCACACCCGCTTGATCGGTTGTCGCGTTCGCAAACGCCCATCCCCAATGCCAAAGGTCAGCACCAGTGACTACCTAACGTCCATGGGCTCGATGTACCTTGATGACTCCGCTTTCCCCAACGATTTGAGCGAAGACGTCGTTGCGGAAGATGACACCCCTGACGTGAATCTCGTATCGGATAGTTCGAACAACGAAGACGACCAACCGAAAGATGTTGTCGTGGACTTGGCAGAGTTTCGCATGCAGTCCGAAAGAGCGTTTTCAACCGAACTGTTTCGGGCCGCCGATGAATTGACGGCTCAAAAGTGAGTCGCTGAGAAAAGCCAACAGGGAATAGTCGACCGCCGACGAATCAGTCCTGATAATCGCCAGGACATTGCGAACACGTCCTAGCGGGAATTCAAACTGCAGCGGTGGGTTGCTTCTGACGCGAAGCCAATCCGCCGAGGACAATCGATCCTCCGACCAGCAATGAGAAACCGCCCAGGATGACGATTCCCGTCGCTGCCAAGCGTTCTTTGAGCTTCATGTCGGCAATGGCAGTTTCGAAAACTTTTTTGTCGTCCGGCTCAATTCGGATCAAGATTGCTTTTTCGAACTGCTGCTCATCGCCCACCTGGACAACGCCCTCGTAACGCCGCACGACAAGTTCATCGCGAATCCAATTGATGTCCAGCGGAATCATCTCGGGCTCGGTCGCCCATTCTTGCTCCGACACGAGTTCATCGACGTAACTCTGAACCGCACCGCGAGCGTAAACTCCAATGAGTTCATCGGCTTCCTCAATCGAACTGCTCGGCCCCGAAGTCACGACCAAGCTGTAATCCTTGCCGTCATTTGCGATTGGCTCATCAATCCAACCGGGTCGATCGTCGGGATAGATCAAATGCGAAAGCGGCGCAACGCTGAGTTCAGCGGTCTCATTTTCCTTCGGCTCCAATTCTGCTTTGACTTCATCATCGGCAAAGCATCGGTGTGAGTTGGAAAGCCCCGAACCGGGCAGAGCGCCAAGTAAAACCATCGCGATCGCGACGGTCATCCATCGGTATTCAGACTGTTGAGATTGCATTGGATTTCACCCAGGGAGCTGACAATTGTGTCATCACGATCACGCCGCCGGCAATCAACATGCCTGCAGGCTGAGGAACGGGAACGATTTGATGAACGACCCATTCACCAACCACCGCAACGGTGACCGCCCACAAACTCAATCGAACGCGACGTAAAGGGTCGACTGGTTTCCACATCCGAAGGAGTGCAAACAGCAGAGCAAAGTGCCCCATCATCGCCGCGGCTTTGGGAACGCCCGATTCCAGATAGAACGAAACCGGCAGCACCGTTGCATCGATGTCTCGTCCCAATCCCTCATCCATTGGCACCATCAGGAAATGGCCAAGAGCGTAGGCGAGAAGCCCAACGCAGGCTCCCCAAGAAGCGGACACAAGGCGACGAACCAATCCTTCGCCTTCGCTACCTTCCCAGAACTTACCAATGCCGAGCAACCCAAAGGCTCCCAGCCAGATCACCAACGCCATCCAAACGTAAGGCGCCAAAGCAATGGGCGTGAGCGGGGTGCTTCGCATTCCGATCACGGAACTAAGCAAGAGCAGCACGCCGGCCACGATCATCGATGTCATTCCCGATGTCGCCCATTCCGCCGAACGCGACAACCGAGTCCGTTCAGACAAACTGGTTCTCAGCAGCGATCGGACTTGAGCCTTCGTCATCACTGGTTTTCCAGCAGGTCGAACATTGGCGACTGCATGAGCGGCGGAATCATGATGCGGCACACTTCGCGAATCCGCTGCGTTTGGTGAATACGATGTTGGTTCGGACAGTTGCAGCACCACGTGACGAATCACGTAGTACGGAACGTAGAAGAACCCAACCATCGACAACACTGGCAACAACCAGTGCGTGTTGATCAACAGAATCGCGACCGCCGAGATGGCCAAGACCAGCTTGATACCAGGCGATGTTTCAAGTGCCCGCCACCAAGCTCGTGCGTCGGAAAAACTGTTTCGAACCGCTCGTGCGATGGGTTCTTCACCGGCCGACGCGTTCAAAACCATGGACGCGCCATCTGCATTTGGTGAAGCCAAACCATCTGCGGCACCAACGGGTTCGCTGCGTCGGTTGTTCTTCGGATAAGAGCAGAATGCATCGCCGTTTTGTTCTTTCGAATCGGACGAAACCACTTCCGCCAACACGGGCGTCTCATCGGTTGGCATTGAAGCTAGCGAAAGCATCTCGGCGACATCGCGAGGACGTTTGCGAGGATCCTTTTGCAAACAGCGATGGATCACGTTTCGGTATTGATTTGGCACACGCGACAAGTCGGGCGAGTCGGTCAGGTGTTTGACAATGATCTCTTGAGGAGTCTCGCCATCAAACGGCAATTCGCCAGTCAGCATTTCGAACAAGATCACGCCGAGTGCATACAAGTCAATTTCGCGACCGTACTGCCCACGACCGATCTCGGGAGCCATGTAGTGGAATGTTCCGATGCTCTCGGTATGCCCGCTTCTGTGAGAGGCGGAAATGAATTTGCTCAGCCCATAGTCACCGACTTTGACGATGCCGTTGTCGTCAAACAAGTTGCCAGGTTTGATATCACGGTGGACCAAACCGGCCGAGTGCAAATGGGCAACGCCGGCGGCGGCTCCCGCGAACCAGTGACGAACCTGCGATTCGAACATGCCGCTCGGCAAGACATTGCGAGAGTCGGATGTGGCGGACTTGGCCGCGTCATCCAATACCTCTCGCAAGTTGGGACCGGCGACATACTCCATCACCACCCAGGCTTGGTCGTCGGCATCCCGACACACATCGTGAAGCGAGACCAAGTTCAGGTGCTTGAGATTCAAACAGTGAGAAACTCCTCGCAGTTCAACTTCCAGATTTCGCTGGATGCGTTTCAGTGCGACTTCCTTGCCCGCTTGGCTGACCGCGAAATACACCTCGCCAAATCCGCCCACTCCGATGCCACGACGAATCGTGTATCGGTCCAGGACCAGATCGTTGGGGGAGTGGGTGAATTTCATCGAACGAGTTGATGGCATTGGGTTCGAGTAGTCTGCGGGAAGTTCCATTGTATCGGCCAAAGCACTCATCGCATGCCTTTTCATCAAGACGAGAACGTTCCGCCAGATTCACTCGGACGGTCACACGGGGAGCCCGATGCTCCCCGTGCCGGACAGATCACAGCGACGAATCGCTGCTTTCACCTTCCAATTGAATCGAAACGTAGGCCTGATCTTTGCCGCCATCCAGCTTTTGCATGTAAGCGGTGACGTCGTCGAGCAGGTTCTCGTCCGAAGGTTCGTCCAAGTTGATCTCGCCGAAGTACTCGACATCGACCTTCATCGTTTCCTCTTCCACGTCGATTCGCGTGGCAATGTCGTCCAACAAACGTCGAGTGTCCGACAAAGCACTGTCATCGAGGTGCAGCTGAGTGCTGGTTTGAGCGACGCGAAGGGCACCCAAACGAGCCTGCAGGTTTTCGACTTCGACTTCTAACTGGCGTTTTGCGTCCAGCATTGCGTCCATCCGCTCAGAAGCGGCGGCAAGCGAAGCTTCGCGAGCAGCAAGCATTTGACGGAGCTTTTCCGAGGTTTGCTGACGAGTTTGGAAACGTTTGAAACGATTTCCCAAATCCGATTTCACCTGGGCCGACGTGTAAGTCACACCGCCGTAGGAGTAAACGGAACTTTCGTCTCGCAGATCATTGGTCAGTCGTTCGATGTCGTTTTTCGCCTTGGCCAACTTCTCGTCGGTTGTCGACAACTCACGTTGCAAACGAACCACCTCTGTTTTTTCCTGAGCGATTCGACGAGCGTTTTGTTGAATTTCGGGCTTCAAATCAACGATCAATTGGCGGGCTCGATTGAGCTCCCATTCCAAAGGCACCGCGTCGCTGGCGGTGTTGGTCATGTACGACCAACCGCAACGAGCGTAGCTGCCGATTGGAGTGGCGATGGTCAAACCAGACAACAAGGTGGCAGCGGTTCCTGCCAGCACTAGTTTTTTGAGCATGTGTGTTCTCCTGAGAAAACATTTCGTGGGATTTTTTGGCGGAGTCAGTGCCGCATCATTGGGTTCTTCGTTCCAGGCGGTCGCGTCTTGGCAAACGGGCGCAAAAAAACCGAAAATCCCACAAACAGGGTGAATTCCGGCGACCTGCCGCGGTTTCGATTCGTAGAAACACCAGTCCCAGGCTGGCGTTTTCTCTTCTCTTTCAGGCGATTCCGACGCGATTTGATCGCGTTTAACGTAGGTTTTCAGTAAACCACATTGATTCTTCGGCCCACTTTTTGCCGAACCTTATCCTGGGTGAAGCCATCTGGAATGGTCCTGGAGAAACAACCATGTCAACTTCATCACCAACACCGAATCCATCCGAATGGGTGCCGTCTGAAACCGGCTCGCCCCGGCATGAAATCCAATGTCTTGATTGGGGAAGGATCACGGCTCTTTTTGACACCGAATCAGTCAACGCCGCGTTTGGCGATTGGATTGACACGGATTTGTCCGACATGGAAACGCGCTTGTCTGCTTTTCAATCGCACGGTTCAATTCTGCGTGGACTGAAAGAATCTCGCTAGAGACTGAGCGTAGCTCTGCACCACGAAAAACGCCTAGTTTTTCGTAGCGAGTGGGCATGATTGGCTTGGTCTTAATCCTGACTTTTTGCTAACGTCAGCGCACTTCGGCATTTTTCACGATGGCCGAGGAACGAATCTGTCCGATTGGTTACTCGGATTGTTCGGGTTGTAGTTGAGTCGAACACTCGATTGGCTGCTGCACACCAAGTCGGTCGATCCTGATTGACGCAGACCCTTGGACCGTCTTCCCGTGGCGTTCCTCCCACTCAATGCCTGACCCACAAGCAGCAAGGAAGCTGAGATGAATACACCCCGTCGTCAATTTTTGGGACTCGCCGGCGGACTGCTGGCCGGTGGACTCTCTCAATCGGCCCTCTTTGGGCAAGACCCCCAGTGGACCAAACCGGTTCACCGAGTCGCCAACGCCGCCCTGTCCGCTCAAAAGGCTGCACCGGCCACCCCTGCCAGTTCCGCGAAAGCCGCTTTGGTTCGTGGCTTGGAGATGGCTCGTCAATCGCTGACGCGATCAAAAACGGAAGTCAGGGACTACACGGCCGTTCTGGTCAAACGGGAACGCATCGGCGAAACCGTCGGCGAACACGAATACATGCAGATCAAGGTTCGCAATCGCAAAGAGGAGAACGGTCGTCTGGTGCAACCATTCAGCGTCTATTTGGCGTTCGTAAAACCTACTTCGGTGAAAGGTCGCGAAGTCATTTACGTTGAGAATCAGAACAACGGCAACATCGTCGCTCACGAAGGCGGATTCAAAGGCCGCTTCTTGCCGACCGTCTCCATTCCGCCGACCGGGATGCTTGCCATGCGTGGCCAGCGATATCCGATGACTGAGATCGGTGTCGAAAACATGATTCTAAAACTGATCGAACGAGGCGAGAAGGCTCTTCAATTCGAAGATGTCCACGCAGAATTGCGAAATGGGGCTCGCTTTCAAAATCGCGCGTGCACCTTGTTGCGTCTGACTCAGCCGACCCGTCGTCCGGACGCGGAATTCCATAAAGCTGAGGTTTACATGGACGACGAACTGAACATGCCAATCCGCTACATCGCCTACGATTGGCCGAACAACGCGGACGGACGCGGCGAAGTGATCGAGGAGTACAACTACCTCAATCTTGAAGTCAATGTTGGACTAACCGACGCGGATTTCGATCCGTACAACAAGGACTACAACTTCCACTCTTGAGTGGGATGTCCGCCTGAAACCGGGCGAATTTGAAATGAAATCCAGTGCGGGGAAATCGGTGGAACAGACATTGCATGCTTAGCAGTACAATAGTTTGTTTCCGTTCCTCGCATTGCGTCTTTTCGCGTTGCCCATTCTTGCACCGCATTTTGTGGCGGTGCTTTGTTCGCGGAGTCTGATCATGACGTCCTATCCTCGCCCCGCTTCACTTGCCGTAACTTCGATTGCGGCCGCAGGTATCGGTCTGGCTTCGTTGTTCTTCATCGGGTGCAACGTCCCCAATAACCCTGGGCCGACTGTGAATGTCCCCGCCGAAGCCATCCAGCAGGTGGTCGGTTCAGCGGGCGATCAGGATCTGGTGCTCGTTAAATTTGGCGCACCATGGTGCGGACCATGTCAACAAATCGACAAGGAATTGCAATCGCTCGAACCGACTCTTGCGGGGGAGGTTCGCGTGGTGAAAATTGATGTGGGCGAACAACCAGAAGTCGCGGCCCAATTTGGAATCGACGGCATTCCAAGGATGTTCCTGGTCCGAAACGGCAAGGTCTTGGCGGACGAAGTCGGCTATCGATCGGAATCTGAGCTTCGAAGCTGGGTCGCTGATTATCAGTGACCCCGGCTGAGCCAGCCTGAATGTGCGAAATTGCTGGCTCTTTGGAATGCGGGCCCATTTGCTTCCCAACATTCTGAAACGATTGCGGCTTCTTCTCGGATAGTCATCTGGGAAATTTCGCCTCCGCAATCTACGGTGCTGGCTGATTGAAGCACCCCGAGCAGGCACGTTCTGCTTCGCGTTCCTCCATTTGGCCCGCCCGAATGAATTCAGCCAAAGTGAATCCTTCCGGACACGCCCCCACCCCAGCGAAATCCGCTAGTCAGGGGCCAGCGTTTCCCGCCAGCCGCTATGCATTGTTCTTCGGTCTCGCCATCGCTGGTGGCGCGTTGGACCTGTGGAGCAAAGAGGCCATCTTCCGATGGCGTGGCTTGCCGGGAACCAAAGATATTCACTGGATCATTGAAGGCTACTTCGGAATTGAAACCGCGGTGAACATCGGGGCGGTCTTCGGTTTGGGAGCCGGCCAAGGTTTGGTGTTCGCGGCGATTTCTGTCTTTGCCGCTGCGGCGATCATCATTTGGCTGTTCTTCTTCAAAGCCGCGCGGTCGTGTTGGTTGACGTTCGCCCTGGGATGCATCACCGGCGGAATCATCGGCAACCTTTACGACCGGCTAGGGTTCTGGTGGGAACCAGGAATGCACGATCAGTGGCAAAGCGGTGTTCGCGATTGGATCCTATGGCAGGCATCCGATCAATGGAAATGGCCCAACTTCAACATTGCGGATTCATTGTTGGTCACCGGAGCGATCATGTTGTTGGTTCAATCTTTCTTCTTCCCGCCACCACCGCACGGTGAGGCCGACGGCAGTGAACTGCCAGGTCGGAGGGCGCCGGACGAACCGACCGAAGGCACGAAGCCGGCCGCGTCGTGAAGACTTCGCTGATCGCGTCGCCGCGACACACTCTGGCTCGATTGCTTTGGGTTTGGCGTTGGTGGTTGTTCCTCATCGGATGTCTGTCGGCGATCCCGCTCGCGATCTATCAGACGGATTTGGGAATGGACCGGTCGCTGGCGGCGATGTTTTCGCCAACCGACCCGACGCTCAATCAGTATCAACATCTGCAGCAAACCTTTGGCGGCAATTTGGTCGTCATGTTGGTCTACGATGACGCCGAGTTGATGACCCCAGAAGGAGTCGCCCGGAATCAAGCCTGGACCACCTCTGCAGAATCAATCGATGGCGTTCGAGGCGTTTTGTCAGTCTCGAAATTGGTCCAGGCGTTTGCTTACATTCGGCCACAGTTTTCGCTCCTGACAGGATCTCTTCCATCCAATTCGCAGGCTCCGCCGCCTCCGTCAAAGATGCTGGCGAAAGACGACCCGGTCGCGAATTCGTTTCGAGATCTCTTCGCGGGGTACACGCATGGGCAGGACGAGAAGACCGCTGCGATTGTGGCGATGCTTCAACCGGGGCAGACCGAATCGGCCATCGCGGAATTGCGACGGCTCGCTGATCAAATCCCCTCCGAGCGAGCCCCGGTTTTGATTGGTGAACCGGTGCTGCTCGACGATGCTTTTGACATGATCCAAGCTGATGGCAACCGATTGGCGTGGGGCACGATCGGCCTGCTGAGCCTGGTGATGATGTTGACGCTTCGCGATTACCGCGTTGTCCTGCTGGCCGCCATGGCAATCGTATGGGCAACGCTTTGCACACGAGCGTCCATCGTCGCGTTGGGCATGGAAATGTCATTGGTCTCGACCATTCTGATTGCAATCATCGCAGTCATCGTGGTGGCTGCTGTGATGCATATCGGAGTCCGCTCGCGAGACAACTCCACCGCCCAAGGCGAATCCAATACGAGCGAATCGATCGTCCGAGTCACCACATTTTTGGCGATCCCGATTCTTTGGACCTGCCTGACAGATGCGGCCGGGTTCGCTTCACTTTTAAATTCCCAAGTGCGACCGGTTCAGCAATTCGGCACGATGACCGCCGTCGCCGCCCTAGCGATTGTCGCCGCACTGGTTTGGTTCACCTCGGCTTTGATGAGCCTACCGTCGGGCAAACGAACTCCGTCTCAACCGACACAGCCAAACGAGACACCGAATCTCTCGAAACGATTTCTCGTTCACTTGGTAACAACCAGCCTTCGCCACAGCAAACTGTTGTCGATTGTCTCCATCATTGCTCTGGTTCTGAGCACGACGATGGTCACTCGACTAAAAACGGAAACCAGCTTCCTCAGCAACTTTCGCGAAACCAGCGGCATCGTTCAAGCTTACGCTCGAGTGGAACAGCAATTGGGTGGGGCGGGGGTCTGGGACGTGGTACTTCCCGCACCAGAAACCATTTCGCCGGATTACGTGTCTCGGGTTCAAAGTTTTGAGAACAAGCTGCGTGAACTGGAAGTTGTTGATTTCTCCACCGGGCAAACTCACCGCCTGACGAAGGTCTTGTCACTCGCAGACGCCGACGCAGTTGCGGCCCAGAGTCCACTGCTATCCATCGTGACACCCGAAGTCCGCTTGGCAGGCATGCGCACCGCGATCCCCACTTTCGCCGACGCCTTGTTGACGTTCGATCTACCCAAGGAGGGTCAGACACGAGAGCTGAGAATCATGCTGCGAAGCGAAGAAAGCATGCCCGGTGAAGTGAAACGAGAACTCATTCATCAAGTGTCGCAATTGACCCAGGAATTTGATGAACGAGGACTCGTCACGGGCTACTCGGTTTTAATGTCTCAGCTCGTCAGCAGCTTGCTTCGCGATCAATGGAAGGCTTTGGCGATCGCTCTGGCCTTGGTCGGCATCTTGATCGGAATTGCGACGGGTAGCCTGCGATACTCTCTCGTCGCACTGTTGACCAATACGTTGCCGGTCATGTTGGTTTTGGCCGCCATGGGGCTCGCCGGCGGAGGCTTGGACCTGGGATCCGCCATGATCGGTGCGGTCTCCATCGGTTTGTCCATCGACGGTTCGATTCACTTCCTGGCGGGCTATCAACGCGCACGATCTGCGGGCGTGGATGTGGTGGTAGCCGCGACCGACGCGGCGACGGATGTGGCGGCTCCGATCTTGCTTGCGACATTGGCATTGGTGATTGGGTTTGGCATTTTGATGACCAGCCCCTTCATCCCCACGGCCACCTTTGGCATGTTGATCGCCGCGACATTGGCGGCGTCCGCTTTGATCAACCTCACGTTGTTGCCCGCTGCCATTGTCGCGGTCGACCGTTCCAAAAACTCACATTGAAAACTGGATTGAACATGCATCTTCGAGGCGTTGCTTTGGACATGGACGGGCTTTTGTTCGACACCGAGCGAATCTATTTCCAAGTCGGCCAAGTGTTGATGGAACGTCGCGGTCACACGTTCACCTTGGAACTGCAACAAAAGATGATGGGTCGGGTGGGCTTGTCCGCGGTTGGTCAAATGATCGATCACCACCAATTGGGCGACGACCCGGTGTCTTTGCTCGCCGAGTCCGATGACGTCTATGGCGATCTGCTGCTTGGAGAACTTCGGCCGATGCCAGGTCTGGCAGAATGGATCGATCGGTTGCGAACCAGCGGACTGCCGTTTGGTTTGGCCACCAGCAGTCGTCGCAAGTTCGTGGACATGATCTTGCCGACGACCGAATGGTCCGGCGATCTGGCGTTTATATTGACCGGTGACGATGTCACTCACGGCAAACCCAATCCAGAAATGTATCTGAAAGCGGCCGATCGGCTCCTTGTATCGCCCTCAGAGATGCTTGTTTTGGAAGACAGCGGCAACGGATCGAAAGCGGCGGTTTCGGCCGGTGCGGTCACGGTCGCCGTCCCCAACGAGCACACTCGGTCGCACGTCTTTGAAGACGTTCACTTGGTTGCCGATTCGCTCGCCGATCCACGACTTTGGGAACTGCTACCGCAGACCACCAATGCTTGAAAAGTGGTTGGCTATTCTTTCCAGTTCACGTCGCTGCGAGCATGCAAGCGTTTGCTGACCTGAGTGTTGCCACCAGAAACCAATTCCAACTGTTCCAAGACATTCTCGATCGGAATTTGCTGGGCTTCGTGAACAAGGATTGGCGTGACGCCTGGGATCACCACCGTCGTCAGTGATCCCGTGTGAGCGGATGAAACCTGAGGTTCCAAACGTTCGCGGTCCGACTCGCTTCCGACCAACAACAACAGGCGTTGGCGACCGCCGCATTGCAGTAGCGGTGGCGATGCAACTTGCAGTGCCGATTCGATCGTCGTTTGTTCGTTCCACAGCGAAGTGCCGTTCTGCGGTTGCTCAAACGTCTGAGTTTCGCAGACACCTGTTCGTGCTAGCTGAGCGGTGTTGGTGTCGCGTTGATACAGAATCGTTTGAGTATTGGTCGGGTCTGAATCTTGAGTCAGAACCGACGCCGATGAGGTCGTCGAATCGTTCAAACTAGCAGACGATTGTCGATGAGCGTCGATCACGTTCTCGACAACGGGCAGGCACTTCCCTACCAAATCGGTTGCCATTTCCTGTTCGTCCCACTCGACCTTTGCATCACGCAACGGACCAAGCAACCAAGGCGACGCGGTTTGCGAATGCAGGTTTTCTAGAACCGCATTGAAACGCATCTGAATCTCTTGCGGCATCTCCGTCCAAGGGTTTTCAGTGTCACGATTGTCACCGGGAACACATCGAATGGCTTTCGCGATTCCAACCGCCATCTTGGTCAAAGTCGCATGCAGACTCTCGATTCGTTGTGCAAATGCTTTGAGTTGTTCGCCTGCCATTTCCGATGCGATCAGATTCAACTCCATCATCGCCAATTTCTCAGCCGCTTCGATTTCACTTTCCAAATCGGTATCGGAGCCCAACTCTTGCCGCATGGCGGTCTGCTCCTCTCGCAGGTCGGTTCGGAATTGGTCGAGTTTCTGGACTTGGGTCGAGCACCACTTCATCAATCCTTCGGTGGCCTGAATGCTTGACGTGACGTCGATTCGTCCGTCGTGCATCCGGACCGAAACTTCGCGACGAAGCATGACCATTTGGGTCGCTGCCCGGCGGTCCAACCGATCCAGGACATCGCACTCGCTCAGTTTTTCTTTCAACAGTCGCGTGACTCGTGCGCCATTCATGATCTCCTGAATCGATAGTCGCGAAAGCATCTCAGATAGATTTCTAGCGATGGCATCCGCGTCTTGGCCAAAGGGTGCCTTCACTTCGTCCAAATAATTCGCGATCTCCAAACCGCACCGCTTCCGCAAACGTTCGGTCGTTGGGCCTGCGATCTGGCGTGACTCGTTGGGATTGCCGAGCCAACGCAACAATAGGTGACGTGCGGCGGCAGGCGCGAGCAGGTTCTCTTCCAACGCTCGAACACATTTCAATCTCGCCACTCCGACCGATCGCAACATAGGCTTCGCGAGCACCGCAGCGTCGGCTTGGTCACTTCGTCGAGCTTCCGCCAACAACTCGCCAGCACCGGCCGCATCCGCCCACAGGTAGTCCACCATCGTTGCCGCGGCGGAACCTGACGGAAGAGCGTGATCGCCATCGACGACCACATAAGCATTTCGCAGTGGATTTCGAGACGCGGGAACGCCGGACCAGTCCACGCCGGCATCCCCGGGATAGCTGTTCTCGGGCAACATGTAATGACCGATTTCAGAGATCGCTGCGAATGAATCATGCAGCGTCAATGGTTGGTGCGGGTTGCCTTGCAGCGACACAGTCGAAAGCAACGGCAACACCGAAGCACTTTCCAAGCCTGCTTCATCCAAGATGGTCCGAATGCGAGGTGCCAAGTCCATCACCATTCCGCTGGCTGTTCCGCCTGAAAGCGAACCGATGATATAGACCGACGGAATACGGTCACCACAAACGGCGGCCAAGTGATCGATCGATTCGCGAAGCCCCGAGTCAATGGTTTTCGCGTGGTCAATCATCGCCAGTCGCCCCAGAGGACGCATGCCCTCGGTCGTACCGCTGCGAGGTACGTTGTAGATCCAACGACGCGACAACGATCGGAAGTGATCGGTCCGTCCTTCGCGATATTGCTGAGCGGATTTGAGCGGTGTGTGCAGGATCGTCGCCGGTGGGATGCGGTCCGATGCTTCCGCCAAACGAGCCGCGTGAATGGTATGCATATCCGTATCGATCAACACCGAATGCAAATCCAAAGGACATGCACTATGCAGAGTCGCAACACGGTTGCGCAGCTCATGCAAACATTCTGCTCCGACACCGCCGACGGCGACCACCAAAGCGTGGCCCGTCACACGGGCGTGGACCATCGCTTTCCCAGA
>NZ_DDGH01000102.1:1012-13807 GCF_002337565.1 Rhodopirellula sp. UBA1907 | reverse complement strand
GACCATCGCTTTCCCAGACTTCAGACTGGGC
Source organism: Rhodopirellula sp. UBA1907 (assembly GCF_002337565.1). Classification (NCBI taxonomy): domain Bacteria; kingdom Pseudomonadati; phylum Planctomycetota; class Planctomycetia; order Pirellulales; family Pirellulaceae; genus Rhodopirellula; species Rhodopirellula sp. UBA1907. Next base: position 13,776 of record NZ_DDGH01000102.1, on the reverse strand, counting down.
AAGTCTTCAACGGCTTCCTGACGGGTCCGGATGCTTGGTTTAGCGGAGGTGTGGATCGGCGTCTCGTCTCGTCCCCGGGTCGTTCGCAGGGCTTCGACAAAATCTTTGCAAGAGTCGAAACGACGCTCGGGATCTTTCTCCAATGCGCGCGCCACCGCCACACGGTCTGCTGCTGGCAATGAATCCAACACGGGCGCCGCGTGAATGTGCTGCGTTGCCAGTTGAGCGATCGTGCGACCACTGAATGGACGCGTTCCCGTCAACAACTCTTGGTACATCACGGCAAGCGAATACTGATCGCTGTTGATGCATGGCCGACCGTCGAACAGTTCAGGCGGAGCGTATATGGGCGTCAATCCGCCAATCACCGAGTGATCGATCTCTCGCAGATCTTTCAACAAACCAAAGTCACCGACTTTGACGTGTCCACCGACCAACAACAAGTTCCCCGGCTTCACGTCGAGGTGCTGCAGTTGATAACTGCCGTGCAAGTAATCCAACGCGTCCGCAGCATCGTGCAGATACGACAGCAATGCTGCCCGAGGAATGCCGCATGAACCACGGTCTTGGTGTCGTTTCAAAACGTCTTCGAGCGATCCGTCCGCCAGTTCCGTGACGATCACCAAGCGATCGTCCACGATTCCGAATCGTTCCAGAGTCAACAGAAACGGGTGGTGAACTCCCTTGATTCGCTCCAACGATTTCAGCTCACGTGAACCGCGTCTGGCGTCGTTGGCACCAAACACGAACTTCACCGCCTTTTTCAATCCGCCTGGCGCATTGGCCAACCAAACTTCACCAAATCCTCCTTCACCAATCTTTTTTTCCAGCGTGTAGCCAGTGATTGGTTCGTATCCGGGAGCGATCGTTTGGGTTGTCTTGACGGTCATCGGACGACTGTGAACAACATTGTTGAGCGGCGAATTGGAAAGTTTGGTTCGTCACGAATTCCTTGATGGAATCCGCTGCTTTGAAAAATCTGGAAGGGTCAAGCGCTACCCGAAAAGGGCTGAGCCCGTTTAAGACAAAGCCTAGAGAGCACTGAAGTAGCTGCGGCACGCTTGGTCGAGGTACTCAGGTCGCAATGTCAAAGGCAATCGACGGTAGCGACAGAAATTCGCGACCTGCGTCAACAAATCTCGCGGGTGACATCGACGTGGCGGTCGATTGTTTTGTTTGTAATAGGCGAGCAAATGATTGGCGGCTTCGGGTGTCTCAGGAAAACCCATTTGCGAAGCAACCGTTTTCATCAGTGACCGAAACTCATCCGGCGACGGATCGTTCACGAAGATCTTGTAGGGCACGCGGCGAAGAAACGCTTCGTCAACGAGGTCATCCGGATTCAGGTTGGTCGAGAACAAGATGAGCTGCTCAAACGGGATTTGAATCTTCTTTCCCGTTGGCAACGTCAGGTAATCGCATCGATTTTCCAGTGGCACAATCCACCGGTTGAGCAACTCTTCCGGAGCGATTCGTTGACGACCAAAGTCATCGATCAACAAACAACCACAATTGCTTTTCATCTGAAGCGGCGCTTCGCAGATATTGGATCGATGATCGTGGCGAACTTCCAGGTTCTCCATCACCAACTCACCGCCGACAACAACGCTGGGTCGTTGAATTCGCACCCAACGCTTGTCCCATTCTTGTGCCTTCAACAATTGACCGTCGCCTTCCGGCACGGGAGCTTCTTGGTGATAGGCATCGTCTTTGACTTTGATCAGGTTGCCATCATCCAGAATCGCATGAGGGATCCAAATTTCTTGGCCCAAGCACTGAGTCAAGCTTCGAGCGATGGTGGTCTTGCCATTGCCGGGAGGACCAAACAGGAACATCCCGGTGTTGCTGTTGATGGCGGGACCAATCTGGTCGAGCAATTCATCCTGGTAGGAGATCTTCGAAAGCGAAGCTTGCAAATCATCTCGCTCGATGGGATCGACTCCGGCGGCTTGAGCTTCCACGCTGAGTGAGTAGTCAGCCAATGGCACGGGGGCCGGTCCAATGTAGCTGCATTGTTGCAGGTGAGTTTGCGCTCGCTTTTGTCCCAGTTCGGTCAGCGAGTAGTAGTAGTCGTTGAATGCCGCCGGCCGCACATGAGCCACGAATTTGCGAGTCCGAAGCGCATCGACAATGGGTTCCACCAAACGAAACGGCAACCCCATCATCGTTGCCACATTGCGACCGCTGATGGTTCCGATTTGATGAATCGACTTGATCGTCAACGCTTCGATAAAGCTGACCGACAGGCCGAGTTCATTCAGCGAGCGAGGTTCCGCTGGCCAAAACGTATCGTCCGTCAGCAAACCGCCCAACGCGGCTGATTCGAAGTTGTGTGTGTCGGTAAGCAGGGCATTCATGCGTGAAGCAAGCATTTGGAGTTGTTTGCATTGGTTCCGAACAACCCACCCCAGCGGGACGAGATCGTTGGCCATGCAAACCTAGCTTGCGATTCGAGACCGAACTGCCACCGGCCTCCCTAGTGAACATATCTATCAATCCACCACCAAACGCGCCGCAACAATCGCCGCAGCCGTTTCAATCCTCAAAATCCGCCGGCCCAATCCGATGGATTCTGCTCCGATGTCGATGCATCGTTGATGTTCCGCATCCGACAACCCACCCTCGGGGCCGATCAACGCCAGCGTTCTCGGTCGACCGTTCGCAACGGATTGGCCCGTGTCTTTTTGATTGACATCCGTCGCGTTGAGCGGCGGTGAGTCCGGCATCGCGACCAACACCCGTTGCCAACTCGATGGGGCATTCCCCTCATCGCTGGTGTTTTTGTTCGCGGCGATTGTCTCGGCGAAGCTGGCGAAGTCGGTTGGTGATTCGATTGTCATCAGAACGTTGCGTCCCGATTGCTTGCACGACTCAATCACGATCCTTCGAAGCTTGTCGAGAAAGTTGTCTTTGGGAGGTCGCTGGGTTCTTTCAAAGACAATTGGAAACACACGTGCAACGCCCAGTTCCGTCAATCGCTCGATCATCTCCTTGGCTCGATCCGGTTTAGGCAAACCAATCGCGAGATCAATCGCGACGCTTGGCTCGCGATCAACCGCCTTGATCGCATCGCACCGGACAACACATTCGCGTTTGCTGACAGTAACCACTTCCGCGTCCGCCTGGTGCCCGCACCCGTCAAACAACTCGATCCGGTCACCAGTTTGCACCCTCATGACCCGCGACGCGTGCGACGCCTCTTCATCCGGCAGTTGCACAACGGGTGCTTGGGTTCGCAGATCGGGAACGTAGTAGCGTCGAGTCATCGCGGGCGGTTCAGGAAGATTCGAAGAGATACAAAAAGCCAAAAGGTCTGATCGTGCCGGTTGCACCGATCGGTGCAAGGTAACCGAAACGGAAAGCGATCGGCGAGCGGGTCAGTCGATCTGACTGCATAGCGAACCCCGGTTGGTCCCCCATGCCAACAAGCGATGCCTGAAACGAATTGCAGCCACGTCAGCTTCGTTTATGCATCGCCCCGCCGGGCCAGCCGATTCTTTTCCGAGAGAGAGACTGCCGTCGATGCCGATCCCGTTGCTCAGCCCGGCCGATCAAAGCCACTGGGGATTGTTCCGCCAACCATTTGCCGAATCTCCTGCGGTCAACGTTCCACCGCAGCCGGACGAGTTTCTATTCGCCTCTGCAGAACACTCGCAGGCTCGAATCTGGCTGGAAACCATTCTGCGAAACAACGTCGGAATCGCGAAGTTGATCACCCGCCCGGGATCCGGAGCAACCACCTGGGCTCGGCAGTGGATGGCGACACACGGTTTGGCTGATCTGCCGCTGGATGTCATGGGAACCGAAGCGACGAACTTCGACCGTGACGTTTGTCATCAATGGCTGTCGACTGCAAGAAGCAATCAGACCGTTGGCATCCACACGCTGTGCATCGTCGACGGAACACCCGACCAAGCAACGATCCAGTGGTACAAGCAATCATTGAAGCTCGATCCACGGCGCAACCCAATGACGTTGCTTGTGATGGGACCAGCAACCTTCTCCGGCGTCAGTCACACGATGCGTGTTTCCAAACATTCGCTCGCCCGTTGTCTCCTGGCAGCGTTATCGCACGCCGGTCAATTTCAACCTCGCATGACAGAATCCGCTGCACAGCACATCGCCCAGTGGGCTGGCGAAGACTACCGTCAATTGGCGTTTTGGACGCACGTCGTGCTGGCATGGGGAGCACGCGAACGATGGCAACGAATCGATGAACAAGCGATCCATCGGTTTGACCAGCAACGTCAAGCTTGGGCTTCTGCAACAGCTGCTCAAAGAGAATCAGCCGCGGCCTGATCAACGAACGTCAACCGCCACGGAGTTGACCGAGGATCGCTTTCGTCCGTCTTGATGGCATGGTCCGCCGCGAAAGATTCGAAGTCGGACGGTACAAACGTGCCGCGATTGATGATCCGCGAATAGGCTGGATCGACTTGTTCGTACTCGGAATCCAGCGGCGTCAGACAATGATCATCGCTCCACGCGGCACCAAGCTCGCTCAGGTCGTCAACCGTGCCATTTTGGTTGTCATCCCAACCGTCCCAACCTGGTTTGCCATCAGCCCCCGACACGATCCAAACTTCCGCGTCGGGATCGAATCGTTGAACGGAATCAAGCTTCCACGATCGCGAGGACGCAACTGTTGAATCCGCCGAGCCAGCATCATTAAAATAGGCCAACACCTGAACGCCATGTAGGTCCTGCGGACCGGCGACTCGCCCGCGTGCTTTCAGTTCATCAGCGATTTGGCGGAGCAACTTAGTACGAGTCGCATCGGCCACCGAGGTCGAATCCGTCACGCCGGCGGACAGCCACAGCCCTCGCCAAACGCATCCCAGCAAAACAACAACAACCATCAAGACGTTGCCGCGGTTCATGAACCCTCTCGCAATCGGTCAAAGTATTCGCGAGTTTGTTCCCGTTCGTCGCGAGGCAAGACCTGGTCCTCGAGTGGATCACTTTCTTCGCTGAGGTTCGACTCGATCGCCGACTGGATGTCTGCGCGTGTCACACCTTTTCGGTTGGGACCGTCCGCGAAACCGGCGATGATCGCTCGTCCACGTTTGACCTTGCCACGAACTTGGGTGTCGTAGGTGTTGATGTCTGTTTCTTCTTCGGGTCGGTCACCTTTGCCTTTCCCGCGTCCCATTCCCATCCCTGGTTTTTCGCCTTCGCCGAATCCCTGTCCCTGACACGCTTGGCAACCATCGCCGTTGCACTGCTTGCAATTCATTTGGTTTTTGGACTGCGACAGGTCACCCAAGGCCGATTCCAAATCTTCCAGCTCGGACATGGCCATCTGCATTTCGCCCAACTGGCTGGACATTTCTTCCATCGCCTGAGCAGCTGCGGATTCGTCGCCTTGCTGCATTGCGTCGGCGGCTTGCTGCATCGCATCAGCCATCTTTTGCATTTGCTGCATCTGTGCATCGGCCGATTCAGACTCGTTCAACTTCTGTTGCAGCTTGGCAGCCTCTTCGTTGCGTCCTTCTCGTTTGGCCTGGTCAATCTTTTCTTGCAGTTGCTTCTTCTTCTCCTCGTGGTTCTTCGCAGCCGCTTTCATCTGCTCAGCCATCTTCTTGATTTGCTTGTTCAGCTTCTCTTTCTGCTGATCGGTGAGCTTGCCATTCTTCACTTGCTCAGCAAGCTTTTTGATCTCTTCCGCTGCTTTACCAAACTCACCCTTCTGAATCTGCGACAAGACCTTCTGGGCCGGGCCGCCGTCGAGCCCCTTCATCTGAGCGAGCGTCTTCCGCATCTCTTCCGGTGAGCCCAGTCGATCCTTGCGAGCTTGGATTTGTTCTTTGATGTCGTTGAGTTCCAGCAACGCGTCTTTGCGTTTCAGCGTCTTGCTTTCGGTGATCTTGTCGAGCTGCGATTCCATCTTCTCGAACAGCTCGCGAGCCTCGAGCAAACCTTTCGCATCGGCTTCGCGTTTTTGTTGAGCCAGACGCTTCTTCAATTCCGCGGCGGCAATTTTGACTTGCCGAACTTCGCTCGCGTTGACTTCGTTGTTCAGCTCGGAAGTGATTTCGGTTGCCGGCTCAATTGCGAAAACCATGACGGCCAGGATCGGAACAATCGCCAGCGGCAACCAAGAAACTCGCTGAGGTGACAATGCAAACTTCTCCGCCACGTTCAGCTTGCTGGCTCGTCGGGCAGCGTCTTGTCGGAGAGCGTTGCCCGCCGCGGATTTTCCATCTGACGAACCATCGGATGACAACGCACTGCTCAAGCGTTCTTTCAAACCGAATCGCGAATCGACTTCGGCAGCGACTCGCATGACCGATGGAGCCGTGACCCATGTCACAATCGCGGACACGAGAATGGAAACCACTGTGACAGCCGCGATCCATCCCATCGCCCATTGCTGCACCGTCAACTCGGTCGCCCCAACTTCGGACGATTCCAAACCAAAGCGGTCCAGCGGCAACGGGGTGATCGCCATCGCCCCGACCGCGATCGTTGCGACAATCAAACCGACGAACCAAGTCACCGCGAACGTGCGTCCAAACTTGCCAAGCATCATTCGTCTGCGGGCCGATCGAACTTTCGATTCAACTTTGGCCTTGGCTTCCTCGGGCGACCACTGGGTCAACTCGTCGTGCGGATCCTGCGATGGGGCGACGCTGGTCATGGATAGCTCCGTGGGTGCCCGAAGTTGTGAACTCGGAACGAGTGCGGTTCAGTTCTCATCATTATAGCGCGGTGAACGCTTTTCCCGCACGCCGAATCTGGCTCCTGGCAGCAGAATCTGTGCGGCGGAATCCAAGCCGTTCACCAAATTCGCCGACGGAACGAGAATCCTATTTGGCGGGTTCACCAGTGACGTACACTTTCACATATGTCCCAAACCCAACCCATCACCGACGCGAAAACGGCCGCTGAGCCGTCATCCGCTGCTTCGCAACCGACACGCGGATTTGGCAATTTGCCGGATCCTGACCAGTGTCCGGCGTGCGATGTAGTGATCTACGACGGGCACTGCAATTTCTGCAAGGCGGGCGTCCAGAACCTTCGGCGTCTAGATTGGGGCGGAAAGCGACTGGCATTTTTGTCGCTCCATGATGATCGGGTGTCAGACCGTTATCCCGATCTGACGCGAGAACAGCTGATGGATCAGATGTACGTGATTGATCAGCAAGGCCAACGTCACGGTGGTGCCGATGCGGTTCGCTATCTTTCGCGGCGACTACCAATGCTGTGGTTTGCTGCTCCGATTTTGCATCTGCCGGGGACCGCAAAATTGTGGCGTCGGCTGTATCACGAAGTCGCCAAACGTCGGTATCGGCTGGCGGGTAAATCGTGTGACTCAGGAAGTTGTTCGATTCACTGAGCCGTGATCGGGAAAAGGCGTGTCAGGCACCGCCGAGGGGACCTCGCTTGCACGTGTCATCGAATCTGAACGGTAAGAGCGAATTGGACGCTGGGTGACAGAGCCGCGCGACCGGGCTAAAGTTCGGCGATGAGCCAAATACCTCCTTCTTCCGACAAGCCACTGCCAGAGCTGTCCGACGCGATTCGGATGTTCGAAGCCGCACGTGGCCAAATTGAATTTGCCCGTCAGTACACGCTGGAACTTCTTCGAGCGACTCCGATGGATCGCTGGTTCGAGATTCCACCGGGCGGCGTATCCCATGTGGCTTGGCAAGTCGGGCACTTGGCCGTCAGCCAATACGGATTGCTGATGTTTCGAATGCGAGGTCGCCACCCCGATGACCTGGAACTGATCCCAGGTCGTTTTCGGAAGACCTATGCTCGGGGCAGCCAACCATCTGCGGCGACCGACGGCCAACCGTCCGCACAAGAGTTGCTGGACAAATTGAATCGCGTGCACGAATTGTCGACGGCGGAGCTCGACTCACTGGATCCCGCCGAATTGCTCGTGGAGATCGACATGCCGTACGCGGTGTACCCCTGCAAATTGGGTGCGGTGTTGTTTTGCCCGATTCACGAAGGTTTGCACGCGGGCCAAATTGGAATGCTGCGACGTGGGCTCGGCCTGGAATCTGTTCGCTAGGAACTGAAAGAAACTGAATCCATGGAAGTCCTCGAAGAATCGATCTACGACCATCCCAAGTACTACGACTTGGTCTTTGGAGCTGACATCGCCGCGGAGACGCAGTTCATTCTCGACTGCGCCGACACCTTTCTCACCCGCAAACCAAAGTTGTTCTTCGAACCTGCTTGCGGAACAGGGCGGTTGATGGCTTCGCTGAACCGCAAAGGTTATGCGACCTGCGGATTGGACTTGAACGAGAAAGCCGTCAAGTTTTGCAACCAACGTTTGGAACGAGCCGGATTCAAACCAACCGCGATCGTGGCGGACATGTGCGACTTCTCACCCGCTGACTTCCGATCCGCACTCGGCAAAGCCAAGACGTCCAAAGCGGAAGGGCCAGCCTGCGTCGCGTTCAACACGATCAACAGTTTCCGGCATGTCAATTCCGAAGCCGCCGCTCGCGGGCACCTACGCAGCATGGCATCGATGGTTCGCCGTGGCGGGATCTACTTACTCGGTGTGCACCTGACGCCAACAAAGGTGCCGCCCAGCGAAACGGAGTCATGGTCGGCTCGTCGTGGCAACTTGGCGATCAACACGCACATGTGGACGATCAACCGAGACAAGAAGAAACGAATGGAACGTTTCGGAATTCGTTTTGATGTGCACACTCCGAGTCGAAGTTTCCGCATCAACGATGAACTTCACTTGCGAAGTTACACACCGGCCCAGATGAATCGGTTGATCGCGGCGGACGGCCAGTGGGAATGCTTGGCGACTTACGACTTCGCGTACGACATGGACGATCCCATCATCGTTGACGCTTCCACCGAAGATGTCGTTTACGTGCTGCAGAACAAAGGTTGAGTACGGAAAGATGTCCCCGATCAGGACACCAACCAAGTGTCCCTCAACCAAGCAGTGTTGATTTGTATCGGCCCAAATTTTTTTTCTGGATTGTGAGCGGGTTCACACCTCGCTTGTTCGACCTGATCGACCGACAAAAAATGCTCCGATGACAGCCAGCAAACCGGCCCCAGAAAACAGCCCGGCGTTGGTCAGCCAGGCCTGTTTGTCAAGCTCCATGACGCGGTACTGATACATCGCCGGAAGATCGACTCCGTTGCGATTGATTTCTTCCCATTCCCGAATCATTTGAGCCGAGCTGACCTCTTTGTAGGCCTGTCGGAACTCATCAATGTGCCCTTCGGTGTTCAGCGGAACGCTGATAGTGGCCCAATTCACGAGACAAAACGCGGCTGCCAGAAACAGGCCTGCTGCCAGCAAACCGAGTGCCGTGAACAGCACTGTCGGCCGGTTGGCACGGCCCTCGGCCGCTTTGGCATTGGACTTCTCCGTCGCCGCATCGCCCTCTGCGGTGGGGAGCTGACGCAGTTCACCCAGTTTCGGAACGGAGATGTTCTGACCGCAATGAGGGCAGGGGATCTCGTCACCGGCTCGGGCGGGACTGACCTCGGCGGACTCTTCGCAGTGCGGACAGGGAAGCAAATACATGGCTGAAATCACGGGTCAAAAGAACAACGCCCGGGTGGACCGAGACATTCTGGGAACTAGAATCACGGTGTGCTGAGGGTAACACACGACCAATCGCTCCCGTCAGGACGTCACTCTCGTCGAACGGCCATTTGGCGGCAAGTTGATTCAGAGTTTCATCTGAAATTCTTCAACTTGCTTGGCCAATCGATCACGAGAATCACGTTTGCTGACCGGACATCCTCTGGATGAGTCGCGATACAACCACAACGAGCTATCGTTCGTCTTCGCTTCCGAATGGGATTCGGTTCGCGCAACAAACGGTCCACCGTCCCTTTTCAGCCTCCAGGATGGAATATCGGGTCAATCGGAAAATTTTTCCAATTGGCAGTTGATTCGGAGGTTTGCAGGTTAACGGGTGGTAGAGTCACTGTGTGTCGGAATTTTCTTCAATGGACGTCGTCGGTCGGTCAATCGATCTGCACCCGCGTCCCTCGCACTGGCAACATTCCCAACACATGGACCGTTTCGAATTCGTTATTGATTGATTGTTCTTCTCGAAACCCACGTGCTTCTCGAACTTCTCCTGACCGACTTCGCCAGTGACCCAATGCCCGGCGGCAGATTACGTCTCGACCTCACATTCGGCGTAACTACACTCCGACGACGACCTGCTCATACGAGTGCCGCCGCCCAACGACACGGATGTTCCAAAACCAATTGAATTGCCCCGAACGCTGATTCGCCACAGCGTTCTTTGTGACGACCCACCAAACCAATCGCGGTCGTCGAACATAGAAAAGACAGCCACCTAAAGGAGTATCTACTTTGTTTGATCCGATGATGGATGATTTCGACGACGTTTCAGCACAAAGCACTGACGTGGTCACAGGAGGATTCCGCAAGTTACCAGTCGACGACAGCGAAGACGACAACGCGGTCAGCGTTGCCGATGCGCCCGAAGGCGAAGTCCAATTGGACAGCCCGGACGAACTGATTGCGCTCGACGAATCGGAAACTTGGTCGGACGACCCTGTTCGAATGTACCTGACGCAAATGGGCGAGATCCCTTTGCTGACGCGTCGTCAAGAAATCGAGTTAGCCAAACGTATCGAAGAAACTCGCCGCCGCTTCCGCACGAAGCTGCTCGAGAACCACTACGTATTGGTCGAAGCCTACAAGACGTTGAAGAAGGTTTACCGCGGCCAACTGCCGTTCGACCGAACCGTTCAGGTCAGCGTGACCGACCGTTTGGAAAAAGAACAGATCATTGGTCGTTTGCCACACAACCTGAAAACCCTTCAAACGCTGCTCAACCGCAACCGTCACGACTGGAAAGTCGCGATGAGCAAGAGTGCACCCGCCCGCCGTCGTGCGGAAGCTTGGCGTGCACTGGCTCGTCGCCGTCGTCGTGCGGTTCGTTTGGTCGAGGAACTCGGTCTGCGTACACAACGCATCGAAACCCGAATCGGCTTGCTAGAGAAATTCTCTCGCCGATTGGACGAAATCGATGAGTTGGTGCGTCAGCAAAAACGAACCAAGCACGGCCGCGAAGTCCGTGAGCAGTTGCTGCACGAGCGTCGTCAGATTCTGACCGCTTGTCAGGAAACGCCCACCTCGCTTCGCAACCGCGTGAAGATGTTGGGATCGGTTTACAGCGATTACCAACAAGCCAAACGTGAACTGAGCGAAGGCAACCTTCGTCTGGTCGTGTCGATCGCGAAAAAGTATCGCAACCGTGGTCTGTCGTTCTTGGACCTGATCCAAGAAGGTAACGCCGGTTTGATGCGAGCGGTCGACAAGTTCGAATACCGTCGTGGTTTCAAATTCTGCACCTACGCGACATGGTGGATTCGCCAAGCGATCACCCGGGCCGTTGCGGATCAAAGCCGTACGATTCGGATTCCGGTTCACATGGTGGAAACCATGAGCCGTGTTCGCAACGTGGCTCGCCAGTTGTTGCAAGAACTTGGTCGTGAACCTTCGATCGAAGAAACCGCTCGTCGGGCCGATGTCACCATCGAAGAAGCACGTCGCGTTTTGACGATGAGCCGTTTCCCAATCTCGTTGGACCGTCCCGTTGGCAACAGCGAAGACAGCCAGTTCGGCGACCTGCTGCCCGATGGCACAGCAGAAAGCCCACAGATTGGTGCGACGCAAGAAATGCTTCGTCAACGAATCACCGGCGTGCTGAAAAGCCTGTCCTACCGTGAACGTGAAATCATCAAACTGCGTTACGGTCTGGGCGACGGTTACAGCTACACGCTGGAAGAAGTCGGGCACATCTTCAAGGTGACCCGCGAACGAATTCGTCAAATCGAAGCCAAAGCGGTTCGCAAGCTGCAACAACCTAGCCGCAGCCAAGACCTGGTTGGCTTCCTAGACTGATGCCAACCTTGGCCGAGATCTTGCAGCAAAGCTGGCAAGTTCATCAATCGGGTAACGTGGACGCCGCGATGCAAATGTATCGCGGCGTTTTGCGTCAGGTACCCAACTCCGCTGATGCCTGGGTCTACCTGGGCATCGCTCAGTTCGACAAACGAGATTTCACCGGAGCGGTGGACTCGTACCAAAAAGCGATCGGCCTGCGTTCCAATTTCCCGATCGCTTGGAACAACCTTGGCAACGCTTTTCGAATGCTCGGCCAGGTCGATCAAGCCGAGGCAAGCTTCGCCAAAGCGATGGAGCTTCAACCAGGCTATCTTTCCGCGATCAAGAATCGCGGAACGCTTTGGATCTGGAACGGCGAAATCGAACGTGGTCTGAAGTGGTACGAAGAAGGACTCGCGATCCAGCCCGACAATGCCGAACTGCACCGCAACCTCGGTGTGATTTCGCTATTGCTGGGTGACTACGATCGTGGTTGGAACGAATACCGATGGCGTTGGCGAATGCCCGGCGTCGGTCGTCCCGCGATCACAGATCACGTGCGTTCCGCGGGTGGACATGTGCCGGTTTGGTCCGGCCAACCACTCAATGGCAAAACCGTTTTGATCTATCCCGAACAGGGACTCGGTGATGCGATTCACTTCCTGCGTGTCGCCGCGGCACTTGCTCAGGATGGTGCTCGCGTGATGGTCGTCTGCCCGCCAAAGATGATCCCGCTGTTTTCCTCCGCCGTCGGTCCATCGGGTTTGGGAATCGAACGTTTGATCCCAGACATCGACGCTCAATCCGGACTGATGAGTTTGCCCGCGGGTGTCGAGATCGATTACCAGGGATCGTTCCTCGAGGTTCTCGACGGTTTGTATCAACGCGATGGCAA
>NZ_DDGH01000102.1:690-877 GCF_002337565.1 Rhodopirellula sp. UBA1907 | reverse complement strand
AACGCGATGGCAAACTGTACGACGGGGCCGACTTGTTTCAGCAGAATGAATCGAGCCACTGTGCAGGCTACTTGAGCGTTCCTGATTCGACCGTCCACTACTGGGCAAACTTCCTGGAACCACTGAAGCAACCTGGCAAGAAGCTGATCGGGCTCAACTGGCAGGGAAATCCCGAACACCATGCCGA
>NZ_DDGH01000102.1:0-472 GCF_002337565.1 Rhodopirellula sp. UBA1907 | reverse complement strand
GTGTATCGCAGCGTTCCTCTGGAAACGTTTCGTCCGCTGATCGAAATGCCAAACGTGGAATCGATCAGCCTGCAATTTGGCCATGGCTCAGAACAACTCGAGCAAAGCGATTTGGGAAGTTCGATCCACCGATTGCCCGACGACATCGATCAATCGGGTGGACAATTTGTGGATACCGCGGCTGTGCTATGCAACTTGGATGCGTTGGTCACCACCGATACAGCCATTGCCCACTTGGCGGGATCCCTTGGTGTACGCACGATACTGCTGCTGGGCAAAGTCCCCGATTGGCGTTGGCTCCGATCGGGGGAGACGACCGTTTGGTACCCCAGCGTTGAAATCGTTCGCCAAACCGAGCTCGGGGATTGGAAACCGTGCGTTGAAACGGTCCTTTCCAAACTCGCATGACTTCTGTTCCACTTCTCAGCATGAATCTTCCACGTCACGTCGCGATCATCATGGACGGCAATGG
>NZ_DDGH01000104.1:35265-47707 GCF_002337565.1 Rhodopirellula sp. UBA1907 | reverse complement strand
ACAGGCTTGGTGAATAATGCGGGTTCATTTGCGAGCGAAGCAATCTTGGCGGCACGGCTGGGGCGCGTATGAAACTGCACTTCGAGCCTGTCCATTGCTTTGGAAAACGTGGTGTCGGTCGGCACACTGAACCGGCGGTAGATGTTCGAGAAGCACCGGCCCAACGAAACTTCCTGCCACAAAGTGCCTGGTGAACTCCGTTGGCAACGGGTTTCCTTGATCCAGGCGACCGAACCGAGAAGTAAGCATTCGATTTCGACGCCGCCCCGCCAATGAGGCTGCGCAAACGGGCGATTCAAGTATCGAAAGCCCATCGAATCAGATGGACCGGCAGCAACGAGCGTTGCGGTTGATCTCCGTGTGACAGTCCCATCCTGGGGCCACCGAAACCCTTCTGACAAGTCGCGAAATTCCTCCGACGGCAACTCCGAAGTGGTTTGTCAGGTTACAATCCCGCCGCATCGCCACCCTTCATGAATTCTTAACAATCCACCTCTGAAGATTTGGGACGGGAAACCCTTGGATTCTTCCACGCTGATCAAGATGATTTTCGAGCTAGCCGGCGGCCTCGGCATTTTTCTGTTGGGCATGAAGCACATGTCCGACGGGATGCAAGCTGTCGCTGGGAACAGCCTGCGTCGCTTGGTCGGTGCGGTCACAAACCATCGCGTGTTCGCAACGACGGTCGGGATCATCGTGACCTGCGTCGTCCAGTCCAGCTCGATCACCACGGTGATGGTTGTCGGATTCGTCAACAGCGGAGTGATGAGTCTGTCACAGGCGGCCGGTGTGATCATGGGTGCCAACATTGGTACGACCATCACCGGCTGGATCTTGGTTCTGAAAATCGGCAAGTACGGGTTGCCGCTGCTAGGATTTGCAGCGTTCGTGTACCTGTTTACCCGCAATGATCGCTGGCGTTATTGGGCGATGTTTGCGATGGGCATCGGCATGGTGTTCTTTGGGCTCGAAGTGATGAAGGACGCTTGTTCAATCATCAAAGAGATGCCTGACTTCGAAGCCTGGTTCGCCCGTTTCCAGGCAGACACCTACGTGGGCGTTCTGAAGTGCGCTCTCGTCGGTTGTGTGCTCACGACCTTGGTCCAGTCCTCTTCGGCGACGCTTGGCATCACAATTTCGCTAGCGACCCAGGGCGTGATTTCCTACCCGACGGCAGCTGCTTTGATCTTGGGCGAGAACCTTGGAACAACGATCACGGCCTTCCTGGCATCGCTTGGAACCACCACGAACGCAAAACGTGCTGCGTATTTTCACGTCATCTTCAATCTGATTGGAGTGTTCTGGATCACGTTGATCTTCCAGTGGTACATCCAACTGATCCAAGGCATTGTGGGTGTCGATGTGGCGGAATCTGTCTTAGTCGATGGGAATGAAACTTATCCCAATACGGTCGCAGCCATCGCGGCAACACACAGCGTTTTCAATGTTTGCAACACCTTGCTGTTCATGCCATTCCTGACGCCAATCGTCCGTTTTCTGGAACGGATCATCCCGTCGCTGTCCTACAAAGAAAAACCGCGTCTAACGGATCTGGACATCCGCATCTTGGAAACGCCGCTGCTGGCGATCGAGCAATCCCGCAAAGAGATTCTCAAGATGGGCGACGGTTGTTTAAAAATGCTCGACTGGCATTTGGAACTGATGCAAGCCGACGAACCCAACAAGCAACTCGGCGATCGACTGCGACAACGTGAACGAGTGTTGGATTCGGTCCAAGATGAGGTCGCCGCGTTCATCACCAATTTGCTCTCCGGAAACGTCTCGCATGCGACGGCGGAAGAGGGACGCCGGCAATTGCGTCTTGCCGACGAATACGAATCCATCAGCGACTACATCGTCAACCTAGACAAGTTTGACCGCAAACTAAGACGCGACGGATTTCGATTCACCGACTCGCAGCGGGCAGACCTGGAATCACTCAATCGCAGCGTCAAAACCTACACCCACGATATTCACGAGGCTCTGTCAGCCTCCAACCCAAACATCTTGACCAGCACCGATGCCAGCGGCAAACGCATCCGAGATCAAGTGAAGGCTTTGCGTCGCAAACACCTGGAAGAACTTTCCGCCGGCACGATTCCGCCCGTGGTCAGCGTCGCATTCATGGCCGCTCTGAATGCATACATTCGTGTTCGAGACCACGCCCGAAACATCGCCGAGACAATCGCTCTCGAAAAGTGATTTTGGTCCCTCCGATAGCCGACGGGTGATCCGAAAAAGTAGATCGTCCCATGAGTCGCCACAGGCCAATCGAACGGATGCACCAATGGATGCACCAAACTTAGTCCAAATGGAGTCCATACCTGTCACAATGGGCAACTTGGCCGATTATGCCGATTTCGGTCCAGACATAAAAAAACCCCGTGAATCACGGGGTTCTTTGGATGCGGCCGAGAGGACTCGAACCTCCACGGGATTAACTCCCACTAGGCCCTCAACCTAGCGCGTCTGCCAGTTCCGCCACGGCCGCGAGCTGTGTTGGTCTTTGCTGGACGGGAAAGTTTGGCACAAATCTGTCCGGCGTCAACGCCCAGTCACCCTGGATTCATCGAGCCGCTTCGCCGGGCCGGGCGGCTGCGACGAATTGGCGGATTTTCTCGGCGTTTTTACGACCTTTGGGCTGCTCGACGCCGCTGGCAACATCGACGCTGGTGGCTTCGCTGACCTGAATCGCCTTCGCGACGTTCTGAGGATTCAGACCGCCGGCCAACACCCATCCGACCGCCGACTCACCGCGGCGATCCGCCCACGCTCGTATGCTCGGCCAATCCAACGGCTGGCCGCCTCCTCCGAACGAGGCTCCCGCGTCAGCATCGAGCAAGTACGAAACATCCAGGTCATTCCACTTGCCGATGACATCATCAATCTGCCCGGGCATGAGTTTCCCGCGGGGCAACCGAATGGCTCGCAAGATACGCTGGCCAGTCCGCACCAGATCCTCGGCCAGCGACACAGGTTCATCACCGTGCAGCTGAATCCAATCGAGCTGCAACGTGTTCGCTACCCGTTGGATGAATTCCAAGTCATGGTTGACGAACAATCCGACTCGCGTCAGACCAGCATCGCGGGCTGCGGCGTTGATCTGAGACGTTTCCTGCGCATCGGGGTTGAGCGATCGGACGCTGGGTTCGTAGAAGTTCAATCCCACCGCGTCCGCTCCGGCCTCGGAAACGGATCGCACATCTTGCACGCTTCGCATGCCGCAAATTTTGATGGCGAACGGAGCCCGAGATGACGGTGTGGTGGGGGGATCGCTGGGACCGACGGGAGGCAAGGTTGTCACAATCGTCTCAAGTTTCCTGGATCACCGAAGTGGAACTGACCGATCAACTTGATGGACGGTCTCGAGATCTTCGGGCACGTTCAAAACGCCGATCCTTCGCATTTTCAGTGGCATCGTTTCGTGTCTGGCAAGTTCGCTGCATTGAGAATCCTAACACGCAACCCGCTCGTCGGCATCGCGGTCACCTCGATCGCCAGTTTCACGTTGGTGATGGCGATGTGGCCGCCGCAGCCAACCCAGCATCGGGTTTCTTATCCGCGGGCGCTTCGCAACGAAATGTCTGCGGGCGAACCCAACGCTACCGAATGGTCGCACCGCATCGTTGCAAGCGACAACGTGGACGGATTTCGCAAACGACTATTGGACGCTCAACACCCCAAAGCGTCTGCCAATGTGGGATGGGTGCGTTGGCGAAGCGAAGTGGCGGCCTTCTACGCGAAAGCCGAACAGGACCGAGTCGCGTCCAACGAGAATGCCTCGGAGTCACCGCTACGATTGGCCAGCCACACGACTTCCGATCCGTCATCCAATGAGTTTGAAAACACATCCAAGTGGGCCGCGTTCTGGCAGAGCGAAACGGCACGCACCAACGAATGGTTGGCGGGCTATGAGCGAGCGAACGCGGATCGAATCGCGATGTTCGCGAAATCCATCGAGGTGAATACGCTTCCCATGTCTTGGCCAGCTCGAGCTTGGGCTTGGGCAATCGGCGTGGCTCTGATGGTTGCGGTCACAGCCTGGACCTGGCTCGAGGCCTGCCCGGTTCGTCGGTTGGAACTGGCCTCACTCGGCATCGGCGACCAAAGAGCGGAACCCGCCGACGGTTCAGAATCTGACTGGACTGAGATGGCGTTTCGAGCCGAGTGGGTCGCGGTGAGTCAGCCTGTCGGAGTTTGGCTGCGGCGAACGGCTGCCGTGAGCCTGGTGGTCGCGGCGAGCGTGTTGGTTCTGATCCGCGCGATCGGCATCGCCTGAAACGCCGAGAACCGGGCAATCCAGCGAACCCCACGTGCGGGGTTCAGCTCTCATCCCACGCAGCTCTCGCACCAGACCGCTTGCCCGAAAACGCCCTCTGAGGGAACCTGTTTGCAACGCGGAGTGGTCGCTTTTTCATTGCAAGTGCCCTGCCCCGCTCTGCCCTGCCCTTCCCCGCATCGCTAAGACGACATGGTCCGCTACAACCCCAACGAAATCGAACCTCGCTGGCAAGCTTACTGGGACGAACACCACACTTTCGCCACGCCCGAAAAGGTCGGTGAAAAGAAACGTTACGTGCTGGACATGTTCCCCTACCCCAGCGGCGACGGTTTGCACGTCGGGCACCCGGAAGGCTACACGGCAACCGACATCGTCTCGCGATTCGCACGGGCTCGCGGCGAAGCGGTCTTGCACCCGATGGGATTCGACGCGTTTGGATTGCCCGCCGAAGAGCATGCGATCAAGACGGGCGAGCACCCTCGCGTTCAAACCCAACGCAACATCGACAACTTCACTCGCCAATTGAAGATGCTCGGTTTCAGCTACGACTGGGACCGAGTCTTGGCAACCACCGACGAAGAGTACTTCCGCTGGACGCAGTGGATTTTCGGCGTGTTGTACGACACCTGGTTCGACCACGACCAACAAAAAGGCCGGCCGATCTCGGAGTTGCCAATCCCTGCCGAAGTCACCACTGAAGGCGAGTTGGCGATCGAGCAGTATCGCGATTCAAAGCGGTTGGCTTACCTCGATGACGCCTTGGTGAACTGGTGCCCGAAACTCGGCACGGTGTTGGCCAACGAAGAAGTGGTCGATGGCAAAAGCGAAGTCGGTGGCCACCCGGTCAAACGGATTCCGCTGCGACAATGGATGTTGCGAATCACGGATTACGCCGAGCGTTTGTTGGAAGGCTTGGACGATCTCGATTGGCCAACTGGCATCAAGAAATTGCAGTCCGATTGGATTGGCCGCAGCACCGGTGGCGAAGTCGACTTCTACTTGCAACGCGGTGCCGCGGACGACGACACCGGGCCGTTCGTTGCGTTCAAGCGAGCTCGCGAAACGGAAGGCTTTCCAACCGATCCCGGCAAGGATTGCTTGCGCGTTTACACGACACGTCCCGACACCTTGTTCGGAGCGACCTACATGGTCGTCGCGCCGGAACACCCATTGATCGACGTGTTGGTCAAACCCGAACAGAAAGACGAAGTCGACGCCTATCGCGAAAAGGCTTCGTTCAAAAGTGACCGCGAACGAACCGATGGTGATCGAGCCAAGACGGGCGTCTTCACGGGCTCACACGCGATCAACCCTGCCGACGGACGCAGCATCCCGATTTGGGTCGCGGACTATGTGTTGGCCGGTTATGGAACCGGCGCGATCATGGCCGTCCCTGCTCACGACGAACGCGATTTTGAATTCGCCGTGGCGTTTGACTTGCCTGTCATCCCGGTCGTCGATCCACCAGCGGATCACAAGCAACGCGAAGAGATCTTGGCTGGCAAAGCCTGCTTCGCTGCGGAAGGCGTCGCGATCAACAGCGGCGAATACGACGGCAAAACAACCGCGGAAGTCAAAGCCGCTTTGACCGCGGAATTGGCCCAACAAGGCTTGGCCTGCGAAGCCGTCAATTACAAGCTGCGTGATTGGTTGTTCAGCCGTCAACGTTTCTGGGGCGAGCCGTTTCCCGTCTTGCACGAAATTGATTCCGAAGGCAACGCAACCGGCGTGCGTCGCTTGGTTCCCGATGATCAATTGCCCGTGACGTTGCCGGAACTCGCGGACTTCAAACCGCACGGGCGCCCCGAGCCACCGCTCGCGAAAGCCGACGACGATTGGTTGATCGTGGAGCTCGACGGCAAACGCTATCGCCGCGAAACCAACACGATGCCTCAGTGGGCTGGTTCATGCTGGTACTACTTGCGGTACATCGACCCTAAGAACAGCGATGCATTGATCGATCCGCAAAAGGAAAAGGATTGGATGCCGGTCGACTTGTACGTTGGTGGTGCCGAGCACGCTGTGTTGCACTTGCTGTACTCACGGTTCTGGCACAAAGTCCTGTTTGATCGCGGCCATGTGACTTGCCCGGAACCGTTTGGCAAACTGGTCAACCAAGGCATGATCCTCGGCGAAGTCGAATTCACCAGCTTCGTGGATCCGTCCGGCAAACACGTTTCCACGAAAGACGTCAAGAAAGACTCTGAGGGCAATCGCGTTCACAAAGCCACCGGCGAACCAGTCGAGATTGTTGCGTTGACGGAAGAACAAGTTGTCAAGAAAGGCGAAGGTTTTGTCTTGGCATCCGATGCCTCGATCAAGGTCGACAGTCGCGCATTCAAGATGAGCAAAAGCCGCGGCAACGTCGTCAACCCAGACTCAGTCGTTCGCGATTATGGCGCGGATTCGCTGCGTTTGTACGAGATGTTCATGGGCCCGCTGGAGGCGACCAAGCCTTGGGCGATGAACGGCGTCGGCGGCGTGCGCAGCTTCCTCGATCGCGTCTGGCGGATGATCATCGATGAGCCCGAAGACGAGCTGAAGCTTTCCGGTGCGGTGGTGGACACGGCTTGCGATGAAGAGCAACTTCGCGTGCTGCATCAAACGATTCGCAAGGTCACCGAAGACAACGAGGCGATGAGCTTCAACACCGCGATTGCAAAGATGATGGAATTCACCAATCACTTCACCCGTTGCGAAACGCGGCCTCGTGAAGCGATGGAATCGTTCTTGATTTTGCTGGCCCCCTACGCACCTCACATGTGCGAAGAACTGTGGAAGCACCTCGGTCACAATGAATCGATTTCGCTGCAGCCTTGGCCGGAGTGGGACGAAGCCGCTTTGGTTCAATCCAGCATCGAGATCCCGGTTCAGATCAACGGCAAGGTGAAGGCGAAGATCTCGCTGTCACCCGATGCGAAGCCGAACGAGATGGGCGAAGCAGCACTGGCGGATGCAGCGGTTCAAAACGCGATCGGCGACAAGAAGGTTGTCAAAACGATCGCCGTCCCCGGCCGAATGGTGAACCTAGTCGTCAAGTAACCTCCTGTAGCGCGGCGGTCACCGCCGTGAATGGGAATCAGTTGTCGGTGGGGGACCACCGAGCTACAGGTTAGCGCACGAATTCTGGTGAATTCGGTTGCGACGTTTCAGGTCGTCGCCGTAGGCCATGTCTCACATGGCGATGGTGAAACGCCGAGATAACCGACGCTCGTGAAGGAGCGTTGTGCGGGTACCACGCCTCGCTTTTCACGCAGCACCGGTTGGGTCGCCAGGTACAACCTGGCCTACGACTGGCTACGACGTTTCGAAGGCGGGCAGCTCAGCCGGCGACTGCTTCCGC
Source organism: Rhodopirellula sp. UBA1907 (assembly GCF_002337565.1). NCBI lineage: Bacteria > Pseudomonadati > Planctomycetota > Planctomycetia > Pirellulales > Pirellulaceae > Rhodopirellula > Rhodopirellula sp. UBA1907. The sequence continues at coordinate 40,082 of NZ_DDGH01000104.1, read as the reverse complement.
AACCGAGGGTCGTCGCACTCGCTCGGACACCTTCGCATACAAACGACGCAGAGCCTTCGTGATGGGTTGCTCGATCCGGTTCGTGATCACCAACGCCAGAGCGAACGAGAACACGATCACGATCGCCAAACAAACCAACGGTGGCAGGCCGGCTTGATCGAATGTGTTCAGCAAGACGCAGCCGAGGTTGTTGTGACACAGATACAACGCGTACGAGATCGCACTGATGGTCACGAAGGGTTTCATTCGCAGGACAGGAATCTTTCCGTAAGCGGCCATGGTTACCAGACCGATGATCAAGGCCGTCGCGGCAGGGTTGTGCTTGCCGTGATCGATGCTGTGGAAAACGCCCGCGGCGACAACAATGCCCAGCAAGTTCTTCCACTTTGGTCCCACTCCGGTCTTGATCATGTAGAGCAAGAACCCGATCGCGAACAATGGCACGAAGTCGAGCACCAATAAGTGCCTGACCGCGGACAATGCAGCAAACAACGACGTGTGTCCATAGCTGGCTTGGGCAGCATCCAATGCAGGACACAACACCAACGAAGCGGCCAACAACGATCCCCAGCCGACGAAATACCGCTGCAAGTAGCCTTTGCAAAACAGCGTCACCAAGACGAAGTAGAACATCATCTCGACTTGCAAGGTCCACATCACAGGATCAATGCATTCGTAGCCAAAGACACGTGGCATCAAAGTCAAATTGGCCAGGAACTGCTGCGTTGAAACCGGTTGGCCGTTCAGCGGAGCAAACGTCACGATCCAAAGGTTCGCGAAGATCACCATCAAGAAAAGTGGCACGATTCGAATCAATCGAGCAGCCACAAAATCAACTGGCTTGCCACGACGCATCAGCGACATACTGTTGACGAAACCGCTGAGGATGAAGAACAGCTCGACGCCGTAGGCACCATAGGGCCATTCTCCGCCCAGCGGACTGGAGAAGCCAAACTTGACCGCATACACGTGCGTGAAGTGGAACAACACCAAGTTGATGGCCGCCATCGCTCGCAACGCATCCAGCTCTAGAATCCGGCGATGCGGCTTCAGGGTGGACGGCGTTTCGACCGTTTCACTTTCTAGCGTTTCTTGTTCGGAATCCGCTGGCGAGAAACCACCGAAAGACACATCGCGACCTTTACAAACCGCACGCGCTAGCTGCCGAACCTCCAACGAGGATCGAACGGCGGGCAACGTCGGCACAACCGGTTCTTCCCACCTTTCCTGAACGGGCGGATTGTCCCACGCATGCTCAGGCGGAAAATGACCTGAAAAGGGGCCAGTCGCCGAGTCGGAATCCGATGGTGGTGGGGCAGATTGCATCGTTTGAAAATGGACCGGGAACGAAGAGGATCTCTGTGTCCGCTCAAGGATGGGTCAGCTCCTCCCTCTGCACCACCAATTTTTGCTTGTCTGGTCAAAGTCCACTCTTCCGTGTGGAAGGCTGCATCGATCAATCCGATGTCAACGATGACGGCAATCGGAGCGATTTTGCCGGTTCTTGCGACGCTGGTTTCTGTCGGGCCCTTTCGTTTTCGCGGGCGTTCAACGAAACTGCCGCAATTCTTTCGACCATCCAGGCGGAGCCTTCGCCATGAAATATGTCCTGATCATTCCCGACGGCTGTGCCGACGAACCCCTCGAATCACTGAACGGCCGCACACCGCTGCAAGCCGCGAATTTGCCTGCGATGGACAAAATCGCGTCGCTGGGCCGCGTCGGGGTGACCGACAACACGCCGATCGACTTTCCCGCCGGCAGCGAAATCGCCAACCTGTGCCTGTTGGGATACGATCCGAACGTTTGCTTCACCGGCCGAGCTCCTTTGGAAGCTGCTGCCCAAGGCATCGAGCTGGGGCCTCACGATTGCGCCGTAAGATGCAATTTGGTGACGATTCGCGACCAGACGATGATCGACTTCACCGCCGATCACATCAGCACCGAAGAAGCGACGACGTTGCTGGAAGATCTGTCGAAGGAACTGTTCAGCGAAAACGGACCGCTGGGCGACAGCGACTTGGCCGGCCGATTGGAATTCGTTCCCGGAGTCAGTTATCGCAATTTGATGCTGTATCGCGGCGACGCCGATCATCCATCGCCATTCACCACCGCGACGCGGTCGAGCGCCCCGCACGACTTGACCGACCTGAGTGTGATGGACGATTTCCCGCGCGGTCCCGGCAGCCAGATCCTGGTCGATCTGATGAACGCGTCGGCTGAGATTCTGGCCAAACACCCGATCAACGTCGCTCGCAAAGCGGCCGGCAAAGACGTCGCGACTCACGTTTGGTTGTGGAGCTCCGGCGGAGCCCCCAAATTGTCAACGTTCGAAGAACGCTACGGCATTCGGGGTGTAATGATCACGGCTGTCGACTTGCTTCGCGGGATCGGTGCCTTGGCCGGTTGGCCTCGAATTGAAGTCGAAGGAGCCACCGGGTACCTCGACACGAACTACGCCGGAAAAGGCGAAGCGGCAATCGAAGCGCTCGCTGACTATGATTTCGTTTGCGTCCACATCGAAGCTCCCGACGAAGCGTCTCACGAAGGCAACGTCGAAGCCAAGATCGAAGCGCTGCAGCAAATCGACCAGCAAATCGTCGCTCCGCTTTGGGAAGCTCTTTCCAAGCACGACGAACACCGCATGTTGATCTTGCCCGATCACCCAACGTTCTGCCGAACCAAGAAACACACACACGGCCCGGTGCCACTGACCATGGCCGGCACCGGCATCGAATCTGATTCGGCGACCACCTTTGATGAGGTCTCCGCCAACGCGTCGGGATGGGTGTTCGATCCCGGCTGGACCATGATGGACGCCTACATTCAAAAAGGCTGATCCACCGGGTTCGAGGGCACGTTGATGCCTATCCACTTCCCCCACTCCGCTTCCTTCCGTTTCGCTTCGACATTTCCATGTCCCTGATCGTTCAAAAATTTGGCGGCACGTCCGTTGCCGACACCGAAAAGATTCGCGCCGCGGCTCGGAAGGCAATTCGTGCTCAGAAAGCCGGCCATCAAGTCGTGATGGTCGTCAGCGCGATGGGCAAGAACACCGACACATTGCTGGATCTAGCGTCGCAAATCAGTGATGAACCACCGGCTCGCGAAATGGACATGTTGCTCAGCACCGGCGAACAAGTCAGCGTGGCGTTGGTCGCGATGGCGATCCACAGCATGGGTTCCCAAGCGGTCAGCCTGACCGGCGGCCAAATCGGGCTGAAGACCGACAACAGCTTCAGCAAAGCTCGCATTCAATCGATCGACACGGGCCGCATTGAACGCTTGCTCGACGCTGGCAACATTGTCGTTGCGGCGGGTTTTCAAGGCATCGACGATGACTTGAACATCACGACGCTCGGACGAGGCGGCAGCGACACCACCGCGGTGGCTTTAGCAGCCGTGTTGGGCGCGGACGCTTGCGAGATCAACACCGACGTCGATGGCGTTTACACGACCGACCCACGACTGTTGGCCGAAGCCCGCCGGGTCGACGTGATCAGCTACGACGAGATGCTCGAACTGGCTTCTCTGGGCGCCGGAGTGATGCACTCCCGCTCGATCGAATTCGCCAAGAAGTTCGAAGTGCCGATCCACGTCCGCAGCAGTTTTTCGGACCAAGACGGCACGATGATTGTCGCCCAACCCGAGTCGGAAACCGCTCCCGTCTCGGGCGCAGCGCTCACCCGCGACGAAGCTCGAGTGACCGTACTGGGCGTGCCAGATGTTCCCGGCATGAGCCAGAAGATCTTCTCGGCGATTGCCGCTCAGAAAGTCGCCGTGGACATGGTCGTCCAAAACGTTGGCACGTCGGGCAAAGCCGACGTCTCGTTCACCGTCGCCGGTGGCGAACTGAAAAAGACCCTCGCTGCACTCGAGGGCATCTTGGATTCACTCGGTGCCGATGGCGTCACTCACGACGATCAAGTGTCGAAGGTCAGTGTCGTTGGCTTGGGCATGGCTCACCAAAAGGCCGTTGCCGCGAGCATGTTCCGTGCTTTGGCCGAAGCCAACGTGAACATCCACATGATCACGACCAGCGAAATCAAAATCTCGTGCTTGGTCCCTCGCGACCAAGCAAACCAAGCCTTGCGGGCAGTTCACGAAGCGTTCTCGTTGGACCAACGTCCAAGTGACGCGAAAACGTGGAACCAGATCAAGGCAAGCAACGCGAAAGAAGCCGATGTGGCCGACGTTGTGGCACGTCTGCAAAACGATGCATTGGAAGCTCTGACACTAACCGACATTTCGATCGTTCCTGCTCAAGCCCGAGTGACCTTGGACGGTGTGCCCGACCAAGTCGGAGTGGCAGCGGACATGTTCGAACAGATCGGCGAAGCCGGCATTTTCGTCGACATGATCGTGCAAGGCTACGACGGCGAAGACGGAAGCACGAGCGTCAGCTTCACGGTCGAACAAGCCGACTTGGATGCCGCAGAAAAGGTTGCTCGAGCGATTTGCGACAAGCACTCGATGCGAGACGTCCGCGGTGCATCCGGAATCACCAAACTCAGCGTCAGCGGCATCGGATTGCGAAGCCACACGCAAGTCGGCACGGTGCTGTTTGAACAATTGGCCAGCGCTGGAATCAACGTCGAAATGATCGCGACGAGCGAACTTCAAGTGAACGTGGTCATCCAAAGCGACCAAGCTGGCGACGCCGCAGCAAGACTCAAACAAGCCTTCTCAGAAGCCCTGCACTAAGCAGGCCGTGCAGTTTTCTGGTGCTGCGTTTTAGCGGGTTTCAGCATTTGAGAACCTCTCCCGAAACGAAGTTTGGGGAGAGGTCGAGCGACGCCGTTCAGGCGTACGCGAGG
>NZ_DDGH01000104.1:0-35155 GCF_002337565.1 Rhodopirellula sp. UBA1907 | reverse complement strand
GGCGTACGCGAGGGTGAGGGCCGAGCATGAGAAGCGGCGCAGACTACCCTCCCCCGGAAATCTCACTGAACGCTCGCTTTCCGACCCCTCCCGCTGCGCGGGCGGGGTTTTCAAGGCGTTACAGGCACAGCATTTTAAAACTGCACGACCTCGAAATGATCGGTGGGATGCCTGAAGGCCAACGGCCTTCTTCCACCTAGTCAGGGGCATCGTCCCTGAGATAGAGAATCAACGGCAAACGGTTTGGCGAATCCCGACCCACCGTAGCCGGATTCGCCAAGAATTCGGACCTGCACGAAAATCGAATCCTGGAAACCTCAGCTCCACTCATCAGCGCGAGCCCGGAAGACTACCGAGCCGCGACTTCGGTTGCCTTGGGTTCTTCGGCGGACTCTTCTTCCGGCTCCGGTGGCGTCTGCAACGATCGCAAGTAGTTGATCAGGTGCCACACGTCATCCTCTTCGAACTCACCATCAACGAACGTCGCCGCTGGCATCGGTGAACCTTCGATGCCTTGCGTGATTCGGATGTACAAATCGTTCGCGGTTCCACCACCGTGGAACAACCCGGTCGTGAAGTTTCGTGGCTTGGCATTGATGGGAGGCAAAGCTCCTCGAGCCAACAACGGAATCAATGCGTCGCGGTTCTCAGGTTTGATGCCGATGCCGAGCGTCCATTCCTTCGTCCAATCGTCGAAGTCGGTTGTCTGACCGTCGCCCAATCCTTTCACGCCGTGACACTTGCTGCACAGTGCAATCTTACCGACGTACAGCTCTTGCCCTCGTTTGACCGAATCAGCCAACGCCTCGGCTTGCTCGCCGTTTTGGAAAGCGACGAATTCCTCGTAGTTGTCCGCCACCGGCAGATCGGCCGGCGGTTCGGGAACTTCCACGACCATGTCGGGAGCAGCCAACCAAGCGTCCGCGATTTCCAATGCGTAATCTTCGGCGATTTCCCAACCTTCATCGAACAGCTCCTTCTCTTCTTCGTCGGTGGAGTTCCTGTGAGCGGGATTGATGATCCGATCACCGCCCTCCAAGTCCAACTCGAAGATTGCATCGTCGATCAGAGTTCGTTCCAACTCACCTCGCCAAGAAAGATAGATCACGTAGTCGGTCAAGGCTTCGGTTTGTTGATCGATCACCTCTTCATTGACCGCGTCAATTTCGTCGTCGCTGAGCGTATCGATCGCTTTGCCGATGTGAGCTTCGACTTGCTCGTCGGTCAGTTTTGGCAGGGCGACCATGGCGGTGCCTTGGATGCCGTTTTTAATCAGCGTCGCCAAGTCTTCTCGCGTGGGTTTCTCACCACGTTCGGTCGATTTGAATTTGAAAATCCCCTTGCGGTAGTCGCGAGGATACGGGTTCAAAATCGCGGAAGACGAACCGCGTCCATCGCCACTGATACCGTGACAAATCGCACAGTGTTTTTGATAAAGCCCGCGGCCTTCGGCGTCGGCAGGCCCTGATGCCATCATCAGGTTGTCCAGCGACACAAGCGATGCAAAGTCTTCGTCTTCCATGGCGACTTCCGGCAATTTCGGTTGCTCCGGAGTCCCAAACATCTCGGTCACGATCCAGAACGCATCTTTGGACGCTTGTTCCATTTCGATGCCTTCCTTCAACTCGTACTTCATCGAATGCACGAGATTGGGTTCGAACGTCAGCGGTTTCGGTTCGCTGCAACCGCTGATGAACACCGAACCTGCCGCGATCGTGAAGGCCCCGGCCAAAGATGAAAAGGATTTCAGGCAGCGAAGAAAGTTGGACGGCATGATCGTGTTGGCGTGAGATGAGTTGAAAGGCGACTCAGGCCAACAATTTGGCCTCTTGGGACAACGATGTCACCATTGTATGCAGTTGTTCCCGCAATTGGCAAAGCACCGGATCGGCTTCACCACGTGGTGGACGACCAACCGGAACGGGGATGGCTTCTCCGACATCGATGACGACCTTCATCGGAAGAGATTCCTTCGCCTTGCCAAAAATCGCTTCTTGGATGCGTTGAATCGTTTCCACGATGCGAGTGTCAGTGATTTTCCCCGGTGCTAAGTATTCATCGGGAAACGAAAGGAGAAACTGTGCCAGGTCCGCGCGTTCCGCGTCGCGACGAAAAGTCGCAGGGTCACGATCCGCATCATCGGTCGCAAAGTAAGTGGCGGAGACCGCGGCGCGAATTTTACGCACGCGTTCCCGCACATCCTCGCTGGGCTTCGCCTCCAAGCTATACCGTTCTTCCGCCTGCACAAGCAACTGCTCAATCAATCGATCTCGTCGAGGACTGAGTTCGCCCGACGAGGCGTGCCCGGTGAACTCGATCTCCTTGAGTGCCAAATAGGCCTGCGAGACTCGCAGCAATCGCTCGATCAGTTTCTCGATTGATCCTGCGTTCGACGCCGGTTGCCAACTCAGGGTTCGCTCGAGTTCGGCCAATTGAACGTGAGCCCACTCGTGAGCGTCTTCCAGACACAGGTACTTCAATCCAACCGGATGAATGACAACCTGCCCCTTCTCATGCTTGGCTCGTTTCTTCGCAGCGGATCGAGCGATGAACGAAACGCCGTCGAGCAACGGTTTCAGAATGTCGTTGGTTCTGTTGGTCGTGCCTTCGGGGAACAACACCAGAGGTCGTTCGCCACTGACCAAGATATCGATCGCTGTTTCCAAAGCCTTGCGATCGTTGCCTTCGCGAAAAACGCTGAAGGCACCCATTCGCCGCAAGGCAAACTGCTCAAACTTGTTCGTGTTGAACAAATGCCAAGACGCCATCGCGTACAGATGCGTGCGGACCTGACGAGCCAACCACCCCAGCACGATTGGATCGGCGTAGCGGCAGTGGTTGGGCGCGAGGATGATCCCGTGACCGGCATTCAACGATTCGGCGAACCGTTCAGCATTGCGACACTCGCCACTAAGAACAGCCTCCTTCGTCCGAAGGTGCCAATCGATCAAGCGAAAGCTTTGAATCGCGGTGGGCCAAAGATTTCCGCGATAGGGCGGGACAAATTCGTAGGGCCGATCAAGAACTACAGTCAAGACGTCACTTTCGCGAGAAAATATCCCAGTGCCAATGCGGCGACGAATAGCGAAGTCACCACGGTGCCCAACAAGACCGGATCGATGCCCTTGCTCCGGTTGTCAGCGATTTGCGTGCGAGTATCTGAAGGCTTGCCGCGATCGATGCCCGAACCGACCCCACGTCGACTTCCTGAACTGGGTGCCCTCGCCGTTGGTCCCTTGTACCCGGACTCGACTTCCAGATCGAGGAAACTTCCCTCCAACATATCGGCGGGTGTTCCCATTGAACCAACCTTCACCAATCGACCGCTTTCGCTGGCCGCTTGGTTCTGCTCTCGGATGAGCTTCGAACGACTGCTCGCCAGCGTGTCGTCGTTTTTGTTCGTCAGAGTGTCCTGATTGGACTGCGTGACCATCGATCCGGAGCTACTGTCGAAATCCATCGAAGACAAACTGCTGTCTTCGTCCGGACCTTCGCCCAGTCCGACTCGAACCGCTTCGCCCTTAGGTACCGCGGCAGCAAACTTTTCCAAAACCTCGGCCACGTCGGTGGCGTTTTGGTAGCGATAGCGAGGATCCTTTTGGATCATCTTCACCACGATGCCTTCGAGTTCGCCGGGGCATTCCGATCGCAGTTCTCGAATCGCTTTTGGCATTTCGTTTTGGTGTTTCGCGATTCGCTGGGCGAGCGTGCCTTCGGCAAACGGCGGACGACCGGTCAACAAGAAATACAACGTGCAACCAAGACCGTAGATGTCGACTCGGTGGTCGACCGTGTGACTGTTCAGAGCTTGCTCGGGTGCCAAGTAGTCGGCCGTGCCGAGAACGTTTTCGTTGTTGGCGACGGTCAATGATTCGTCGTCACCCGTTTTCGAAACCAACGCCAATCCCATGTCCAGCAACCGAACCCGGCCATCGCTGTCGATCAACAAGTTGGCAGGTTTCACATCTCGGTGCACCACGCCGCGATTGTGAGCGTGTGCCAATCCGCGAGCGGCTTGAGAGATGAGTTCGGCGGCGGTTGAAAAATCCAGCGGTCCGTCTCGCCGGACCAACACCTGCAAATCCACCCCGTCGACGTACTCCATCACGATGTAGTGAACGTCGCCGTCATTGTCGATGTCGTGCGCCAACACAATGTTCGGGTGGTTCAGCGATGCGATCGCTTTCGCTTCCAGTTTGAAGCGAGCCAGATAAGAGGCATCGTTGACGCGTTTCTTCGGCAGCACCTTGATCGCGCGTTTGTCGCCCAAGCCGATGTGCTCGGCCAAATAGACACTGCTCATCCCGCCCGAACCGATGTGACCGAGCAATTTGTATTTGCCCAGGAAGAAACCCTTGTACTTCCCGGTGAACAACTTCTCGATGTGCCAATCCGTCAGCAGGCCGGCTTTCTTGTAGGCCAACGCCAGCTTCTTCGAACTGACCGGCAGATTCCCTTCGCACTTCTCTCGGACTTTTTTCAGGAACCGTTCCTGCGTGGCTTCGTCGACCAAGTTGCTACGTGCAACCATCTCGACAAATCGTTCCGATGTGATCGAAGCCATGGCGTGTGGAAAGAAATCCCGCTAGAAGACAAGTCCGTTGCTGAACATCTCGGTGGAAGAGACGCCTTTCAAAGGAAGTGAGCGACGCGGCGAAGGTATCCCCGCGCGATCGCCCGCTCAATCAAGTTTAACCAAAACTTCGCGTTCGACAGAACGAAAATGCTGGATTGCCGAACGCCAAGGGCGGAATTGTAAACGAATCCGACATCGCTGAGTGGTCGCACCCGTGGCCGTTTCCTGACTCCGTCGAATCATTTTTCATGCCCAACTCGTCGAAGACTCCGCTTCGCCCACTCACAACTTCCGACTCGTCGATCCGCACGCTCGGCGTGATGGCCAAAGTCGCGATCGAAGGCAGGGTCAAAACACGCCTCGGCAACACCATTGGTTTCGACAAATCAGCCCAAATTCACCAGCGATTCCTCGATCATCTGTTCAAGGTGTTCCAAGATTGGGGCGATAAGCGGCACTGGGTCGTCTCCCCCATCGAATCCATTTCTCCGACGACACCCAAACCAACCTCCGATTGGCAAATCATTGACCAAGGTGGAGGAAATTTGGGCGATCGCATGCGGCGATGGTTCGCCAACCACGCTTGCAACCGCCCTGCCCTGCCCCGCAGCCATGCGATTCTGATCGGCGCCGATTGCCCTCTGCTGAGTCCCGCAGAAATGGATCATGCCGATCGACTCTTTCGCGATTGCGACCTGGTACTGGGGCCTGCTGCGGATGGTGGCTACTACCTGATCGGACTATCTGTGCCTGCCAATTCGCCGAACGAAAACAATCCCCCGAACCGGGTCACGCCTCCGTCCCGCACGATTTTGGACGCCCTTTGGAACGACATACCCTGGAGCACGGACGAAGTTTTCGAACGTACGGTGGCCGCGGCGGAATCGATTGGTCTGCGGATCGGCAGGCTTCCGATGCGTTCAGATGTCGACACAGAAGATGATCTGACTGCCCTCCTTCATCAAATCGAACATCCAGCCGACAATACGGAGGTGTCCTCCGATCACATTGAACTCGCTCGAGACATTCGCCGCATCCTATCTCAACCAATGATCTGAATTGTCCGCCCCTCCATCTTCCACCAGCGACCACGTTAGCCAGCCTCACCAAGAGTCCACCGGCACGCTGGTTGTGGGCGGGGGAGCAATCGGACTTTCCATCGCTTGGGAATTGGTTCGCCGAGGCGAAAAGGTAACGGTGATTGACCGCGGACCGATCGCCCACGGAACGTCTTGGGCGGCGGCCGGGATCCTACCGCCCGCCAACTTTGATCGAGCGACCGACCCGATCGATCGCCTTCGCGGATTCAGTCACACGCTGTGGCCTTTGTGGTGCAAACAGCTTTTGGATCAAACCGGCATCGACCCCGGACTGATTCGGTGCGGCGGCTTTTATTTGGCCGAAACGGTTGGAGAGGCGTCCGCCCTGACTGGCATGATGTCGTACTGGGACGACCTCGCCGTGGAATGCCAACGCATCGAATTGACGGAGTTGCTTTGTCGGCAACCTCGACTGACAGAATGGTCGCAAACCAATCCTTGGATTCAGTCGCATCCAGACAGCGCCGCTTGGTGGACCCCCGATGAATATCAAATCCGCCCGTCTCGATTGCTGACGGCTCTGGCCACAGCGTGTCAAAGCCAAGGTGTGCAGCTCCTGCCGCATACGACGATCCTCGAACTTTCATCCGACAGCTCCGGTTGCACCGCGAGGACTTTGACTCGGGATGCGGTTGAGCACTCCTTGCGCAGCGAGCGGACGATCCTTTGCGGGGGCGCGGCAATCGGCAGCATTTGCCCCGAGATCCGATTGGAATCTTCCGTCATTCCAATTCGCGGTCAAATTCTGTTGCTGCACAGCGACACGTTCACCGACCCAATCGTTCTCAACGTTGGCAACCGTTACTTGGTTGCTCGCGGCGATGGAAACGTCTTGGTCGGATCTTGCGAAGAAGAAGTCGGCTTCGAACAAGGCACCACCGACGATGTCATTCAAGGCCTCCGAAGCTTTGCAAATCGTGTTTGCCCAGAACTGAAATCGGCAACAGTCGCGTCGCAGTGGTCAGGCCACCGCCCAATGACATTCGATGGGTTCCCGATGATCGGACGAGTGCCCGATCAAAGAAACCTGTTCGTCGCCGGTGGTCACTACCGCAGCGGAATCCATTTGGCTTCCGGAACCGCTGTTGCGATGGCCGATGTCATCGAAGGAAAACAATCGTTCATGGAACTGTCTGACTTCTCGGTCGGCAAACAGCAAACCGCTTTACGCTGATCTGTTTCGCACTGAGTCGGTCGGCTCACTCAAAACAACGATTGCGAACCGTTGCACCGCCGGAAAGGTTTTGAACTTCAAATCCGTTCTGACGCAAAATCCGAGCGGCGATGTGCCCGCGAACACCAACGGCACAACTGACAACAGTGGGCTTCGCACGATCCAGTTCACCTAGTCGCTCTCGTAGCTCATCGACCGGAATGTGAATCGCCCCCAATGATTCGCGAAGGGGAGCCTTCTTAATCTCGCCCGCCCCGCGAACGTCGACGATCTGAACCTCGTCCAACGACGCGTCGGAATCGCGAAACGACTCGACTTCGTCCAGTGCATTGCACGCGGCAAACGCGGCCATGTGAACCGGATCCTTGGCCGAACCAAATGGCGGTGCGTAAGCCAGATCCAATCCAGCCAGATCGCGAACTGTGCCACCAAAGTGCATTGCGGTAGCGATCACATCGATGCGTTTGTCGATGCCTTCGCCGCCAACGCACTGAGCTCCCAGAACCTTGCCGGTGCCAGGTTCGAAGGTCAGCTTCAGCGTCATCACCTCCGCACCGGGGAAGTACCCCGCGTGATGCTTCGCGACGATTGTCACGCTGGTAGCATCCTTTCCAAACCGCTTCGCAGACGCTCTCGTCAAACCAGTCATGCCAACCGAAACGTCGAACACTCGTACGACACTGGTTCCCCAAACGGGAGTCGCAGCAGCCGAATGCCCTGTTACGGCATGCTCACCCGCCAAACGGCCTGATCGGTTGGCCGGGCCAGCCAACGGAACTCGCATAGGCGTTCCCGTCGGACCCTACACGGGCTCGGATGCATCGCCGACCGCGTAGATATCGGAATCGCTGGTGCGTGAAAACTCGTCGATGGAGATTCCGCCCGTGTTTCCAATCTCCAAACCAGCTTCCGTTGCCAACCCCGAATTGGGCCGAACACCGATCCCCAAAATCACCAAGTCAGTCGACAATTCTGTACCGTCGCTCAATCGAACCGATGTCGCCAAATCACCATCCAGCTGGATGGATTCCAACCCGACACCTAAGTAAACTCCAACATTGTTTCGGCGCAGTGAATCATCGATCGGGCGAGCCATTTCGTGATCGAGCAATGGCAGGACTTGGTCACGCAGTTCAACCAGATCGACCGCCACGCCGCGACGTCGCAATTGCTCGACCATTTCCAATCCAATGTAACCGGCACCGACCACCACCGCTCGGCGAACCAATCCGGAGTCCACGCGGGCCTTGATCCGGTCCATGTCGACCAAGTTGCGCAAGGTCAGCACATTACTGGCATCGACGCCCGGCAGATCGGGAACAATTGGTGAAGCTCCCGGTGCCAAAATCAGCTTGTCGTATGACTGCTCATACGTTTTGTCTTGTTCCGAGGTCGCACCATGCCGAACGACGGTCACACATCGCTTGTCACGATCGATTGAAACAACCTCCTCCCGAGTTCTCACATCCAACCGAAACCGTCGCCGAAGAAAATCAGCCGAAGCCACCACCAAGGCGTCACGATTTTCGATCTCTTCCCCGATGTGGTAGGGCAGACCACAATTGGCAAAGGAAACATCCTCGTCCTTTTCGAACAGAATGATCTCGGCTTGTTCGTTCATACGCCGGGCACGAGTGGCCGCCGAAGCACCTCCCGCGACACCGCCGACGATGACCAAGCGAACGGGTGCATTGTGTTCCACCGACATTTGACTTTCCTTTCCAGTCGTTACCTCGTAACATCACGACACATAAATATCGATTCCCCCTCTTCAGTGCAACTGCTCCTTCGCAATGGCCTCTTCAAAACCTCGCACCAGCAAACGTGCTCCGGAAGAACCCACCAAACCGACCGGCGACGTGCAATCGTTCTCCGAGGCTGCGGAGTGCTTGAAAACGCTGGCCCACCCGGTTCGGCTGCGGATTGTTCAATTGCTTTTGCACAGTCGGTACACGGTCGGAGAAATCGCCGCGGATTGCGAAATCGCGGATAACCTGGCCTCCGAGCACCTGCGTTTGCTGCAGCGGTGCGGTTTTCTGGACAGCGAACGAGAAGGACGCCGGGTTTACTACCAGGTGGTCGAGCCACATCTGACCCAATTGATGGCGTGCATCGAATCGAGATTTTTGCCGGGCGAATGACTCCGGACCAATAACCTCGCGAGGAATCCCGCGCGACAACTGGGGCGTGACCGCTTGAGGCATCTGGGAGAATGATTGACGATACAGGCCGAACTCAATGGAGTTCCTTCGCGTCCATCACACCTCGTCGCAGAAAGATTGCCTGCTATGTCCATCGCTTCTCCCGCCACGCACCCTGTTTTGATCGCTGGAACTTGGCGTGAAGCCAACGCTGAGTCCACTTTCCAGGCCACCGACCCCAACCGCAACGAAAAACTCGACGCCGCATTTCCCGTCAGCAGCTGGAAAGATTGCGACGAAGCACTCGACGCTGCCGTGGAAGCCGCCACTGAACTTCGCAAACTCGGCCCGGCCAAAATCGCCGACTTCATGGAAGCGTACGCGGACAAGATCGATGCCGCGAAAGATCAATTGGTCGAAACCGCCTTTGCAGAAACCGGATTGGCTCGTTCACCACGTTTGGCCGATGTCGAGTTGCCTCGAACCAGCAATCAATTGCGTGCGGCTGCCAAAGCATGCCGGACCGGCAACTGGGCCATGCCAACCATCGACACTCAAACGGGCATCCGTTCTTGCCTGGGACCACTGGGACCTGTGTGCGTGTTCGGCCCCAACAATTTCCCGTTCGCATTCGGCAGCGTTTCCGGTGGCGACTTCGCCGCGGCCATCGCAGCCGGCAACCCGGTGATCGGCAAAGCCAACAGCTCACACCCTGACACCACTCGACTGTTCGCCGAACTGGCACTCGAAGCCCTCACCGAGACCGGTCTGCCCACCGCAACCGTGCAGTTGATTTACCGAACCAGCCACGCGGATGGTGAGAAACTGGTTTCCGATCCGCGCGTCGGAGCAACCGGCTACACAGGCAGTCGCGGCGCCGGACTGACACTGAAAGCCGCCGCAGACAAAGCTGGGAAGCCAATCTACTTGGAACTGTCCAGCGTCAATCCCGTGGTCATCACTCCCGCCGCATTGGAAGAACGCGGCGATGCGATCGTTGATGAATTCATCACCAGTGTCCTGATGGGAACCGGACAATTCTGCACGAATCCCGGCATGGTGATGCTCGTCAAATGCGAAGCGACCGACAAGTTCATCGCCGCGGTGAAGGAACGCTTCACTGCCGCACCGGCCGGAACGTTGTTGTCTCCCGCCGTAGCATCTTCGCTCGGCAAAAGCATCGAACAATTGGTTGGATTTGGTGCCGAACTGCTCGCCGGCGGTGGCGAAGCTGAGTCAGACCGATGTGCGATGGCCAACACATTGCTCAAAACCAGTGGCACTGACTTCCTCAGCAATCCAGAAGGTTTCCAAACCGAAGCCTTCGGAAATGCATCCTTGATCGTGGTGGCCGACAATCTGGATCAACTCTGTGAATCCATCCGTCATTTGGAAGGCAACCTGACCGGCTGCGTCTACACTTCGACCAACGGCAACGACGAAGACGCGTACTCACAAATTGCGTTTGAGTTGGAACCCAAAGTGGGCCGAATGCTGAATGACAAAATGCCAACCGGAGTCGCCGTGAGTGCCGCGATGAACCACGGTGGTCCTTATCCCGCGACCGGCCACCCCGGCTTCACCGCGGTTGGAGTACCCGGATCGTTAATCCGTTTTGGCAAGCTGACCAGTTTCGACAACGTCCGAGAATCTCGCCTTCCCGCTTTGCTGCAATCGACTCCACCAACCACTGACACATGGCGTCTGGTGGATGGAGAATGGACAAAAGACGCGATTTCTTAACAAAGAGAGCGAATTGCCTGGGCTGATTCTCGAGATTTCTCAAAAAAACCTCAAAAGAGTCAGTGCTCAAGAACCCGCCCTTCGATCTCGTTTCCGGAAACATGCTGACAGTTGAGATTGTCAGCATCGATCTATTCCATCGATTTTAGCGATGGGGGCCTCAACCCCATCGCGTTTGATATTTGGCGCCCTGAAAAAAGTGCCTATGGTCATTGCAGTGGCTGAGTAAGAGAACGGCGGAGCATTCAAACTCTTGCCGGCCATTTGGTTTATCACCTTATAGGACCAAATGATGACTGCACGACTTGGCCTCGTGGGCAAATGGATGACCGCCGGCCTGCTTCTATCGGCACTAACCGGATGCGGCGCCCCCCAACCAAAGATCCTTCCACTTGCATCCACGGATGAGGAGCAAGCCTCCATCGAAGCAACCATGGGACGAGCCAACACAGCGGTGACTCAGTTGCCAGGTGAATGTGACTTCAAATGAACACAACATCACCCCAAAGCTTTTCATTGCCCGTTGGCCAAACCTCTCAAGGTGTCATCATGTTCGCTTCCGCTCCAGTGACTGAGCACGCACATTTGCGACGCTCCTCAAAACGCGTCAACCGACACGCATTCTCGTTGGTCGAACTGGTTGTCGTGATTGCAATCCTCGCCGCCTTGGCCGGATTGCTGCTGCCAGCCGTCCAGGCTGCTCGTGAAGCAACCCGGCGGATGAACTGCAACAACAACTTCAAAATGCTGGGGTTGGCACTTCACAACTACCACGCCGCCTACAACAACTTTCCTTATAGCCGGATCGTCAACGACACGAATTGGCGTGGCTATGGTCCGGTCGTCGGCTTGCTTCCGTTCATGGAACAACAAGCCGCTTGGGAGATGATCTCTCATCCTCATACCAGCGAAAGCGGCAACCAATACGTCGCATTCGGTGGTTTCCCGTGGACGGCAGACTACACGCCCAACCGCATTCAAATTCCCACACTTCGTTGCCCTTCCGACCCAGCGGAAAACAAAACGATCGGTCGTTTGAACTATGGATTCTGCTACGGCGACGCGGCTCGCTACATTTCCTTCTATTGGTTTCATCCCGACCAAAATCGTTCCGACCCCGCCTACAACTGGTTGGGTGATGAGGCCGTCGATCGTGGCATGTTCACTTGGAATAAAAGAAAGAGATTCCGTGACTGCAAGGACGGGACCAGCCAAACGATGCTGATGGGCGAGATGGCAACCTTCCTGGACGACCGCTCGATCATTGGCACTGCCGCGGTGTTCGACGACCGACAATTTCAAACCGATCTTCAACAGTGTGCAAGCACTTATGATCCTGAACGTCCTCAGTTCTATAAGTCTGACCAAGAACTGATCGGCTTTGGCAATTTCACCGGTCAATCCAACCGTGGACGTTGGTGGACGGATCCGATCGCGTGCAACACCGCGGTCAACACGATCTTTGCCCCCAATAGTGTCAGTTGCACCTATAGCACCGGACCAGGCTCGGATTGGTACGGTGGCGTCTACAGCGTCACCAGCCGCCACCCGGGCGGAGCTCACATTCTGATGACTGATGGCTCCATCAAATTTGTGACCGACTCGATTGATTCGGCAACCAAAGGTGTGGACTCCAACACAACGGTCACCCGCTACGCCCCCGGTCCCGTTCACCCAGCCGGCTCAGAAAGCCCCTTCGGTGTCTGGGGAGCCTTGGGCACGTCCAGCTCCCAAGAGATGAGAGCCAACGAAGTCGAACTCTGAACGACGGAGCGGCCGATCCGGCGGTCGCCCAGCAATTCTTTCAGCACAAAAATCAAGCGAACCCGAAGCGTTTCCCCCCTCGCGGTCTCTAGTGGGGAATCCTTTGGCCTAGATTGGTCGGTCCCGACCATGGCCAGTCTGGTCCTTCGCTTGCTTTTTCCCCGCGGTTTCCATGATGGAAGTGCTGTTTTTCATTGCGATCGGGTGGCTGATCATCACCATGGTCGGGCATCTGACCTGGGTCGTTGCCGCAACGATTTTTCGGCTGTTCTTCAATCCCAAATCGCTCTACCCGCCGGCCCCTCCACCTCAGACCAAGCCGGACGACTGGTCGAGATCAACGTCCCAGCGTCCTGAGGGATCTCAAGCCCACGGAAGCTCGAACAGCACCGACGAGCCACCCTCCGCAGCAAACGACCTGGCCGCATTTTCGCGAATGCTGGATGCGCTGACCGTCACCGATCAACTCGAGGTGGAAGTCGCGAACCGACTGAAAGTATCCGCCCAGAAGTTGGCAACGAAGCCGAAAACGCCAGCACCCGAGCCAATTGCCGAACCGACGTTGCCCGCCGCGGAGACACCTCAAACCGCAATCGCGCCCGCCGCTCTCGCCGAAGCACAGCCAACTGAAGTTGCCCCGCCCATTGCGGAGCCAGTCTTTGCGGAACCCGTCGTCGCAGAAGCGGTCACCGCCGAAATCGTCTACGATCCTCCGGTCCCAAGCACGCCCAAGCGAGCGCTGTCGGAAGTCATCACTTCGTTTCTGGCTCGCAACAACATTCGTTGGGGCGAACTGGTCGCTGGATTGCTGGTCGTGGTCTGCTCGATCGGCTTGGTCGTCAGTCTTTGGAACACCCTGACGTCCGCTCACCGAGTCGTGCCGTCGCTGATTTTCATGTCGGCCGACGCGGCAATTTTCGCGGCAGGCCTGTACACAGTTCGGCGATGGAAACTGCGACACACCAGCCGCGCGGTTTTGATCATTGCGACGCTGCTGGTTCCCTTGTGCGTGCTAGCGGGAATGGCCGCGGCAGGCGCGGGACTGGATTCAGTCACGCTCTCCGATCCCGCGACGCTGGGCACGATCGTGGCTGGATTGGCCGGTTGCGGCTGGCTGCTGCTTCAATCCTCTCGCAGCTTGGTGGGTCGCGCCGATGCGTTGCCGATGACGGCCAGCGTCATTGCACCGACGCTGGCATTGCCGTTGCTTCCCACCGCCGCACGCCTGCTTGGTTCCAACGCTGGGTTTGCGGTTTTGGTTCCCGCGATCTGTGTCGCCGCAGCGATTCTTTGGCCGCAACGTCAACGGCGCACACGCCTGAATTCACGTGAACAGACTGATTCCGTTGGCGGTCGAAGGCATTGGAAGAACCGTTGGCTGTCGCTCGGCATCGCCGCCTCGTCGATGGCCAGCGTCCTTGTCTACGCCGCGTTTTTGTTCAGCAACTTGGAGGACCAATTCGCAGTGCAGACGGCTTGGATTCAAATCGCGATCGCATCGATTCCGTTTTGGATCGCGATTGCCTCGAGTTGCCACAACGACTCGACCAAGCTTCGCCGCCCAGGCGACTCGCCGTCGACCAAACGCGGATGGATGGCCAACTCGAACTTGATCGCGACAGTTCTAACGCTGCTTTCGATGGGAGTCGTTTTGGCGATCCTGCCCGCGTCGCTTCGCAGGTTGGATTGGATGTGGATGCATGCGATCGTGGCCGCGGCGTCATGGCTCGCGGCCAGCATCGCACTGCGGCAACCGTCTCGCGTTGTCGGTGCGACCTTGCCGCTGGGGATCGCCGCGATGCTGTCATCTCCCGTTTGGATGGGCGATGCGACCTGGGGCGACCTGCCGCTGTGGCGATTGATCTTGGGTGGCGAACCGATGGTCACGTCGCTTGGCATTGCCGCGTTGCTCGGTGGAGTCGGCTTTGCCCTGAGCCAAATCGCGAAAGGCAAATCTTGGGCTCGCGAATTGGTCGCGTCGAGCTGGTTCGCCGCCTGTTTGTGGGGCGGAGTCGCATTCGTCCAAGCACTGGTGCTCAGCTTTGCCCCGGCAACTTGGCTGGGACAGGTGCCACCGATGGTGGTCGATGTGGTGCTCGGTGTTTCGGCACTCGGATGCATCCTCGGATCCTTCAAAGAATCGCGAGCTTCGTTGGCAACACCGGTGATATTGGTTGCGTTCTGGACTTCCGTGCTGGGACTGCTGACCTGGACGAACGGTCAACCTCACGCCGATTTCACGTTGACACCTTGGATCGGACTGGCGGTCACCGTGTCTTTGATGGTTGCCGCCGCTCTTGCGAAAGCCTTGCTTCTCCGCCAATCAAACTCCGGCGAACAATCCAACCTCCTCGAGCGATTCAGCTCGCTATCGCAAACTGCTGAGCAGTCGATGCGACGTCACGCTTCATCGGCGGGAGTGATGGCATGTCTATCAGCCGCCGCCTTGGGTGGGGTGGCTTTGTTTTCGCTCTCACCCAGTGGCCTCGAAGCGCCCGGGTGGTGGTCCGCCAGCGGTCAACTCTGGTTGCTGGTCGCGTCGCTATTCGGTGTCGCGATTTTGTTGCGAGCACGCGGTTGGCTGCAAACTTCGATGGGCCTGTCAGCGATCACGGTCGCGACCACGCTCACCGCCTGCTTGGGCGTGACGGTTTGGCATTCGGAATCTTGGCTGGGCGGAATTGCGACTTGGTGGGTCGCGGCAATTTTCGCGTCGACTTCGGCGTTGTGGATGCTCGTCCGAACCACCATGCCACTGCGAACATGGTTCCCGAGCAACAAACTTCAAACCGCTCATCTGAACTGGGCCCAGATGCCAGACGGCCTGTTCGCGATGTTGGCAACGGGCACCATCGTCTTCACCGTCGCTCGCCAGTACGCCGCAATCGTGGCGGGGCCATTGGAAGCGATCGCCCAGTGGTCCACCAATGACTGGATCGCTGCCGCCGACTTCGCTTGGTTCGAATCAGCCGCGTGCTTGGGATTGGTCGCCGGCACCTCGGCGTTGTTCGTTCTTTCGCGAAGCCACACTGAAGACTCGCACTGGTCAAAAGACGGCTGGCAAGATTGGTTCTTGGGCTTGCTCGGTGCAGCCAGTTTGTATCTGGCGAGCCAACTTGGATTGGCATGGACCGGCACCGCTTCATCGTGCTTGGTCGTCACAACAACGCTTGCCTGTGCGTTCTTGTTCGCATGGAAGTTCCGTTCCCGATTCGCGACTCAGCCATGGTTCGCCTTCCTGTCACCGAGCCCATCGGAACGACTTGCCATCCACTCGATGATCGCGGGATTGGTGGCCGCGGGGTCATTGGTTTTGCTCGGGACGGACTGGCTGGCACCGCTGTCGAACAACCAATCCCCGGATCGATTCAGCACCCTCGCGGTGACGGCATGGTGGATCATCGCCTCGGTCGGATTGCTGTGGTCCAAAGCGGACTCTGCTCGCGAAGCAAAATCCAACGCACTTCTTTCCAGCGTCTTGCTACCCGCGGCGGTAGGCATTGCCACCCCGGCGATCGCGACGCGAATTCCTTTCGTGAACCAGCCCTTGGTATGGGTCCAGATGTCGGTGTTTGGGTCGCTCGCCTGGTGGCTGCTCCAGCAGTTGATCAGCAAGACGCCGGGCTCACCTGACAACACCTCGTCAAGCTTCACGGCAGGAGCCCACCTTTCGCGGGTTTGGATCCTGGTCGTTGGCTTGGTGTGCAGCGTTGTCGCTGGCTCCATCGCTTATTCGTCAACGGGAACGATGCTGCAGTCTCCGTTCTCGTTGTGGACGTTGCCCATCGGCGGGTTGGTGTCGCTGATCGCCGTCGCGGTGGCGATGCGATGCTATGTCACTCCGGCTCGCGATGCATGGCCTTTCGCGATCAGTCTGTTGTCCGGACACGCGACGGTTCTGGTTGTTTGGATGCAGTGGATTCATCCCGATTCGGCGCTGACCACGCTAGGCAGCATCTGGCTCACCGCATCGATCGGCTCGGCAGTGGTGCACTGGATACGAAACATCCCGCTGCACGCCTGGCACATGACACTGCTGACATTCGCGTTGGCTTGGGTCGGCTTGTTTGACAACGACACCGCACCTTGGGCTCTGTCGTCGCTT
Source organism: Rhodopirellula sp. UBA1907 (assembly GCF_002337565.1). Classification (NCBI taxonomy): domain Bacteria; kingdom Pseudomonadati; phylum Planctomycetota; class Planctomycetia; order Pirellulales; family Pirellulaceae; genus Rhodopirellula; species Rhodopirellula sp. UBA1907. Next base: position 18,552 of record NZ_DDGH01000104.1, on the reverse strand, counting down.
GCCGTCGCCGGCCTTTCAGTCGCGGGGATTTCATGCACTCGGTTCGGGCGAACGATCTCAAGCAGCGACCTCCCCGAAACCAGTGACAAACCGGAAACCGACACCACCCAGCCACGACGTTCCACTTGGCAAACGATTGGTTCGGTCAATTCTCTGGCCGGATGGAACTGGCGATTTGTCTTGCCACGATTGCTGGGATGGACCACCGTTGGAGTTGGCGGGTTCTTGCTTTGGAACACCGCTTTGGATCCGATCGTTGCGGTGTCCAAGTTTGACCCGACCTCGATTTGGCTGGCTTGGATGGCCCTGTGGGTGATCGTTTGGCGAAGCGTCAGAAGCGATCGCTCGGCTCCACTGGCCGACATCGAAACCGCTTGTGCAATGATTCCCATCGCCGCGTTGGGTTGGATGGAGTCACACCTGGCACTTCCCCGCTCTGCCTTTGCCGGTTCCGGTTGGATTGGCGTGACCAGCGGTTCGCTAACATTGGCTTCGCTTGGATTGGTCGCCGCGTCGGCTTGGCTGCGTCCGAGTGGGCGAACGGTTTGGTTTGTCAGCCTCGTGCTCTCTTGCATCGGGGCCAGCGAAGTCGCTTTGTGGATCGGATCGCAGGCCGGACTGACAACCAACCAAGGTTTCGCGGTGACTCACTTGGTCGTGTCGGCCGTCTTGGTGGCCTGGACGTTTGGTTCATCGCTGCTTGGAAAAGCTCGCCTGCAATTGGCGGGCTCGCTCGAACAAGTGACGCTGATTTGGGTTGGCCTCAGTTCATTGCTGGCATGCTGGTTGGTCGTGGATCACATCGACGAACCGTGGCCGCGTGTTTGCATCCTTGCCACCGGTGCGCTCGCGTGGGTGTTCTTCGAATTGTCGGAACGAAACCTCGCCAACAATCCCACCACCACTGCCAGACGCCGCCACATCACCGTCGGCATCGTGCTTTGGTCGGTCGCGTTGATGGCGGTGCTGACCGGATTGCCACTGAAGCACCCTGCCCTGATCGCGGTGATGCGATTGTTGGTGGCAAACGTTTTGATGGTCGCGGTGCTGCTGCTGGCGATTCCCAAACTACTCAAGGGTCCGTTCCTGGATCGCTGGAAGGAAGCACTGACGCGTGGCGGGCTGATCTCAGGCGTCGTCGCCATTGGTTCACTGGTCGTGATGTTGGCGTTGGAAACTGCGGTTCGCAAACCGGTGATCGGCATTCCCGGGATTAGCATGCCTGTCGTGATCGCAGTTGCAATCACGCTGGGCGGACTGGCCGCGATGGCAGGTGTCTTGGCGGTTTTGACTGGCCCCAATTCGCGACTGCCAAACGCGATCCGAAACGTGCAACTCACCGATTCGCAGCGGAAATGGTTGCTGTACATCGCTCAAGGAGTTGCCGCGACGACTTGGTTGCACTTGTTCCTCTGCCGAACCGGAATCGCGTTTTTGGGACTGCGACAAGTTTGGCCGTACGTTGTGATGGTGATCGCGTTCGCCAGCGTTGGCTTGACTCAGTGGGCGATACGCCGGAGCGATAAAGTGCTGGCCGATGTGATGCGTCGCACGTCCATGTTCTTGCCAATGATTCCCGTCGTCGGTTTCTGGCTGAGCGGTTCGTACGCGGTGGTGACGCAATCGGAAGCTTGGTCGTGGACGTTTTTCCGAGGCACGACTTCCTACCAGGGTTTGCTGCTGGTCGGTGCGATCTACTACGGGATGATGTCGCTGCTATGGAAGAACGGACTGCTGCGAATTGCGACGGTGGTGCTGGCCAATGCCGCGTTGTGGGTGACGCTGACTCAGGTTCCCGGTTGGGACTTCATCACGCACCCGCAAGCCTGGCTGATTCCGCCGGCGGTTTGTGTGTTGTTGATCGCTCACTTGCAACGCGATCGATTGGACCCGGCCATGGGATCGGCGATTCGCTACGCATGCACCTTGATGATCTACCTCAGCAGCACGGCTGACATGCTGCTGTCAGAAATTGGCCGCTCGCTGTGGGGACCAGTGATCCTGGTGCTGCTTGCGTTGGCCGGGATGGCACTCGGCGTCGTTCTGCGAGTCAAACCGTTCCTCTACCTGGGCACCATCTTTGTGTTCCTCGGTGTGACCAGCATGGTCTGGCATTCGACGCAAGCGATCGATGCCGTTTGGCCGTGGTGGGCGTTTGGAATCACGACCGGCCTGCTTCTGCTGACCGGGCTGGCGATGATCGAGAAGCACCGCCCGCGGCTGAACCAATGGGCGAACCAACTGGCGAGCTGGGAAAGTTAGTCCAATCAGGCAAAACAGGTCTCTCGTCGCGGGAACCAAGTTCGCTAGACTGAGCAGCGAACTTGGCTCAAACACGGAGGATCAACCATGGCAAAATCGGAACAACAGAAGCAAAAGAAGCTGGCCAAACTGAAGGCCAAAGAGCAGCGCAAGAAGAAACAACTCGCTCGCCAGCAACAAATGATGGCGTCGATGGCGGGCAAAATGCGAGCCGCCGCCACCGGATCGATCAAGGACTGCATGATCAGTCCCGAACTGCTGATCCCCAACCCAACCCGCCCCGCGATTGGGCACGTGATGCTTTCGCGAACAGCCCCCGGAGGCCAAATTGCCGCGGCGTTCTTCCTGGTGGACCTGGGCTGCATGGGCGTGAAAGACGTGGCTGGGAACTACCGCACGCAGACCGAATACAGCGACGTGATCACGGACATGCAGTCGCGTCAGATGCTGCAACCTTGCGAGCCCGAGTTCGCTCGCGGGGTGGTGGAAGCTGCGATCGCGTATGCCGAATCATGCGGCCTGCAACCGCACCCCGATTACAGCAAGTACGCGCCGTTGTGGCACCACATCGAACCCGCCTCGGTAGGAGACACAATCTCCTTTGGCATGAATGGGAAACCGACCTACATCGCGGGCCCGTACGACGACATGGGCCGACAAACGCAAATCTACAACCGCATGCTCGAGACCCTCGGCGAAGGCAACTTCGAATTCGCGATGGCCACGGCGGGCGCTCAGAACTTCGATGACTTCGAACTGGATGAAGAGATCGAACTCGATGAAGAGAGCTCGATCGTGCGGCTCGATTCGGCAGAGTGAATCTCTGATCTCGTCGACGCAATCAAACCGAGCCTGGCATCCGCTGCTTGATCGATTCACAGGCGATTCACCTGGTTTGCACCATCATGCAAACCAGTCGATCGCATCGAACCATCAGCGATTCAACACGTGCCAACCCGACTCTTGATGCTGGGTTGCCTTTGGCTTGACGGGCTGAGGAGCTCGAGGTGCCGCATGGACCGGAGCCGCGGCAGGTCGACGAGTTTCAACGCGTGATGGACGCTCTTGAGTCGGTTGGCGGACGGGCTGACGAACAGGTTGATAGTCGCCAACAGGTTCTGACAACGCAGCCGTTTCAGGCATCGAAGGCCGACGCTCGGTCAACGAAGCTTCGCGAACTTTGTACCCCCACTGAACCGGGCCTTCGTCTTCCAACGAAGAATCCATTCGCGATTGAGCTTGCTCGTAGGCTCCACCACCAGTGCGTGGCGGTGGCGGCAAAGCGGGCAACAAATCAGGTGCTCGCAATTGCCCCGTTTCCGAAGTCGACGGTGGCGACAACGATGGGATGGAACGAACCGGCGCTGTGCTCGGACGAGCAACTGGAGCGGCGGGTTGCATCCCTCGGTCATCGAATGCGTGACGGTAACCTTCCGGTGCCGGGATCGGACGCACGCGAGGTGCGGCGGATGGATCCGCGGCAGCGCTTCCGGACGTCAATCGACGCAGATCTTCGCGATCTCGAAGAACCTCTTGTCGGCTTCGACTGAGGTAGTCATCCAGAGAATTCTGCTCGCTCTTTTCGGTTTCGTCCTGCACTTCTGGCTCAGGCTGATAACGATAACTTTCGTAGGCATCGTTGGGGTAGTTGTCTTCGGTCTGGCTTGGTTCTTCCGCCTGACGATTGTTCTGAGCGGGTGGCTCTATGCTGTAACGATACTGCGTCGCCGGAGGCTGATCCGATGGCGAAGGTTGTGATTCCGATGGAGCCTCGCTGGCATAGGGCGAACCCGTTAGCGGAGAAAGCGTTTGTTGCTGGGCATCGAATGGTTGCAAGTTCGATGGAGTCGAAGTTGGCGGTGCCATCGGTTGCAGGTCGCTCGTTTGTGCGACTCCGCCGTAACCGCCTGGATCGATTGAGCTGGGGATTGAAGAAGCGGAGGGATTGCCGCTCCAACTTGGTTGTGCCGCATACGATTCGATCGGTGCCGATTGCGTGTACGGCGAAGCAGCATATGGCGACGCACCATAGGGACTGGTGACTGGAGCGACCGATGTTGCAACGCCGCACGAATCGACCGTATTCATGCACGGATCAATCGTCGTGGATGGCACCATCGCGGGCTGCGATGCCAAACCTTGAAAGGTTGTGTACGGCGTTCGCTGCAACTGCTGAACGGTCGACTCACAAGCACGTTGGACAGTGACGGTCGTTCCGGTGACTGGGTCCAATGTCGTTGCGGGCCGGTAATAAGTGATCGGCGCGGTGTAATACGAACTGCGGTATCCGGTGCCGAGCAACGAATTGAAGAACCGAGACAAACCGCTTCGAATCGGAGTCCGGTAACCGGTTGTCGGTGGATAGCCGGTTGCTGGTCGGTAGGCCGTGACGGGTTGGACACCTGCGACATTCGTCGTGTAGCTGCTGTTTGGATAAACGTTGCCCGTTCCGAAGTATGGACTTCCGGTCGAAACGGCACCACGATAACCAGCGACAACTGGCGAGCTCGTGGTCGGCATCCCCGTGTACACCGAAGGGTTGTCCAGTGGAACGGCTCCGTAGGCAGGTCGCTGCAAGGAGTAAGGCTGAGACGGCGCGTAGATGCTGGAAGGATTCAGCGGCAACACCGACGAGTTCGGTGCAGCGGTCATCAAGGGTGTGTAACCCGCGGTGTAGCCCGGATAGTTGGCGGCATAACCAGGAGGCGGCGCAACCGCGGGAGCCCCCGTGGTGATCCCGGGAGTGGTCGTGATCGTTGTGACAGGCGCACCCACGACCGGTGTGTATCCGGCGACGTAAGCGGGTTGCTTGCCGTACAGCCAATCCGTCAAACAACACGCGTTGACAGAGGGCGCGGCAAACGAGCCCACGACCTGGCTCAGGACGACAAACGGGAGGACATATCGGCGATGACACCAACGCATCGGCACAACCAATCAGGTTTGAATCATTTTGGGCGGGACGGACTGAAGCCACCGCAGATTGCGGACCGGAAACAGCCACGAACACAACTCTTCGAACACCACGCAACGACGCGCAGTTGCCACAAGTGAAGGTTTTGAAAGCCAAAAGGTCAATGATTCTTGAGGGGCAGTTATTCGCTTGGTAAGCATTTCGGGCCGTCAGCTGCCGGTCGAAACGATTGCAACGATTGGAAAAGATCCTGACCGGACACGTGGAGATTTCACGCTCTCAGCAAGCCCCCTGCCACGTTGGCAACCAAGGCTGGTCGATCGAGCCAAACGGCGATCGACCGACAAACACACAAATCGCGTAACTCTTTTCGCAATTGTCACTTGCAACAAAAAACAAGCTCGCGGTACGGCGATTGCTACCTGCGAGCCCCAACGAACGCGTTCATGCCCGAATGGCCGAACTGGATCCATCGACTCAGTTCCTCATCGTGCGGCACACGTGCCGAACACGTTCGCTCGACCCGAACACATTCCCCCGTCTCTTTCCCTCTTGGCATCGAATCCGTGGCCGCCCCGGGCTCGCACCTTTGCGAACCGCCCATCCACTGCGAGCCTCTCGGATCCAAACCACCTCAGGAGAACTACATCGTGGCAAAGCAGATCGTTTTCGACGATGACGCACGCGGCCCATTGCTTGCCGGAGTCAGCAAGCTGGCCCGTGCCGTCCGCAGCACACTTGGCCCTCGCGGCCGCAACGCCGTTCTGGACAAAGGATGGGGTTCGCCCAAAGTCACTAAAGACGGCGTGACCGTCGCCGAAGACATCGAACTGGACGATCCATTCGAAAACCTCGGCGCACAATTGGTCAAAGAAGCCGCCAGCAAGACCAATGACGTTGCTGGTGACGGCACCACCACCGCCACCGTGCTCAGCGAAGCCATTTTCCGCGAAGGCCTGAAAATGGTCGCGACCGGAGCCGACCCAATGGCATTGTCGCGTGGCATTCAAAAAGCCGTCGACACCGCGACCGCTCAAATCGCCAAAATGGCGACCCCGATCAACGAGAAGAGCAAGAGCGACATCAAGCAAGTTGCCACGATCGCTGGCAACAACGACCCACAAATCGGTGACGTCCTCGCAGACGCCTTCACCAAGGTCGGCAAGAACGGCGTGATCACCGTTGAAGAAGGCCGCAGCAACGAGACTTACGTCGACGTTGTCGAAGGCATGCAATTCGATCGCGGATTCCTGTCGCCTCACTTCGTCACCAACCAAGACGAAGTCACGGTTGAACTGGATGATTGCTACATCCTGTTGTTCGAAGAAAAGATCAGCAACAACAAGAAGATGATTCCGTTGCTGGAAGCCATCAGCAAAGCCAAGAAGCCATTGCTGATCATCGCCGAAGACACCGAAGGCGAAGCTCTCGCCACTTTGGTCGTCAACAAGATGCGTGGCATCCTGTCGGCTTGTGCTGTGAAGGCCCCCGGTTACGGCGATCGCCGCAAAGCCATCTTGGGCGACATCGCTGCCCTGACCGGCGGCAAGGCGATCTTCAAAGATCTCGGCATCGACCTGGAAAGCGTCAAGGTTTCCGACCTCGGTCGTGCCAAACAAATTCGCATCACCAGCGAAGCGACCACCATCGTCGGTGGTGCTGGCAAGAAAGCTGACATCGAAGGCCGTGTCGCTCAAATCCGTCGCGAAATTGAAGCGACCGACAGCGACTACGACCGCGAAAAGCTGCAAGAGCGTTTGGCCAAACTGGCCGGCGGTGTGGCTCAAATCAACGTCGGTGCTGCAACCGAAACCGAGATGAAGGAACGCAAAGCCCTCATCGACGACGCTCGTGCCGCGACCCAAGCTGCACTCGAAGAAGGCATCGTCCCCGGTGGCGGAACCGCACTGCTTCGCTGCCGTGCTGCTGTTGAAAAACTGGAAAAAGCAACCGAAGGCGATCAAAAGCTCGGCGTGCGAATCATCCGCAACGTGCTCGACCAGCCAATGCGTGCGATCGCCAACAACGCTGGCCTGGACGGAGCCGTGGTTGTCAACCGCGTGCTTCAAATGAAGGGCAAAACCGAAGGTTACGACGCCAACGCTGACAAGTACTGCGACCTCGTCGCAGCCGGCATCGTCGACCCCGCCAAAGTGGTTCGCACCTCGCTGACCAACGCAGCTTCGGTCGCCGCTTTGTTGTTGACCACCGAATCTTTGGTCACCGAAATCCCCGTCGAAGAAGAACCAGCCGGTGGCGATCATCACGATCACGGCATGGGTGGCGGAATGCCAGACATGGGCGGCATGGGAATGGGTGGCATGGGCGGAATGGGAGGCATGGGTGGAATGGGCGGCATGATGTAAGCCGCTGCCCGCGACCCTCTTTCAATCCTTTTCCCACACCCAATTTCAAATCAACTTTCAACTCACAGGAATCAACTCATGGCCACTGCTAAAAAAATCAACCTGCGTCCTCTCGATGACCGCGTTGTGGTTCAACCCAGCGAAGCCGAAGAAACCACCGCTGGCGGCATCGTGCTCCCCGACTCGGCAAAAGAAAAGCCACAACGCGGCACCGTCGTCGCTGTTGGACCTGGCAAGTTGCTCGATAGCGGCAACCGCGGTGAACTCAGCGTTTCGGTCGGCGACGTCGTGATCTACGGCAAGTACGGCGGAAGCGAAATCGAAGTCGACGGACACGAAATGAAGATCCTTCGCGAAAGCGACATTTTGGCCAAGATCGGCTGATCCGGTTCGTTCTTTCACCCCAAAACATCTACGAGGAATTCAGTCGTGGCAAAACAATTGCTTTTTGACGATCACGCTCGGGCCCGCATGTTGGCCGGCGTGGAAAAACTGGCCAAGGCCGTCGCAACGACGATGGGTCCTACAGGCCGGAATGTGATCATCGATAAATCCTTCGGTGGTCCAACCGTGACCAAAGACGGTGTGACCGTCGCCAAGGAAATCGAACTCGAAGACCGCTTCGAGAACATGGGTGCCAAACTGGTCATCGAAGTCGCTCAAAAGACCAGCGACTTGGCCGGCGATGGAACCACCACCGCAACCGTGCTCGCTCGTGCCATCTTCAAAGAAGGTCTGCGAAACATCGTTGCCGGTAGCAACCCAACCGCGATTCGTCGCGGGATCGAAAAGGCTGTCGAAGCCGCTTGCGATCAACTGGTTGAAATGGGACGCCCCGTCAGCGGCAAACAAGAAGTCGCTCACGTCGGTGCGATCTCGGCCAACAACGACAACGTGATCGGTGAATTGCTCGCTGACGCATTGGAACGAGTCGGCAAAGACGGCGTCATCACCGTCGAAGAAGGCAAGAGCCGCACCACCGAAGTCGAATACGTCGACGGGATGCAGTTCGACAAGGGCTACGTTTCGCCTTACTTCATCACCGATTCCGGATCGATGGAAGCGAGCCTCGAAGACGCACTCGTGTTGCTGTACGAAAAGAAGGTCAGCAACATTCGCGACCTCGTGCCATTGCTTGAGAAGACCGCTCAAACCGGTCAACCATTGCTGATCATCGCCGAAGACGTCGACGCGGAAGCATTGACGTTGTTGGTGGTCAACAAGCTGCGTGGCACGCTCAACGTGTGTGCCGTCAAGGCTCCTGGCTTCGGCGATCGCCGCAAAGCCATGTTGGGCGACATCGCAACGTTGACCGGCGGAACGCTGATCAGCGAAGACCTCGGCATGCAGCTCGAGAACGTCACCTTGGAACACCTCGGTCGCGCGAAGAAAGTCACCGTCGACAAGTCGAACACGACCATCGTCGAAGGTGCCGGCAAACGCGAAGACATCGACAAGCGTGTCGCTCAAATCCGCGCTCAAATCGAGCAAACGGACAGCGATTACGACAAGGAAAAGTTCCAAGAGCGTTTGGCCAAACTGGCCGGCGGTGTGGCTGTCATCAGCGTCGGTGCCGAAACCGAAGCTGAAATGAAGCAAACCAAGGCTCGCTTGGAAGACGCTTTGCACGCAACTCGCGCTGCAGTCGAAGAAGGCATTCTGCCCGGTGGCGGTGTGGCTTTGGTTCACTGCCGCGAAGCGGTTGAAGCTGCCAAGAAGAAGGCCAAGGGCGACGAGAAAATCGGCGTTGACATTGTCTTGGGTGCCTTGGACGCTCCCATGCGTCAAATCGCCGACAACGGCGGCATCGACGGCAGCGTTGTGGTCGACGAAGTCCTGCAAAAGAACGACCCCAAAATCGGTTTCAACGCTCACACGGGCGAATACACCGACATGGTCAAAGCTGGCGTCATCGATCCCGTCAAAGTGGTTCGCACCGCATTGACCAACGCTGCCAGCATCGCAGGCTTGTTGCTCACGACCGAAGCCTTGGTCACGAACTTCGAGCAAGAAGACAAAGACAAACGTCCTGTCGAAGGCATGGTCAGCTAATCGCTGAACCAAACTTCGCACGACATATTTTTAATGGGCCGTTCGCCTTCGGTGAGCGGCCCGTTTTCATGACCCTCCAAGCGTCCGTCCGCCATGTCCCAATCGGACCGGTGAAACAAATGACGCCGAGGCGATCACTGACCACGAACACTTTTCTGTTTGATTTCTCATGGCCACCAAAACCTGCTACTACGAAGTGCTGAAGGTCGAACGAACGGCCACGAAGCAGCAGGTCGATCGCGCGTATCGCAAGCTTGCTATCAAGTACCATCCCGATAGCAATCGCGACGACGAATCCGCGACGGCGAAATTCAAAGAAGCAACCGAAGCCTACGAAGTCCTCAGCGATGCAAACAAACGAGCTCGCTATGACCAATACGGTCATGCCGGGGTCGAAGGCGCGACACAACAATACGGCGACGTCGAAGACATTTTCGAAGCATTCGGCGATCTGTTCGGCGGTGGATTTGGAGACTTCTTTGGCGGAGGCTCCCGTCGTGGCGGCGGACGACGTCGCGTTCGACGCGGTGCCGATGTTCGCTGCGATGTCACGCTCACACTCGAAGAGGCCGCTCGCGGATGCCACAAGGACATCGTGTTCCGTCGCCGCGTTTCCTGCGACACCTGTGACGGCAGCGGTGCCGCCGCGGGCAGCGAACCGGTCACCTGCACCATGTGCGGCGGGCAAGGACAAGTCATCCAGTCAGCGGGCATCCTTCGCGTCCAAACGACTTGCCCGACCTGCAAAGGTGCTGGCAAACAAATCGGCGAACCGTGCGGCAAATGCCGTGGCACTGGAACGCAAAACGAAAAAGCCGAGATGAACGTCGAGATCCCCGCCGGGGTCGACGACGGCATGCGAGTCCGCTTGCAGGGCGAAGGTGAACCCAGCCCCGACGGTGGACCAAACGGCGACTGCTACTGCTTCATCTCCGTCAAAGAACACGACCTGTTCAAACGTGAAGGCCAGCATCTGATTTTGCAGATGCCAATTTCGTACGCCCAGGCCGCACTCGGCGCAACGATCAATGTGCCGACTCTCGATGGACCACACGAACTGACCGTTCCTGCCGGCACCCAAACCGGACACGTCTTCACCGTTCGCGGGCAAGGCATCGTTGATCCTCGCAGCGGACGCACCGGCGATCTGTTGGTTCAGATTTTCATCGAAGTCCCCAAAAAGCTCAGCGACAAACAACAAAAACTGCTTCGCGAACTCGCCGAACTCGATCACGATTCGGTGCTTCCCGAACGCACCTCGTTTCTCGACAAACTTCGTCACTTTTTTGACCCCGAACCGGAAGAAGCCAGCACCGGCTCGACCGACACGGAGAAAGACTCATGAACGAACAACCCAACGAAGAACTTCAATCCGAAGACGAACAACTCGACCCGCAGGAAACGGTTTCCTTTGAAGGCGAAACCTCAGCTAACGACGAAGCGTTCGCGGAAGCCGGCGAAGAAACTCGCGACGAAGAGATGACGCGTCTGCGTGGTGAAGTCGAAGAGGCGAGCAAACGCGTTTTGCAAGCACAAGCCGAAGCGGAGAACTTTCGCAAACGCCTGCGTCGCGACACCGAAGCGCAATTGAAATTCGCTGGCATGCCGCTGGTCACCGACATCCTGCAAGTCCGTGACAACTTGCTGCGTGCAATCGATGCCGCAACCACCGCCGGTGAAGGCGAATCAACGGCCGGATTGGTCGAAGGCGTGTCGATGGTTCGCAAACAACTCGACGACGTGCTGGCCAAACACGCGATCAAAGAAATCCCCGCCGAAGGCGAACTGTTCGACCCGAACTTCCACGAAGCCATCTCGCAGATGCCTCATCCCGAGATCGCATCGGGCATGGTCGCTCATGTCGCAACACCTGGTTTCCAAATGCACGACCGCGTTGTGCGTCCCGCTCAAGTCGTCGTCAGCACCGGCGATGGTTCGGAATGATCGCCGGTTGCCTGAACCGATCCTGACACCGCCTTTGTTTTTCACCTTCTCCCTTTTTCTTTCAATCCTTTCCTATGCCGACTTACGATTATTTGTGTGAAGCTTGTGGTCACGAGTTGGAAGTGTTCCAAGGCATCAACGACGAAGTTTTGAAGAAGTGCCCGGAATGCAAAAAGAACAAACTGCAACGTCAGTTTGGAACCGGCGCTGCGATCGTCTTCAAAGGCAGCGGCTTCTACCAAACCGACTACCGCAGCGAGAGCTACAAAAAAGGGCAAAGCGCCGACAAACCCAAGTCGGAACCCAAGAGCGATAGCAAAGCCAAGAAGTCCACGCCAAAATCCAAGGACTGAGTCGCTCTTTCCGCCATCCAAGGCCGTGCAACAACCGACCACGATTGGTTGGGAGCACGGCCGGTTGAATTTGGCCGCCGTGCCATCAAACAGCGCTCCTACGTCGCTTGAGAACCTGCTACGATTGCCAGCATGGATGTTCTGTGTTTGCAATCAGGAAGCAGCGGTAACTGTGTCTTCGTTGACACGGGCTCGGAGTGCGTGCTCTTTGACGCGGGAATCAGTTTCCGCAAAGTGCAAACTCGACTGAACGAAGCCGGGCGTGATGCATCGGAAATCGACGCCATCGTGATCTCGCACGATCACCGCGACCACATCGGATGCTTGGGCGTCCTGAATCGCAAACTCAATGTGCCGATTCACATCAGCCGCCGAACCCTTCAGTCGACCGAGCGTCGTATCCCACTCGGTCCCGTCCACGACATCCAGCATTTCGTCCCGGGCGAAACGTTCACGATCGGCGAAACCGCGATTGAGACGATGCCGACGCCGCACGATGGTGTCGATGGAGCCGTCTTCACGCTGGACAACGGCTGCTCTCGGTTTGGATTGTGGACGGATCTGGGATGCGTCTTCGATGACATGCTCGCCAGCGTAAACACGCTCGATGCCTTGTTCATCGAAAGCAACTACGACGAAAACATGTTGGCCAATTCGGGCTACCCCGAATTTCTTCGCGACCGAATTTCCGGCCCCCGTGGGCACATCTCCAATCGCGAAGCCGCCGAAGTGATCTCCCTCGCCGGCCACGACCTGCAGTGGGCCTGCTTGGCCCACCTGTCCGATGAGAACAACTGCCCCGACGTCGCCCTGCGAACCCACCGAGAATGCCTGGGCGATCGGCTGCAGCTGATTTGTGCCGACCGCCATCTCGCGACACAACCACTTCGGGTCTCTCCCGCGAAGAACCGAAAACTCACACAGCAAATGTTCTTCTGAAGCGGTGTGTGCATCCGCCGCTCAAATACTCGGGTGGGACGACGGCACGATGAACCTGCGAGCCAGCCCAAAGTCGATGCCTGTCCGCCGACCCACGTGACTCCCCGAATCGATGCATTAGGGCGAACAAGCTTCCATCCGCCTCCGTCATTCCGCCGTGAATTTGACGCAGCAAGTCAATTGAGTCAGAGTCATCGCTTCTTCATTTTCACTTCTTGCTGCATTTGAGCGATCCCATGACCGTCAGCATCTTCAATGACGTCATCGGCCCAGTGATGCGTGGCCCCAGCAGTTCGCACTGCGCCGCGGCTCTGCGAATTGGACGCCTGGCCCGCGATCTGGTGGGCGGCGACCTGCAACATGTGCTGATTCAGTTCGACGAATCGGGATCCCTTCCCGCGACCCACACCAGCCAAGGTTCCGACATGGGCTTGTTCGGCGGGTTGCTCGGCTGGGAAGCCCACGACGAACGCTTGCCAAACTCGCGCCAGCATCTGATCGACAATGGCATCGCATTTGAATTTGAATACGGTAACTATGGTGACGCTCACCCGAACACCTATCGTCTGACCGTTTGCGGTGAACGAGAATCTCACACGCTGATTGCGATCTCCACCGGCGGCGGCATGATCGAAGTCACCTCGATCGACGACTTTGATGTCTCGATGGATGGTGGCTTTGACGAGACCCTGGTTCGCCTAGCAGAACCCGCCTCGAACGAATCCATCCAAACCTTGGATTGCGAATCGCTCGCGAAAGAGTTGATGGCTGATCATGTCCATGTGAGGACGTCCGATCAAAACGTGATGCTGCAGATCCAATCAAGCCAACGCCTGGAATTCGCGACGCTGCAACGATCGCTTCCTTGGGAAAGTCCTGAGCCGATTGTTCGCCTGGCACCCGTGCTGCCGATACGCTCGCGTCCCAACGCTGAGATTCCCTTCCAAGATTGCAACACACTGACATCGCAAGCTGACGTCGACTCCAAACCACTTTGGAAGTGGGCGGTTGAATATGAGATGCAACGAGGCGGACTGACCGAGCGAGAAGTTTTGGACCGCATGATCGAAATCGTTCAAATCGCTCGCACCAGCATTGAGTCCGGTTTGAACGGAACCGAGTATGCCGACCGAGTACTCGGGTACCAGTCCGGCGGCTTCCGAGACAAGCTGCAGTCGGGACAATTGCTCGATGCAGGTGCCCTGAACCAAATCGTGCTCTACACCACCGCGATGATGGAAGTGAAAAGCTCGATGGGCGTGATCATCGCCGCCCCCACCGCGGGAGCCTGCGCGGCACTGCCTGCGACTTGTTTGGCGATGGGTGAATCGCTGTCGCTGTCCGACGAAGAAATCGCGAAAGCATTTCTGGCGGCTGGCTTGATCGGCGTGTTCATCGCAACCGCTTGGAGCTTTGCTGCCGAAGTCGGTGGATGCCAAGCCGAAGGTGGATCAGCCGCGGCCATGTCCGCAGCAGCCTTGGTCACGATGGCGGGCGGAACGACCACGCAAGCGACCGGCGCCGCATCGATGGCTCTGCAAAACATGCTGGGCTTGATTTGCGACCCCGTTGCCAACCGTGTTGAAGTCCCTTGCTTGGGCAAAAACGTGATCGCGGCCAGCAACGCGATCTCATGTGCCAACATGTGCTTGGCCGGATTTGATCCCGTCATTCCGCTGGACGAAACCATCGACGCGGCACGTCGAGTTTCCGAACGGATGCCGCGAGAACATCGCTGCACGGCGCTCGGCGGCTTGGCAACCACGCCGACATCGTTGCAAATCGAAAAACGATTGCAACAATGCGGTAGCGGGTGTGGATGCAGTGCGCCTCAGCCGGTGGCACTGAACACCAAGGCCACCGTCTCGACTTGAGCGGCGCGAACGGCCAACCCAAAGCGGCGCCGTTCAGACAAGCAAGCGAAGACAATTCGCTACGGGACGTCCACCGGTTCATTGCCGGCTCGCGTCAGGAGCTTTCTGAAGAGCTGAGCGTCGATGTTCTCGGAGATGAACTTCACCGCGCCGTCTGCCATTCCGACATGGAACCCGCCCGCCCGAGCATGCCCCAATCCGTTCAACGGGTCGTTCAGGTCGATGGCCAGGTCTTTTGGTTGAGTCCAAAAGACCGCTTCGTCTGCGTCTGCTTCCAACACAAGGACCGAATTGGAAAGGCCGTCCAAGAAGTCACGAAACTTTGTCGTCTGCATTGGCCTGATGCCAATCTCTTCGCCAACCACGGCCTGATAAATCGTGTGGCCAGGCTCCACGTTCAGCCCGATTGATTCGTAAACCTCGGGAACTTGCTGGGCGACTTGCAGATTGTGTTCGCTGTCCCAGGGTTCATCCAAACGAAACTGTTCATAGAGCTCCATCTCGTCGAGAAATGGAAGCAACTTCACTCGCCAGCTCAACAAAGGGTTGCCCTCATCGTCAGCGATCGCTGAAAGTGGCAGTTGCTGGTATGCGGCATGGTGGTTGTGAATCCCCAGCATGATTTGCTTGATGTTGTTGGATGACTGCACCCGGCGAGCGGCTTGGCGGCCCGCTTGAACAGCCGGCAACAAAAGCCCTACCAAAACTCCGGTCGACGCGATGCTCAATTCCGATTCCGCTTGAATGGTGACATCACGCTCAACCCTCAAAGGCTGAAAGGACTCCATCACCATGGCGGAGATCCGAGCCGCATAAGACTGCACCGCATCCCGCATCGCGGGCGACACATCCGATTGTTCGAGGTTTTGTTGGATCGAAGTCATTGCCAGAGTTTGAGCTTCGATCAACGAATCTTGCAGAATTCCTTCGATCTGTTCAGCGGCGGACTCATCGATGCCGACCAGAGTCAAATCCAACGCAATCGCATCTCCTTTCAGATCCAAATGCAAAAGGATCGCGTCGGTCAGCCCGGGAAGCTGCCCAAGAGGTTGAAGCTGGTGAGGCAATTGCGCCGCGGCATTCATTGCAAAGCCACTGACGATTGGGCGGATCGTTTTCATTTCCACCACCGCCGAGATCCCGTCGCGTTTCGGCAGAGACGCCAAACGAATTGGCAAAGGACCACGCTCTGACTCGTCAACCTTGGCTTGAGCGGTGGCAGTTTCGATCAACCAATCCGGCGACCCGACATACCAAATTTCGCCTTCTTCACCGTCGCCAAATTTAGCCGCCGATTCCAATCGACTCAGCACCATCGGAACGGACCCGTTCACTCGTACAGCCGTGTGATCGCCGATCTTGATCGGGCGTGGATCCAGGTCCAATGCTTCTTTCAAGACTTTCCCGTCGACCTTTCCAGTGAGTTGGACCACGGCAGCGAACAATGGCTGACCGGTTTCGAACGACAATCCAAACGTTGCTTGAATTTCTCGGATGTCGTTCGGATCGATCCCAATGGTTTCCTTTGCCTGCACACGGAGAATTTCCGTGGGATACAACCGAAACATGTCGTTGTCCCACCAATGCGATGGTGACAAAGCCAAGAAGCCAATCGAGTCATCATGGACGTAGCGACCGCCAATGACGCTTGGCGGTTCCGACGGCGTCAGCAAATCCTTCGCCCCGCCTAGCGGAATCAGCTGATCCTGTGCAAGGACGTTATGTCCGCCGCTCAGCGTCAGCACCCCAACCATCGCGAAAGCGATAACGACGGAGCGATAACAGCCCAAACCAAACTGCCAAAGCGTTCTGTTGCAGCCTGCCCAGTTTGATGAACAAGGCCATTGAGTTTTGGACGAACGATGGGCGGATTGAGGAGTGTCCCACATCACAGCGAATCTCCGGGTGAAAATCATAGCGGTTTCGACAGCAGTTTCATAAAGGTTTCATTGGCTAGCCTATCGAATTGCGGCGTCCGCTGTGTGGCTCGGAACAGCCTAAAAGCTCAGTGTTTTTGGAGTTTCATCGGATTCTCATTTTTGGACAGCGTCCTGAATGAGTTGATTCGCGAGACATCGATTACTGACGCTGGACCTATAAAAGTCGGCCTCGATCTTTGCGGCGGCACCGCTTGGGCGGTTATAGTATCCCGCTGGCTTGTACAAAGTTCACGACAGGAAATTCAGATGTCGCAATCGGTGGTGTCCAACAACTCATCCGCTTCCTCGGTGACCGAACCATCGCTGAGCGATGACGACGTCCAAGCAGTCGACCGACTCGGACGATTGACGCAGCAACTCCGAGACGAGCTGGCTCGCGTCATCGTTGGCCAACGTGAAACCGTCGATTTGTTGTTGGTGTGCTTGTTTGCACGGCGACACGCTTTGCTGATGGGTGTTCCTGGGCTGGCCAAGACTCTGTTGGTCAGCAAGCTCGCCGAAACGATGTCGCTCAAGTTCAATCGCATCCAGTTCACACCGGACTTGATGCCCATGGACATCACCGGCACAGACATCCTGCAAGACAACGGCGACGGTCGTCGTGAGTTCCAGTTCGCTCATGGACCAGTGTTCGCAAACATCGTGTTGGCCGACGAAATCAACCGAGCACCACCCAAGACCCAGGCCGCGATGTTGGAAGCGATGCAGGAACAACGCATCACCGTTGTCGGCAAAGGCTTTGACCTGCCGCCACCGTTCATGGTGCTCGCAACGCAAAACCCAGTTGAACAAGAAGGCACGTACCCGTTGCCGGAAGCCCAACTTGATCGGTTCATGGCCTTGATCGAATTGGACTACCCGTCCGAAGAAGAAGAGATCGCGATCGCTCGCACAACGACGGGCGGAAAGTTGCCTGAACTTCAACACTTGATGACGGCAGAGAACATCATCGCCAATCAAGACCTCGTCCGCCGCATCCCGGTGCCAGATCACATCTACACCGAAGCCGCCCAATTGGTCCGCAAGACTCGACCGGCCGGCGGAACCGCTCCGTCATGGTTGCTGCCGTTGGTGTCCTGGGGTGCTGGCCCACGAGCGGTTCAAGATTTGATCTTGGGTGCCAAGTCACGAGCCGCACTGGAAGGTTCCTACATGGTCCGCACCGAAGACATTCGATCCGTGGCACTGCCCGTGCTGACACACCGACTGATCACCACCTTCGCCGCCCAAGCCGAAGGCATGACCGCCCGAGACATCGTCGCAAGGTTGTTGGAAGAGGAGTGAGAGTCACTAGCTACTAGCTGTTAGCTGTTAGCAAAGGAGCGTCAGCGACGCGTCGTCCCCTCTCCACCGGCTTCCGGGGGAGAGGGCTAGGGTGAGGGGGCACGGATCAACAGGAATCGATGACAACTTTCAGAGTCAACCAACCATGCCAATCCGCCAACCACCTCAACTAACACAAAACGCTCGCGAGCTCCGCACCAACCAAACGAAAGCCGAATCACTCGTCTGGACACTCCTCCGCAACCGTCGACTCAACGGGCACAAATTTCGACGGCAGTTCCCCATCCCACCTTTCATCGCTGACTTCGCCTGTGTCGAGAAACGGTTGATCGTTGAACTCGATGGCGACTACCACGAACATCAAGAGCAACAAGACATGAGCCGAACAGCTCAATTGAATCGCGAAGGATGGACCGTTTTGCGATTTTGCAACGCGCATGTCCTTGAGAACACCGAAGCGGTTGGTGTGGCGATATTGCGGGCGTTGGGAGAGGAATGGCGAGGTGGTGAATGATGTTTGTTGAATATGCCCCCTCACCCTAGCCCTCTCCCCCGGAAGCCGGTGGAGAGGGGACATCGCGTCGCTTCGCTCCTTCGGAAACTAGCTCCTAGCTCCTAGCTCCT